>JBPCJA010000023.1:0-10024 GCA_051005755.1 Solirubrobacteraceae bacterium
CTCAGCGCGCAGTTTGGGTTTCTCCCCGGCCTCCACAGCGGCGCTTTCGCTGGCAAACAGAACCCCGGTGCCTCGAATCGTCAGCAAATCCGGGCATTCTGAAGTCCCTCCAGAAGAGCCGCACCCATGTGAAAGAGCCGCACCTCGGCGTCGGCGATCTGTGCGAGCGCCTGGCCGTAGACGCGGACGAGCTGCAGGAACGCGACGAGCGGCAGGCCGGCGGCGAGGACGGCCGCTCCGTAGCGCAGCAGCTCCAGGTCGCTCTCGGAGATGCGCTCGGCGGCGGTGGCGGGCAGGCCCATCGTCGTGAAGATCGTCTCGATGAGGTCCGGCTCCAGCCCGGTGTCGCCCGCGGCCTCCTCGAGCGTGTGCGCCGCCTCCAGCGATGGGAACAGCTCCTGGAGGTAGCCGAATGCGAGGCGCCCGCTGTCGCCGGCGGCGCGGATGTCGTCGAGCGCATGACCGCGCTCGCGCATGCGCGCGACCAGCCGGGCGTGGGCGACGGCTGCCGGCGTCCACGCGCCGTCGTACTGCGGGATCAGGCCGCGATCGATCCAGCGACCCAGCGTGGCGGGGCTGCTGCCGAGCTGCCGCGCGACGTGCGCCGTGCTGGGCAGCCGCTCATCCACCTGATCTCGCACACGACGACGGCGGGACCTGGGCCCCGCCGTCTGCGGGCGATACGGCCCGCTGCCTTGGCCGACGGCGCTCGTCTTCGTACCGGCGGCGCCTCGCGGATGGCATGCCATCCACTCTTCGACCTGGTGCCTGATGCATACGCCTCGCAGCCCGCGCTGTCAACGCGACTTAACGTCGGTCAGACCTTCAGGTGTGGATATTCGGCCTCGACGACCTCGCGGTACTGGGGGTAGACCGGCTTCGTGATGGGGATGAGCGCGAGCGCCGCCTTGACGTCGCCGCTCGTCTTGATCCGTCGCCGCGCGATCGCCACGGCGACGTTCTCCTTGCCCTGGAAGTACTTGTTCGCCGTCTGCGAGGACATCGCCATCTTGACCTTCGGCTTCCAGTCGACGTCGTCGCTCCACTCCCAGAACAGGCAGCCGTCCTCGCCCTCGCGTGCGGCGCGGATGTTGACGACCATGTCGACGTCCTCGAACTCGAAGCGCTGCGGGACGTCCGCATCGCGCAGCTTCGGGCCCATGTCGGGGTCCTCGCTCATCAGCGAGAAGACGCGGTCCATGACGGTTCGGAACTCCTTCGGACCGCTGAACTCGACTCCCATGTGGCGGATCTCCTCCTTCGGTGGCGGATCAGGATTCGGGGTGGCGGATCAGGATTCGGCGGCCGGGGGCTCGGCTGCCGGCGGCTTGCGCGTGCTCGGTGCGGCGGGCTTCGCTGCACTGGGCTTCCGGCGTGGCGCCCGCTTCGGCTTGGCCTCCAGCGCCTCGACTCGCCGTGTGAGCGCGCGCACCTCGGCTCGCAGCGACTTGAGCTCCGCCTCGGAGGCCGGGCGCAGCTCGTCGACGGCACCGCGCAGGCGCCCCGCCGTGTGGCCGAGCTCGTCGAGCAGTTCGGAGATCCGCTCGCGCGGGATCTGCGCCCTGAACGCCTGCTCGGCGGCCTCGCGGACGGCCTCGGCGCGGGACGCACTCTTCTTCTTGGCCATGCATCGATCATATGGCCCGCCCGGATGCCCGTCCATATCCACCCCACGGCCCCACTCGCCCCTCGCGCGCTGCTGCCCGGCGACCCCGGGCGGGCGCTCGCGCTCGCCCAGCTCGTGCTCTCCGAGCCGAAGATGTTCAACCACAACCGCGGCCTGTGGGGCTACACCGGGACGGCCGCCGACGGCGAGCCGCTGACGATCCAGAGCACGGGCATCGGCGGGCCGAGCGCTGCGATCGTCATGGAGGAGCTGTGCGACCTCGGTCTGGAGCGTGCGATCCGCGTCGGCACGTGCGGCGCGCTCGCCCGGGATCTCGCGTTCGGCGACCTCGTCATCGCCGATGCCGCGCTTGCCGTCGACGGAACGAGCCGGGCGCTCGGTGCCGGCGGGCGCGTCGCCGCCGATGAAGGCCTCGTAGCCGCCCTGCGCGCAGCCGCGGGGGACGGCGCGCGGACCGGCACCGTCGCCTCGAGCGATCTCTTCTACGACCGGAACGGCGCCCGCGTGCGCGGCTGGGCCGACGCCGGCGCGCTGGCGGTCGAGATGGAGGCCGCCACGCTCCTGCGAGTCGCCGAGCTGCGCGGCGTGCGGGCGGGCTGCCTGCTCGCCGTCACCGACCTCTTCGAGCGCGGCGGGCGCCGGCGCATCGACCCGGAGGCACTCGTGCTCGCGGCTGAGCGACTCGGCGAGATCGGCGCGGCCGCACTCCGCGTAGAGGGTTGAGCCTCAAGCTCAGCTTGAGGATCTCGGGCTCGAGCTTCGCTCGAGACTCGGAGCCTCGGGGTCTCGCTCAGCTTGAGACCTTCATGCGCTCCTGGCGCGACGGCACCGGGACCGTCGCCCCGGGAAGCTCGGCGCGCAGCGCCACGAGCTCGCGCATGAGTGCCGCGAGCTGACCCTCGATCGCGTCCAGGCGGGGCTCGACCCCCGCGCCGACGGCGAGGACCGAGAGGCGGTCCTCGACGCGGTCGATGCCGTCCTCGATGCCCTCGAGACGCTGGGAGACCGAGCGCACCCGTCGGGTGAGGCGCTCGATGTCGGCCGCCGACGGGATGTTCAGGGCGGCAAGCGTGGCCTCCTGCACCGCGGTCGCCTTCTCGCGCGCCTCGAATGCACGCGCGATTGCACCGCTCACGATGGGGTTGGCGAGCAGGTCCTCGGTCATCTTGCCCAGGGTGTCCTCGCCCTGCTTCGTGAGCCGCTCGCGCAGGCCATCCGTATCGGTCTCGTCGTCGCTCATCGGCCCTGCCTTCCTCCTGGGGGGTGGGGCGTTCGGAGGCTAGCGCAGCGAGCGCGCCCCGAGCCCTCGTGCACGCGCGCGCGCCCGGGATGCCGCAGTGGCGTGTGGGCACGATTCCGTCCGCCCCGACCGGTGGAATTCCCTGCGCAGGCAGTCCTTTAGATCAGGTTTAGCGCGCGCAAGCATTTTTCCCGATAGGCTGCCGCGCACGCGCATCGGGCTCGCGTACTTGGAACCTCCAGGGGGGAGATGCAAGGACAAATGCACCACAAGCGTAGGCTGCTCACGGCCGTGGCCGTGTCCGGCGGCATGGCCGTGGGATTTGGAACCGTCGCGCTCCCCGCGAGCGCTGCCGTGCGGACGTTCGAGATCACGCTCGTCGGCAAGATCAAGAAGACCGTGACCCTCGACGTGGGGCTCGACACTCCGCTCGACCAGATCAGGCTCCCGAACCTCGGGTTGCCGATCCTGAGCATCCGCGAGGTGACGCCTGTGCAGGCGCCGCCGAGCAACGGTCCCTCGCTGACGATCAAGCCCACCCCCTCGACGCAGACCCCTGCTGCGCCGACGACGGGCCCGCAAGCCGGCGAGCAGCTCGACAGCCAGGTCCAGAACCAGACCACGACCGGCAACAAGAAGCGCACGCCGCGCCCCGGCGAGAAGGCGCTCGACACGCTCGGCCGGCTCATCGACCGCGGCGCGCCCAAGCCCGAGCGCGACCGTCCGCGCGAGACGCAGCTGCGCCACGCCAACGGCATCCCCACGCCGATGAACCCGACGGCGTCGTTCGCCCTCCCCGGGCCCGTGCCGATCGGCGTCCCGAACTTCTTCATCAACAAGTTCCGGATTCCGCCGTTCCTCCTGTCGATCTACCAGGCCGCGGGCATCCAGTACGGCGTCCGCTGGGAGGTCCTGGCAGCGATCAACGAGATCGAGACCGACTACGGCCGCAACCTCAACGTCAGCTCCGCCGGCGCGATGGGCTGGATGCAGTTCATCCCGTCGAGCTGGAAGCAGTTCGGCGTCGACGCCAACGGCGACAGCAAGAAGGACCCCTACAACCCGGTCGACGCGATCTTCGCGGCCGCGCGCTACCTCAAGGCCGCAGGCGCCGATCAGGACCTGCGCAGGGCGATCTTCGCCTACAACCACGCCGACTGGTACGTCGAGTCCGTCCTCATGCGCGCCCGCTTCATCGGCGGCATGCCGGCCGACCTCGTCGGCTCGCTCAGCGGCCTGACGCAGGGTCTCTTCCCCGTCCACGCCAACTCGAAGTACGCGGACGATCTCTCCGAGCGCGAGGCCACCCGGCGCGTCGCCAGGGGCCAGAACGCGGCCCTGCCGATCGAGGCCAACACCTCGCGCCGCGGCATCAACATCTACGCGAAGGCCGGATCGCCGGTCGTGGCCGTCCAGGACGGCAAGATCGTCAAGGTCGGCAACACGAAGCGCCTGGGCAACTTCGTCCAGCTGCGCGACGTCTACGGCAACACCTACACGTACGCCGGCCTGAAGAAGATCGCCAAGCACGTGCCGGTGCCCAAGGAGAAGACCCAGAGCAAGAGGTCGATCGCCAAGGAGCTCGCGCTGCCGAAGGCCGACCCCGCTCCGACGGCGCCCGCCAGCGCCGGCAAGAGCACGGGCAAGGGCGGCGTGGAGAAGGTCGAGCAGATCGTCAAGGCGCCCGCCGCGGCCGTCCGCGACGTCCAGGTCGCCAAGGAGCGCCTCTTCGCCAACCCGACGCGGCCCAACCCGCTGGCCAGCGGCGGTCGCCAGCAGCTGCTCGAGTCCGAATCGGCCCTGGCCGACGGCACGAGCGTGAGGTCGTACTTCACCGGCGTCTACGGCCTCAATCGCGACGATGTCGTACTCAAGCGCCTCGTGCCCGGCCGCAAGGTCATCGCGGGCACGATCCTCGGGCGCATCGGCACGACGACGCACGTGCTCGCGCCACACATGCTGTTCGAGATCCGGCCGGCCGGCCGCGGCGCGCCGCGGATCGACCCGAAGCCGATCCTCGACGGCTGGAAGCTGCTCGAGTCGACCGCGATCTACCGCGCGCAGGGCAAGAACCCGTTCTTCGGGGACGGCGCCCAGGGCGCGACGATCGGACAGATCCTGCTCATGAGCAAGGACGCGCTCGTCCAGCGCGTGCTCGCCAACCCGCGGATCGAGACCTACACGTGCGGCCGCCGCGACATCGAGGCCGGGGCCGTCGACCGCCGCGTGCTCGCGACGCTCGAGTTCCTGGCCGCCTCAGGTCTGAAGCCAGCGATCACGTCGCTGCGCTGCGGCCACGGCTACTACACGACCAGCGGCAACGTGTCGGCGCACTCGTCCGGCAATGCCGTCGACATCGCGAAGATCAACGGCATCCCGATCATGGGCAACCAGGGTGCCGGCTCGATCACGGACATCGCCGTGCGCCGCCTGCTGACCCTGCAGGGCACGATGAAGCCCGCGCAGGTCATCACCCTCATGACGTACGAGGGCACCGACAACACGCTCGCGATGGCCGACCATGCCGACCACATCCACGTCGGCTTCCGGCCACAGTTCGATCCGACGACGAAGGCCGGCAAGCTCGCCGAGTCGGTCCTCAAGCCGTCGCAATGGATCAAGCTCATCGACCGCCTCGGCCAGATCGACAACCCGACGGTGCAGCTCAAGCCGTCGAAGTACGCGATCAAGGTCGCCAAGGGGCGCGCGAGCCGGGCCCACACGGGCGAGTAGCGCCCGCCCACCGAGAATCTCGAACGACCCAGGAACCGCCGTGACCACGTCACGGCGGTTCCTGTTCGTCCAGTTCGAGTTCCCGTGGGCACTCGGCCCCGAGCCCGGGCGCTACGCGATCCGTGAGTGGCTCGGCGACGCACCGGCCCACATCCTCGTGCTGCGCACCCTCGGCGCCCCGGAGCGGCGCCTGCTGCCGGCGCGCCGGCGTCCGCGCGACGTACCGCTCGAGCCGCCGCCCGCGTCCGTGCCGACCTCGAGGGCGACGCTCGTCGACACGGCGGCGCTGGGCAGCCGCGAGGCCGCCGAGCGCCGGCTGCGCGAGACCGACCTCGACGCGCTCGCCGACGCGGCCGTGGCGCGGCTGAACCGCGTCCTGCACGCCCACCGCGTCGCGGTCGCCGATCCCTACGCGCGCGAGGTCTCCCGTGAGCAGGCGCTCGTCGTGCGCGTCGGCTACGGCGACGGCGAGCGCGTCGCGGAGGGACGCTGGGACAGCGCGCGCGAGCTACCCGCCGCGCAGCGCGGCAGCACCCTGGCGCGCGGACGCGCGGCGGCCCTGCGCCCGCAGGAGCGCCTCGCGGCGATCCTCGCCGGCCGCGACGCCGTCCTGGCCTGCGAGGAGCTCGCGCTACGGGCGCGCAGCGACGTCGACGCCGGGCGCCTCCGGGAGGCCGCGCTGCAGCTGCGCGCGGCGTTCGAGGCGGCGCTTGCCGAGCTCGAGCCGTGGCGCGAGCAGGCGGCGCTCGCCGAGCGCCTCGTCGCGCTGCGCGCGCACCGCGACGAGGTCTCCGCCGCCGCCGACGCCGCCCTGCGCGGGGGCCTCGACGACGAGCACATCGCGACCGTGCGCGCGGTCCTCCCACGCGTCGAGGCGGCGCTACGGGCCCGGACGGCGAGCGGGCTGTAGCCGGCTACAGCGCGGCGACGAGCGCCTGCAACTCGCGTTCGACGTCGCCGGCGAGCTTCACCGCCGCGCAGGCGTCGTAGGGCGTCCTGCCCTTCGTGATGATCGCGATCGCCCCGCCGCGCCGCAGCGTCACGCCGGGGAGCTGCGCGATCGGATAGACCTCGAGCGACGAGCCGATGCAGAGCAGGAGGTCGGCGCCCGCGGCCAGCTCGTTCGCACGCTGCAGCGCCTCGGCGGACAGGAACTCCCCGAAGAGCACGACGTCGGGCTTCAGCGGGCGCCCGCAGTCGCAGGTGGGCACGCCCGGCAGCCGGGCGACGACCTGCTCCAGCGTGAAGCGCGCGCCGCACGCCAGGCACGAGCTCGACGCGATCGAACCATGGACCTCGACGAGCTCCGCCGTCCCCGCCTTGCGGTGGAGGCGGTCGATGTTCTGCGTGATGACGGCGTCCAGGCAGCCGCGGCGCTCGAGCTCCACGAGCGCCTCGTGTGCGCCGTTGGGCAGCTTGTCGCCGAGCGTCTGGAAGCGGTCGCCGTAGAAGCTCCAGAAGCGCGCAGGGTCGGCACGCCAGGCGTCGATGTGTGCGACCCCCATCGGGTCGACGTTCTCCCAGATGCCCGTGCCGGGCGAGCGGAAGTCCGGGATCCCGGAGGGAACCGAGATCCCGGCGCCCGTGAGCGCGACGACCGACGCGGCGCGGCGCACGAGCTCCGCCAGCGCCGCGACGCCGTCGGTGGCTACTCGCCCTTCCACGCCGGCTGGCGCTTGCCGAGGAAGGCCGTGATGCCCTCGCGCGCGTCCGCGGTCTGGAAGATCTCGCCGAAGGCGGCCTTCTCGGCCTCGATGCCCTCGTCGAGATCGGCGTCGCCGGCGGTCGTGCGCTTGATCGCGCCGACCGCCAGTGGCGCCTGGCCGCCGAGCTTGCGCGCCCAGGCGAGCGTCACGTCGAAGAGCTCGTGGTCGGGCACGACGCGGTTGACGAGCCCGACCTCGAACGCCTCGGCGGCCGAGATCGGATCGCCGGTGAGGTTGAGCTCGAGCGCCCGTGCCGTCCCCACGAGCCGCGGCAGGCGCTGCGTGCCTCCGAAGCCGGGCATGATCCCGAGGTTGACCTCGGGCTGGCCGAAGCTCGCCGACTGGGCCGCGATGCGCACGTCGCACGCCATCGCGAGCTCGCAGCCGCCGCCGAAGGCCACGGCGTTGACGGCCGCGATCGTGACCGTCGAGGACTCCTCCATCCGGCGCAGCAGCGTGTGCGCCTCGTTCAGCAGCGCCGCGCCGGTCTCCCCGTCCATCTGCGTGAACGCCTTGATGTCCGCGCCCGCGCAGAAGAGCATCGGATTCGCCGAGGCGATGACGAGCGCGCGGATCGAGCCCGAAGCCTCGACGTGATCCCAGACGCGCCCCAGCTCGGCGATGACCTGCGGCGACAGCGAGTTCGCCGGCGGTCGGTCGAGCCACGCGATCGCCGTCGCGCCGCGCGTCTCGAGCTGGACGGCCTCGCCCTGCTCGAAGCCCTCGTCGGGACGCTTGTAGGCGAAGAAGCCCTGGCCGGTCTTGGCGCCCAGGCGGCCCTGGGCGACCAGGCGGCGCAGGATCAGCGGCGGCGCGAAGCGCTCCCCCCAGTCCCCCGCGGCGCGCTCGAGTGCCGCCAGCACGTCGTCGAGGCCGGTCTGGTCGGCGCGCGCGAATGGCGGCGGGATCAGGCCGGCGCCCGCCATCATCCCGAGGTCGATGTCGCGGACGGTCGCCATGCCCTCCTCGAGCACGAGGCAGGCCTCGACGAACGCCTTGAGCACGAAGCGCTGGGTGAGCTCGTCGGCGTCGAACTCCTTCTCGCCCGTGCTGCGGGGCTCGCCGTTGTCGTAGAAGCCCTTCCCGGTCTTCGCGCCGAGCTCGCCGGCCGCGACGAGCGCCTGCATCCCGCCGTGGACGTAGAAGCTGTCCCCGTAGGAGGCCAGCATGTGCTCGGCGACGTACAGCACGGTGTCCAGGCCGAGCAGATCGGTGAGGAAGAACGGGCCCATCGGGGCGACGCGCGAGGCGGCGACGGCGTCGTCGATCGCCTTGATCGAGAGAGCGTTCTCCTCGTGGAAGCGCCACACCTCGCTGATCGCCGAGGTGAGGATGCGGTTGACGACGAAGCCCGGCTCCTCGCCGCAGGCGATCGGCAGCTTGCGGATCGTCTGGGCGAACGTCGTCGCGATCTGCATCGTCTCCGGCGACGTGTCAGCGCCCTCGACGATCTCGACGAGCCGCATCATCGACGCGGGGTAGAAGAAGTGGAAGCCGACGACCCTGTCGGGCCGGCTGGTCACCTCGGCCATCTCGCTGATCGACAGCGCCGACGTGTTGGAGGCGATGATCGCGTGACCCGGCGTCACGGCGTCGAGCTCGGCGAGCACCGCCTGCTTGATCGCCATCCGCTCGGGGACGGCCTCGATGACGAAGTCGACGTCGCCGAAGCCCTCGTACTCGGTCGTCCCGGTGATCCGGCCGAGGATCTCGGCCGCCTGCGCGTCGGCCTGCTCCTGGGTGATCTTCTGCTTGTGGACGAGCCCGCCGAGCTGGGCGCGGGTGACCTCGTCGGCCTTGCGCAGGCCGAGGTCGACGAACTCCTGCTTGACGTCCTTGAGGATCACCGGGATGCCACCGGAGGCGACGACCTGGGCGATCTCGCCGCCCATCGTCCCTGCTCCGACGACGGCGGCCTTGAACACGAACACGCTTGCAGCTCCTTCGTTTGATGGGAGCGGCCGGGGGCCGCTGAAGATTACGTCGTCAGCTCGCGATCGGACTGAAGCTCGATCGCGAAGCGCTCGAGGGTGCGATGGTGCGCATCAGCCCAGCAGCTCGCGGCGGATGAGATCGACCGCGGCCGCGAGCTCGTCGAGGCGCGGGCCGAGCTCCGAGGCCAGCCGGTCGCGCTCGGCGGCGCCGGCGTCCGTGAGCCGGTAGAACCGCCGGGAGCGGCGCTCGGGGTGCTCCCACGCACCGGCGACGAGGCCGTCGGCCTCCAGCGCGCGCAGCAGCGGATACATCGTGTTCGGGTTGACGGCGACGAGGCCGCCGGTCAGGTCCCCGACGCGCTCCATGAGCTGGTTGCCGTACGACGGCCCCTGGCCGAGCAGATGCAGCACGAGCAGCCGCAGCAGCCCGGACTTGCGCAGGCCCGCGACGAGCGGATCCGCCGAGCCCGGACCGCCCGCGTGCGGCGCTCCCGCCGCTGCGCGGACGTCGCTGCGGGCGACCGTCTCGGCGACGGCCGCCTCGGTCGAACCTCGTCGAGGCGCCATCGCCCTGAGTATGCCCGCCGCGGCGAGCCGCGGCGGCGGGCAACCCGGTCACCCTCTACGCGGTTGCGGTCGCCGGCTCCTCGATGCGCCGCGGCAGCAGCGTCTCGCGGGCGATGACGAGCCGCTGGATCTGCGACGTGCCTTCGTAGAGCTGCATGATCTTCGCGTCGCGCATGAGCTTCTCGACGGGGTAGTCCTTGATGAAGCCGTAGCCGCC
>JBPCJA010000024.1:0-4318 GCA_051005755.1 Solirubrobacteraceae bacterium
TGCTCCAGCCACTACTGCAGTGCTGGACCGGCCGCTGCACAACCTGCCACCAACCGATCGACCTCACCGACCTACCCCTCCACCCACCACCCCAACGCGAATAACCACCTACCAAAGCACTACTAGAAGCGAACGATGAACTCATGCGGCGTCGCGCCCATCAACGCGACCGGAATCTCGCGCAGCGGCCCGGCAAGCCAGTCGTCGCGCAGCAGGCTGAAGACCGCGACGTCGAGCGATCGCCCGCCGTGGCGGTGAAACGAGCGCAGGACCCCCTCACGCTCGAAGCCGATTCGCTCCAGCGCGCGCTGCGAGCGGGCGTGCTCCACGTTCGCGTATGCGCCCACCCGCTCGAGACCGAGCAGCACGAAGGCGAGGTGGCACATGAGCGCCTTGCATTCGCGGTTGGCGCCGGTCCCCCACCAGTCGCGTCCCAGCCACGTGCCGATCGTCGCCCGCCGGTCGCGCGTCGAGAGCTCCGTCAGGCCGCTGATGCCGATCGGGCCGGCCTCGAGGTGCTCGACGACGAGGTCGAGCTGCTCGCCGCGCTCGCGTTGCGCGGGCAGGCGCGCGAGGTAGGCGCGCGCCTCGGCCTCCGACGTGTAGGGACCCCACGAGAACCAGCGTGTGACCTCGGAGTCCGATGCCAGGCGGTACAGCGCGGCCGCGTCGTCGGCGTGGGGGATCCGGACGCGCAGGTTCGGGCCCGTGACGGCGAGGTCGACCACGGCGGGTAAGACTACGGGGATGCTGGCGCTCATCTACGACGTCCACGGCAACCTGCCCGCGCTCGAGGCGGTGCTCGCCGACGCACGCGAGCAGGGCGCCGAGAGCTATCTCGTCGGCGGCGACGTGGCGCTCTTCGGTCCGTGGCCCGAGGCGACGGTCGAGCGCCTGCGCGAGCTCGCGCCGGCGACATGGATCCGCGGCAACGGCGAGCGCTGGACGGCGAACCCGCAGGCCGCGCCCGACCCCGTGCGCGGCGCGATCGCGGCGGCCCGCGAGGCCCTCGGCGACGTGCTCGTCGACGAGCTCGCGGCATTGCCCGAGAGCGCGGTCATCGGCGCGGATACCCGAGCCTGGCACGGTTCGCCGATGAGCGACGTGCGCTCGTTTGCACCCGAGCCGGGCGAGAACGAGGCCGAGCTGCTGGAGGGCGTCCACGAGCGGCGCCTCGTCTTCGGCCACACCCACGTCCCCTTCCGGCGCGTCTCCGTGGTCGGGGACGTCGAGCTCGTCAACCCCGGGAGCGTGGGCATGCCGTTCGACGGCGACCATCGTGCCGCGTACGCTCTGCTCGCCGCCGACGGGACCATCGCGCACCGTCGCGTCGCCTACGACCACGCGGCGGTGCCGGCCGCACTGCACGAGCGCTACGGCGACGCGCCGTGGCTCGCCGCGCCCGTGTTTCGCTTCACGCACGCACGCCTCGAAGGGGTATGAGCACGCACACCGTGGTGTTACGCTCGCCCCGCCGGGAGGCAGTCGATCTGCACTGAGAGGGAGGGCCATGACCCGCATCCGCGTGCGCATTACGTCAACATCCACAACAAGGCGTATCCCGCCGGGGCCCTGCGCGGACAGCTGACCGCGAAGAAGCCCAGCTGACGCTCACGCCCGAACCGTCCGAGAACGACACGGAGCTCGCGCTCGCGGTAGCGCTCGCGCGCGAGCTCCTGCACGGCTCGGGCGCGCTGCGCGTCAGCGTCGCGCTGGATGGCGGCCGTCCGGCCATCGTCGAATGCGAGCGGCTGCGCGCCGTCGTCGTTCACGACGAGACGGGACAGCACGAGCTGCCCCACGACGCGGCGAGCGAGATGCCGCTGCCCGAGCTACCGCCGATGCGCCAGTTTCCGCGCTTCGAGGTCGACCCGCAGGACGGCAGCGTCGCCGGCGCGCTCGGCGGCCTGGAGCTGCTCGGCCGTGCGGTCCGCGACGTCGCCGGGCTGCTGCCCGGCCGCAGCGTCGTCGCCGCCGACTACGAGACGACCGACCCGCAGACGCCGCTCGGGATCGCCGGGCGCGCGGGTGAGCCGCTCGTCGTGCTCATCGGGGAGGAGGAGTTCGCGCTGGACTGCTGAGACGTCGACGACGCTCAGCCGGGACAGGTCCTCATGCGAGCGGCAGCTCGGCCGGATCGGCGCCCACGACCGCGCGCGAGTCCGAGCCGCGGACGAGCACGAGCGTCGCGATGATCCCGAGGATCGCGAAGCCCGCTCCCGCGAGGAACGCGAGCTGGAAGCCCTCGGTGAGGGCGCCCGGCAGGGCGCTCGGGTCACCCTGCGCGTCTGCGACGAGATCGGTCGTGCGCGAGCTCGCGATCGTGCCGAGGATCGCGAGGCCGAGCGCGCCGCCGATCTGCTGTGACGTGTTGATGAGGCCCGAGGCGAGACCGGAGTCGTCCGCCGAGATGCTGCTGACGGCGGCGATCGTGACCGGCACGAACGCGAAGCCGAGCCCGATCGCGGCGAGCACCATCGGCCCGAGGAGGTCGCCGACGTAGCTGCCGTCGACCGGCACCTGCGAGAACCACAGCAGTCCGATGGCGATGAGCACGAGCCCCGCGACGAGCACCGGCTTGAAGCCGAGCTTCGTCACGAGCTGGGAGGCGACGCCGGCGGAGGCGATGATCGCGAGCGCGAGCGGCAGGTACGAGAGTCCGGCCTTCAGCGCGTCGTAGCCGAGCACCTGCTGCATGTAGCGCGAGAGGAAGAAGAACATCGCAAACAGCGCGGCGCCGATGAGCAGGCCGACGACGTTCGCTCCCGTCAGCGTGCGCAGGCGGAAGATCCGGAAGGGCATGAGCGGAGCCCGCGAGCGCAGCTCGGTGATGACGAACACCGCAAACAGCGCGGCGGAGAGCGCCAGCAGGCCGATGGTCTGGCTGGACCCCCAGCCCGCGTTGATCGTGTCGACGAGCGCGTAGACGAGCAGCGACAGGCCGGCGGTGACCGTGATCGCGCCGAGCGCGTCGAACGTCCGCGTCTCGGCCTCGCGACGGCTCTCCTGCAAGAGCCGCGGCGCGAGGAGCGCGGCGATGACGCCGATCGGCACGTTGAACCAAAGCACCCACTCCAAGCCCAGGTACTCCGTCAGCACGCCGCCGAGCAGCACGCCGGCGGCGCCGCCTGAGCCCGACACGGCGCCCCACACGCCGAGCGCCTTGTTGCGCTCCGAGCCCTCGGAGAACATGTTCGTCACCATCGAGAGCGCCGACGGGGCGAGCATCGCGGCGCCCAGGCCCTGCAGCGCGCGCCAGGCGACGAGCTGCTCCTCGCTCTGCGAGAAGCCGCCGAGCAGCGACGCGATCACGAACACGATCAGCCCGGCCATGAAGAGCCGGCGGCGCCCGAGCAGGTCGGCCATCCGCCCGCCGAGCAGCAGGAAGCCGCCGAAGGTCAGCGCGTAGGCGTTCGGAATCCACGCGAGGTCCTCGGGCGGGAACTTCAGGTCGCGGCCGATCGACGGGATCGCGACGTTCACGATCGCGGCATCGAGGATGATCACGAACTGCGTGCTCGCCAGCAGGGCGAGCGCGATCCACTTGCGGCGCTCGGCGTGTTCTGCGTCGGTCATCTGTGGCGTGCTCCCGGGGTCACGAGGGGCAGTAGGGCATCGTTGCGCGCGCCAGCATACGCCCGACGGCGATCCATGTGGCATCGATCCGCGAAGATGCAGCCATGAACGCTGCGGGGACCCCGCCGACATCCCTCGGCGAGCACTCCGCGCCGTGACCTGGCCCCAGCGGCTGCTGAGCGTCGTGTTCATCGCCGCCGGCGTTCTGCACTTTCTGCGCCCCGAGTCCTACGAGCAGATCATGCCGGGATACCTGCCGGCGCACCGCGAGCTCGTGCTGATCAGCGGCGCCGCGGAGATCGCCGGCGGCGCGGGCGTGGCGTTCGCCCAGACGCGCCGCGCATCGGGCGTCTGGCTGATAGCGCTGCTCGTTGCGGTCTTCCCCGCGAACGTCAACATGGCGCTGAACCCCGAGCAGTTTCGCTCGATCGCGCCGGCGCTGCTGTGGGCGCGGTTGCCGCTGCAGGGGCTGCTGATGTGGTGGGTCCACCGCGCCACGCATCGCCCGCGCGGCTGACCACTAGGTGCCGGGGACCTAGATGCTAGGTGAACCTTCAAGCAACTTTCATCGCGCGCTTAGCCTCTATTGATGTACGGGGTCCACAATGGTCCGCAGGTTCCCCCCATTCGGTTGGTTACCCCTCCCCCATCCAACCCGCCCCCATTCGCCCTGGTGTCCAATTCAGAGCGATGAGCAGGGAACCTTGGGTCCCGCTCCCGATAGTCGACGCGACCGCAGATG
>JBPCJA010000025.1:0-17636 GCA_051005755.1 Solirubrobacteraceae bacterium
GAGGAGGTTCTCGCCCGTGATCCCGGGCTGCCGGGAGGCCTTGTCGTAGTAGATCCGAAACTGCTTCTCGAGCACGCCGTAGTAGCGCCGCGCCTTCTGCTTCTCGCGCAGCTGGACGCGGTACTCGGACTGCTTCTGGCGCCCGCGGCCGTGGTCGCCCGGCGGATATGCCCGGCGCTCGACGCCGCACTTGTCCGTCAGGCAGCGCTCGCCCTTGAGGAAGAGCTTCTGGCCCTCGCGACGGCACTGCTTGCATGCTGCCCCGCTGTCACGCGCCATGGCAGTGCTCCTTCTCGTGGCATCGGGCGCCGAACGGCGGGATGCCGGCGCCGTCAGGCAAGGACGCCGGGAGGAAGGTGTGCCTCTGGCACATCGGGGCACCGCCGGCCCGGATGGCCGGTGGTCCAGGACGCCGCCTGGCGGTGATCGGCGCCCGCCGATCGGTGTTCGATGTCGCGAGAATGAGCACTAGACCCTCCGCCGCTTGCGCGGGCGACAGCCGTTGTGCGCCTGCGGCGTGACGTCCTTGACACCGGTGACCTCCAGGCCGGCGGCCTGCAGCGAGCGGATCGCGGTCTCGCGGCCGGAGCCCGGCCCCTTGACGAACACCTCGACCTTCTGCAGCCCCTGGTCGATGCCCTTGCGTGCGGCAGCGTCGGCGGTGACCTGCGCCGCGAACGGGGTCGACTTGCGCGATCCCTTGAAGCCGGCGCCCCCCGCGGACTCCCACGCGATGACGTTGCCCTCGCGATCGGAGAGGGAGACGATCGTGTTGTTGAAGGAGGTCTTGATGTGGGCTTGACCGATCGGGATGTTCTTCTTCGGCTTGCGACGGCCGCGTTGAGGTCGCTTGGGTGCAGGCAAACTGGGTTTCCTTTATTTCTTGGTGGCCTTCTTCTTGCCAGCCACCTGCATGCGCTTGGGCCCCTTGCGCGTACGGGCGTTCGTCTTCGTGTTCTGCCCCCGGACGGGGAGGCCGCGGCGATGACGCATACCGCGATAGCACCCGATCTCCATCAGCCGCTTGATGTTCTGCGAGCGCTCACGGCGCAGGTCGCCCTCGACCATGAGGTCGTCGATCGCCTCGCGCAGGCGCGAGACCTCGTCCTCGGTGAGGTCGCGGACCTTGCGGTCGGGTTCGATGTTCGTCTTGCGCAGGACGTCGTTCGCGGTCGAGCGTCCGACCCCGTAGATGTACGTCAGGCCGATCTCAGCGCGCTTGTTGAGGGGAATGTTGATCCCGGCGATGCGTGCCATCTGCCTAGCCCTGCCTCTGCTTATGACGCGGATTGGAGCAGATCACGAGAACCGCTCCGTGGCGGCGGATGATCTTGCACTTCTCGCACATCGGCTTCACCGACGGTCGTACCTTCATGAGCCCCTTCTCGAAGACTGGAGGAAACGCGCGCGCGGGACGCTCAGTCCCGCCGCAGGCGCGACCAGTGAGTGTAGCGAAGCGCTTCAGTCGATCGCCTCGTGCCACGGCGTGAGGACGCGTGGCCCCTCCGTGGTGACCGCGATCGTGAACTCGAAATGGGCGGCAAGGGAGCCGTCCTGGGAGTAGATGGCCCAGTGGTCGTCGCCCATCCGCACCCCATGGCGGCCGGCGGTGACCATCGGCTCGACGGCGAAGACCATCCCCTCCTCAAGCTTGACGCCCTTTCCGGGCTGCCCGTAGTTCGGGATCTGCGGGTCCTCGTGCATGTCGCGGCCGATGCCGTGGCCGACGAGCGAGCGCACGACCGACAGCCCCTCCGCCTCGACGACCTCCTGCACGGCGTGCGACACGTCGCCGAGGCGGTTGCCCGGCCGGCACTGCTCGACGGCGGCCAAAAGCGACGCCTCCGTCGTCGTCAGCAGCTTGCGCGCGACCGGCGAGATCGAGCCGACGGCGAACGTCCGCGCGGCGTCGGCGACCCAGCCGTCGAGGACGATCCCGCAGTCGACCGACAGGACGTCGCCGCGGCGCAGCTCGTAGGGCCCCGGGATGCCGTGGACGACCATCGAGTTCGGCGAGGTGCACAGCGAGCCGGGGAAGCCGCGGTAGCCCTTGAAGGCCGGCGTCGCGCCCTGCGAGCGGATGAAGCGCTCGGCCGCGGCGTCGAGCTCGGCGGTCGTGACGCCGGGACGGATCTTGCTCTCGACGAGCGCCAGCGTGCGCACGAGGATTGCCCCCGAGGCCGCCATCTTGTCGATCTCCTCCGGCGACTTCTTGACGATCACAGCTCGTCTTCGAGGCGCAGCGTGGCGATCGTCGCCCGAATGTGGTCGTGCACCTCGGTCGGCGAGCGGGTGCCGTCGAAGCGGCGCAGCAGCCCCTGGTCCTCGTAGTAGCTGACGAGCGGCTCGGTCTGCTCGTGGTAGACGTCGAGGCGCTTCTTGACGGTCTCGGCCCTGTCGTCGTCACGCTGGACGAGCCGGGAGCCATCGACGTCGCAGCGGCCCTCGTGCTTGGGAGGGTCGAACTCGACGTGGTAGACGCGGCCGGTCTTGACGCTCACGCGGCGGCCGGACATCCGTCGCAGGACCTCCTCGTCGGCGACGTCGATGAGGATCGCCGCCGTGAGGTCGCGGTCGTGCGCCTTCATGCCGTCGTCGAGCGACTCGGCCTGCGGGATCGTCCGCGGGAAGCCGTCGAGGATGAAGCCGTCGCGCGCGTCGGCGTTCTCGATGGCCTCGAGGATGACGCCGGTGATGACGTCGTCGGGGACGAGCTTGCCGGCGTCCATGTAGGACTTGGCCTGCTTGCCAAGCTGGGTCTCGTCCTGGACGGCCTTGCGCAGGATGTTCCCGGTGGCGATGTAGGGCACGTTGAAGTCGTCCGTCAGGCGCTCGGCCTGCGTGCCCTTGCCCGCGCCTGGGGGTCCAAGAAGGATGAGGTTCAACTCGGACATCGGCGCGTGCAGGAGCCTACTGCGCGCGACACGGCGCCCGCAGTGTCGCGAGCGTCACTTCAAGAACCCCTCGTAGTTGCGCATCATGAGCTGCGCCTCGAGCTGCTTCATCGTGTCCAGCGCGACACCGACGACGATGAGGATCGAGGTTCCGGCGAAGAAGAAGTTCGCGCTCGTCTGGCTTACGAGGATCGTCGGGATCGCCGCCACGAGGGCGAGGTACAGCGCCCCGGGGAACGTCAGCCGCGCGAGGACGCGGTCGAGGAACTCGGCCGTCGGCCGGCCCGGCCTCACCCCCGGGATGAAGCCGCCGTACTTCTTGAGGTTGTCGGCCTGGTCGACGGGGTTGAATGTCACCGCCGTATAGAAGTACGTGAAGAGGATGATGAAGATCGATTCGCAGAAGATGTAGGGCCAGCCGCCGTAGTTGAAGAACGCGACGAAGTCGCGCCCGGCCTCGTTGTTGATGAGCTGGCCGATCGTCTGCGGGAAGGCCATGATCGAGGCCGCGAAGATGACCGGGATGACGCCGGCCATGTTCACGCGCAGGGGCAGGTAGGTCTGCCCGCCCTGCGTCATGCGCTGACCGATGACGCGTTTGGCGTACTGGATCGGGATCCGCCGCTGCCCTTCCTGGACGAAGACGATCGCCGCGATGACCCCGAGGCAGATGAAGGGCATCATGACCTTGAAGACGGGATCCGAGCTCGTCGCCCAAGCCTGGACGCCCCCGGGCAGCCCTGCGACGATCGAGGCGAAGATCATGAGCGAGATCCCGTTGCCGATCCCGCGCTGGGTGATGAGCTCGCCCATCCACATGATGAGCACGCAGCCGGCCGTCAGGGAGACGACGATGAGGAAGACCCGCGCGGCGCTGAAGTTGTCGATGATCGGCTCGCCGGCGCTCGCGGTGAAGGAGCGGAACAGGAAGACGTAGCCGATCGCCTGGCCGAACGCGAGACCGACGGTGAGGTAGCGCGTGTACTGCGTGATGCGCTGCTGGCCGACCTCGCCCTCCTTGGACAGCTTCTCCAGCGACGGCACGACCACCGTCAGCAGCTGCAGGATGATCGACGCCGTGATGTAGGGCATGATCCCCAGCGCGAAGAGCGCGATCCGCGAGAGCCCGCCGCCACTGAAGACGTTGAGGAACTGCAGGACGCCACCGCCGCCGAACTGGTCCTGCACCGCCGCGACCGCTTCGACGTTGACGCCCGGCACGGGGATGTGGGCGCCCAGGCGGTACAAGCACAGCAGCGCGGCCGTGAAGGCGAGCTTCTTGCGGATGTCGGCGACCTTGAAGGCCGTGAGGATCGTGGCCAGCACGAGCGGATCAGCTTAGTACACCCGTCGCGGGCTTCCGACAGGCCGCGGGGCCGCTACTCGGCGCGGATCTGGCAGGTTCCGCCGGCGGCCTCGATCGCCTCGCGCGCCGTCGCGCTGAACGCGTGCGCGTGGACCGTCAGCGGCTTGGAGATCGTGCCCTTGGCGAGGATCTTCACCCGGACGCCCTTGCGGGTGCCCAGGCCCTTGGCCTTCAGCGCCTCGAGCGTCACCTCGTCGCCGGCGTCGAAGCGGCGCTCGAGATCCTGGAGGTTGACCGCCTGCGTGTGCGTGCGGAACATCTCGAAGGGCATCGACTTCTTCATGTGCGGACCGCGCAGCTTGCGCATCCGCATATGGATCGGCATCTGGCCGCCCTCGAAGCCGGGCCGCGACTTGGAGCCCGAGCGCGCGCCTGCGCCCTTGTGGCCCCGGCCGGAGGTCTTGCCGGTGCCCGACCCGTGGCCACGACCGACCCGCTTGCGCGGCTTGCGGCTGCCGGGGGCGGGCTTGAGCGTGTTCAGGCCGACGCGCGGCTCGTCGGCGTCGGGCTCGGACGGGGTCATGACTTCTCCTCGATGCGGACGAGATGGCGCACGCGGTGCACCATGCCACGGGCCTGCGGCGTGTCGTCGATCTCGACCGTCTGGCCGATGCGGCGCAGCCCGAGCGAGCGCAGCGTGTCGAGCTGGCGCTTGTCGGAGCCGTTCTTGGACTTCAGCTGCGTGATCCTCATGCCTCGACGGCCTCCTCCTCGGCGGCGGCGGCCGGCGCGCCCTCGATCGTCTCGGCGGCGACCTGCTCCTGCTCGCCGCCCAGGCCGAGCACGCGGTTGATCGACAGGCCGCGCAGCTCGGCGACCTCCTCGGGCCGCCGCAGGCTCTGCAGGCCGGCGACCGTCGCCTTGACGAGGTTGATCGGGTTCTGCGAGCCCAGCGACTTGGAGAGGATGTCGTGGATCCCGGCGAGCTCGAGCACCGCGCGCACGCCGCCGCCGGCGATGACGCCGGTGCCGGGCGAGGCCGGCTTCATGAAGACGCGGCCCGCGCCATAGACGCCCGTCGTCTGGTGCGTGATCGTCGCGCCGTGCTTGGGCACGCGGAAGAGGTTCTTCTTGGCCTGCTCGACCCCCTTCTGGATCGCGAGCGGGACCTCGTTGGCCTTGCCGTAGCCGACGCCGACGACATCGCGCTCGTCACCGACGACGACGAGCGCCGTGAACGAGAAGCGGCGACCGCCCTTGACGACCTTCGCGACGCGGTTGATCTCCACGACACGCTCCTGGAGATCCAGGCCGGCCTGGTTGACGGAGCGGTCGACGACGGGTGTGCTCATCGCGAGGACCTCCGATTGGGGACGAAGGCAGCCATGGTCGAGCAATGACGCGCTGTCATACGGTGAGTCCTCCTTCGCGGACGCCCTCGGCGAAGGCCTTGACGCGGCCGTGGTACTGATAGCCGCCGCGATCGAAGACCGCGATGGAGATGCCGGCCTTCTGCGCGCGCTCGGCGAGCAGCCTGCCGGCCTCGGTGGCCTGGTCCATCGGCGCCTTGTCGCACAGCGAGGCCTCGGTCCAGGCGACGGCGGCCAGCGTGTGCCCGGCGACGTCGTCGATGAGCTGTGCGGCGATGCCGCGGTTGGAGCGAAAGACGGAGATGCGGGGCCGCTCGGCGGTGCCGGAGATCTTCGCGCGTACGCGGCGGCGGCGCTTGAGCCGCTTGGCGGGCTTCGTCGAAATGGTCACCCCTTGCCTCCATCCGGTCGGCGCTCTTGAGACCGTCGGTCGGCGTCCGGCCGCCCGTAACCGTGTTCACTCATGCGCGCTTGCCGACCTTGCGGGCGACGTACTCGCCCTCGTAGCGGATGCCTTTGCCCTTGTACGGCTCGGGCGGGCGCTTCTTGCGGATGTTCGCCGCCAGCTCGCCGACCTGCTGCTTGGAGTTGCCCTTGACGACCACGCGCGTCGGCATCGGCACCTCGAACTCGATCCCCTCGGGCGCCTTGACGGAGACCGGGTGCGAGTAGCCCAGCGCGAGCTCCAGATCGCGGCCCTTGAGCGCCGCGCGATAGCCGACGCCCTGGATCTCCAGCGTCTTCTGAAAGCCGGTCGTGACGCCCTCGACCATGTTCGCCACGAGCGAGCGCGTCAGGCCGTGCAGCGCGCGGTGCTCGCCGCGATCGGTCGGGCGCGTGACGACGAGCAGCTGGCCGTCCTGGGCGACGGTGATGGCGCGCGGGACGCGCTCGGACAGCTCGCCTCGCGGCCCGTGCACGCGCACGATCTCGGGCTCGATCGAGACCGTCACGCCGGTCGGGACTGCGATGGGCTTCTTGCCGATGCGGGACATGCGACCACAGACCTACCAGACGTGCGCCACGACCTCGCCGCCGACGCCCGCGCTGCGAGCCTCGTGGCCGGTCATGACGCCCCGGGACGTGGAGACGATGGCGGTGCCCATGCCGCCGAGCACCTTCGGGATCTCGCCGACGCCGGCGTAGGTGCGCCGGCCCGGGCGCGAGACGCGCCGCAGGCCGGAGATCGCCGAGCGGCGGTCGGAGGTGTACTTCAGGCGCACGCGCAGGATCTCGCCGGGATGGGCGGCGTCGGGCGCGACGGTCTCGAAGCCGTCGATGTACCCCTGCTCGGCGAGGATCCGCGCGCACTCGGCCTTGAGCTTGGACGACGGGATCTCGACCGTCTCGTGGGCGGCCTGAATCGCGTTGCGGATCCGGGTCAGGAAATCGGCGATGGGGTCTGTGCTTGCGCTCACGGGTTCTCGGTGCTGCTCGGGGTTACCACGAAGACTTCGTCATCCCCGGGACGAAGCCGTTGTGGGCCATCTCGCGCAGGCAGATCCGGCACAGGCCGAACTTGCGGTATACGGCGCGGGCCCGGCCGCAACGGCGGCAACGGCTGTACTCCCGGGTCTTGAACTTCGCGGGGCGCGCCTGGCGCACCCGCTGGGACGTCTTGGCCATGTTAGCTGTCTCCACCTTCGGTGTCGGTTTCGTCCTCCGGCTCCTCGGCGGGTCGCTCGTAGGCCTCCGGGTTCTCCTGCTTGAGCTGCTCCAGCGCCGCCTGCTCGGCCTCGGCCTTGGCGCGCGCCTCGTCGTGGCGTGCCTCCTCCTCGGCTGCCCTGCGGCGCTCGTCGGCCGCGGCGTCCTGCGGGCGGCCCTCCTTCGTGAACGGCATCCCGAACGCCTCGAGCAGCGCGAAGGCCTCGAGGTCGGTCTGGGCCGACGTCGTGATCGTGACGTCGAGGCCGCGGACCTGATCGACGGCGTCGTAGTCGATCTCGGGAAAGATGATCTGCTCGCGGATCCCCAGCGAGTAGTTGCCGCGGCCGTCGAAGGCGTTGGCCTTCAGGCCGCGGAAGTCGCGGATCCGTGGGATCGCGACCGACATGAGGCGGTCGAGGAACTCGTAGGCGCGCGCGTCGCGCAGCGTCACGGCGAGCCCGACGGGCATGCCCTCTCGCAGCTTGAAGTTCGCGATCGACTTGCGCGCCCGGCGGACGCTCGGCCTCTGGCCGGCGATCGTCGCCAGCTGCTCCTGCGCGGCCTCGAGCATCTTGGAGTCCTGCTTGGCGTCGCCGACGCCCATGTTCAGCGTGATCTTCTCGATCCGCGGCACCTGCATGATCGACGAGTAGCCGAAGCGCTGCATCAGCGCCGGGCGGATCTCCTCGAGGTAGCGGGCCTTCAGGCGCGCGGGCGCGGCAGTCGCAGGCATCAGATCTTCACCCCCGTGCGGACGGAGGCGCGCAGGCGCTTGCCGTGCTCCTCGATCACCTTGATACGGGTCGCCTTCTTGTCACGCGGGTCCTGCAGGGCGACGTTGGAGACGTGGATCGGCCCTTCCTTCTCGATGACGCCCCCCGGCTCGGGCGAGCCAGGGCGCGGGCGCTGGTGGCGCTTGATGATGTTCAGGCCCTCGACGTAGACCCGCTGCTTCTGCGGGTCGACACGCAGCACCTTGCCGTGCTTGCCGCGGTCCTTGCCGCTCCTGACGATGACCTCGTCGCCCTTGCGGATGCGAGCCGGCATCAGTGGTCCCTCCTGTGCGCCCGAGCAACCACTAGAGCACCTCCGGCGCGAGCGAGATGATCTTCATGAAGTTGCGGTCGCGCAGCTCGCGGGCGACCGGCCCGAAGATGCGCGTCCCGCGCGGGTTGTTCTGGGCATCGATGATGACCGCCGCGTTCTCGTCGAAGGCGATGTACGTGCCGTCGTCGCGTCCGAAGGACTTCTTCGTGCGCACGACGACCGCCGTGACGACCTCGCCCTTCTTGACCGTGCCCTGCGGGTTGGCCGTCTTGACGGTCGCCGTGATGATGTCGCCGACGAACGCGTAGCGCCTGCGCGACCCGCCCTTGACGCGGATGCAGAGGATCTCGCGCGCGCCGGTGTTGTCTGCGACCTTGAGGCGTGTCTCGTTCTGGATCACCTCGCGCGCTCCAGGACCTCTTCGAGTTGCCAGCGCTTCGTGCGCGACAGCGGCCGGCTCTCGACGACGCGGACGCGATCGCCCTCATTGGCATCGTTGGCCTCATCGTGGACGTGCAGCTTGTTCGTCGAACGGACGATCTTCTCGTAGCGCCGGTGCCTGCGCGCGATGTCGATGCGCACGACGATCGTCTTGTCGGGCTTCGCCGATACGACGGTGCCGGTGCGCACCTGCGGCGAGGAGACCCTCGGCTCCGCGGGCGGCGTGCCGGTGCCCTTCTCCCCGGTCGCGGCGCGCTTGGCCTTCTCCTGCTCGCGGCGGCGGCGGCGGGCGACGGCCTTCTTCGCGCGCCGCTCGCGGCGCTCGGCGTCGCGCTGCTCGGGGGTCCGCGACGGACGCTGGGACTTCGCCGCGTGCTCGCGCCGCGCGCGCTCCTCGCGGCCCATCTTCGGCGCTGGCGCGTCGGCCTCGGGCTTGGTCTGCTCGGTGTCGGGGGTCTCGTCAGCCATCGCTACTTCCGGTTGGGATCGATCTCGCGCTCGCGCGCGACGGTGAGGACGCGGGCCAGGTCGCGCTTGGCGGTCCGCAGCCCGGCGGTGTTCTCGAGCTCGCCCGTGGCGTGCTGGAAGCGCAGCCCGAAGAGCCCCTTGCGCGCGGTGGCCAACTGCTCGACGAGCTCGCGCTCGTTCATCTCGCGCAGATCCTTGGCGTTCATTGCGGGGTGTCCTCGCGCAGAACGAACTTCGTCTTCACCGGCAGCTTGTGGCCGGCCAGGCGCATCGCCTCGCGAGCCAGTGGCTC
Organism: Solirubrobacteraceae bacterium; assembly: GCA_051005755.1. Classification (GTDB taxonomy): domain Bacteria; phylum Actinomycetota; class Thermoleophilia; order Solirubrobacterales; family Solirubrobacteraceae; genus CADCVQ01. Next base: position 9,466 of record JBPCJA010000025.1, read on the forward strand.
GGAGACCCCGGCGAGCTCGAACATGACGCGCCCCGGCTTGACGACGGCGACCCACCCCTCGGGCGAGCCCTTGCCGGAGCCCATGCGGGTCTCGGCGGGCTTCTTCGTGAAGGGCTTGTCGGGGTAGACGTTGATCCAGACCTTGCCGCCACGCTTGATCTTGCGGGTCATCGCAATACGCGCGGCCTCGATCTGGCGGTTCGTCAGCCAGCCGGCGTCGAGCGACTTGAGGCCGTACTCGCCGAACTGGATCGTCGTCTGCCCGCGCGACAGCCCGGCCCTGCGGCCGCGGTGCTGCTTGCGGTGCTTGACGCGCTTCGGGGACAGCACTTATCGACCACCTCCGCGGGAACCACCGGCGCCGGGGCCGAAGCCGGGCCGCGACGTGCCGCCGCCACCACCACCGCCGCCGCGCCCGCCCGGTCCGCCGCCGCGGCCACCCGGTCCGCCGCCGCGGCCACCGCCGCCGCGGCCGCCGCCACGTCCGTCGCGGTCGCCGCGACCGCGTCCGCGGCCGCCGTCACGGTCGCCCTGCTGCTGCTGGGACGGACCCTCCATGTCGGTGAGGTCGGCGCCGGCATAGCCCTCGGGCATGATCTCGCCCTTGTTGATCCAGCACTTCACGCCGATGCGCCCGAACGTCGTCTTGGCCTCGAAGAAGCCGTAGTCGATGTCGGCTCGCAGCGTGTGCAGCGGCACGCGGCCGTCGGAGTAGCTCTCCGTGCGGGCCATCTCGGCGCCGCCGAGGCGGCCCCCGACCTGGATCTTGCAGCCCTTGGCGCCCGAGCGCATCGCGCTCGTCAGGGCGCGCTTCATCGCGCGGCGGAAGGCGACGCGATTCTGCAGCTGCTCGGCGACCGACTGCGCCACGAGCTTGGCATCCAGCTCCGGGCGCTTGATCTCGAGGATGTTGACCTTGATCTGCTTGCGCGTGATGCGGTGCAGGTCCTTGCGCAGCGCGTCGACCTCGGAGCCCGACTTGCCGATGACGATCCCCGGGCGCGCCGTGTGGATGTTGACCTCCACCTCGTTGGCGTCCTTGCGGATCGTGATGTCCGACAGGCCGGCGTGCGCGAGCTTGCGGGTGATGTGGTTTCGGATCGCGACGTCCTCGGCCAGGTAGTCGGCGAACTGCTTCTCGTTGAACCAGTTGGACTTCCAGTCGTGGATGTAGCCCACGCGCATCGACTCGGGGTGAACCTTCTGACCCATCTAGTTGTCCCCGCCCTTCGGTGTAAGGGTGATCGAGAGGTGGCTCGTGCGCTTGCGGATCTTCGTCGCGCGCCCCATCGCGCGCGGGCGGAAACGCTTCAGCGTCGGGCCCTCGTCGGCCTTGACCGCGTGGATACGCAGGTCGTCGCCGATGAGCTCGTGGTTGTGCTCGGCGTTGGCGACCGCCGACTCCAGCAGCTTGGACCAGTCGCGCGCGACGTCGCGGTTGGCGTGCGCGAGGATCGCGCGCGCCTCGTCGACCGACTTGCCGCGGATGTGGTCGCAGACGAGGCGCGCCTTGCGCGCCGACGTCCGCACGTACTTCGCGTGCGCGCGGACCATCGGGGGCGTGTCGCCGTAGTCGCGCGGCGCGCGCTTGCGCGTGGGGGCGGTGGCGGCCGGCGCCTCGGGCTCGGCCTTGCGGCGGGGGCGGCGCGCCTTGGGCTTGGGCTCGGCGTCGGCCTCGGCGGGCTCCGCCGTCGGGGCTGCGGGCTTGGCGTCGACGGGCTTGGCGGCAGCTTTCGTCGGCTTCGCAGCGGCGACGGGCTCCTCGGCGACCGGCTCCTCCTCTGCGGCGGGCGCCTCGGCGACCGGCTCAGGAGCCTCCTGCGCCGCGTCTTGCGCCTCGCCCTGCTCGGGCTCGGCCACCGGCTCGGCTGGCGTGGCCTCGGTGGCCTTCTTGCGGCGCAGGCGCCGCTTCTTTGCCTCGACCTCGGCCTTCTCGCCCTCGTCGGGCGTGTCGGGTTTGCGCGGGCTCATCGGACCCTCCCGCTCCCGGCATGGCCGCGGTACAGCCGCGTCGGCGCGAACTCGCCGAGCTTGTGGCCCACCATCGACTCCGAGACGAAGACCGGCACGTGCTTGCGACCGTCGTGGACGGCGATCGTGTGACCGACCATCTCCGGGAAGATCGTCGATGCGCGCGACCACGTCTTGAGCATCTGCTTGGAGTTCGAGGCGTTCAGTGCCTCGACGCGTGCCATGAGACGCTCCTCGACCCACGGCCCCTTCTTGCTGGAACGACTCACCGCCTACCTCTTCTTCCCACGCTTGCGACCGCGCACGATGTAGCGGTCTGATGCCTTGTTCTTCTTGCGAGTGCGATAGCCGAGCGTCGGCACGCCCCAGGGGGTGACCGGATGGCGGCCGGCCGTCGTCGAGCCCTCGCCACCGCCGTGCGGGTGGTCGACGGGGTTCATCGCGGTGCCCCGGGTCTGCGGGCGGACGCCCATGTGGCGCTTGCGCCCCGCCTTGCCGATCTTGACGTTCTGGTGATCGGCGTTGCCGATCGTGCCCACCGTGCCGCGGCACTCGTCGCGGACGAGGCGCATCTCGCCGGAGGGCAGTCGCAGCGTCGCCATGCCGCCGTCGCGCGCCATGAGCTGGATCCCGGTACCGGCCGAGCGGCCGAGCTGACCGCCGCGCCCGGGCTCGAGCTCGACGTTGTGGACGACGGTGCCGATCGGGATGCGACGCAGCGGCAGGCAGTTGCCGGGCACGATGTCGGCGTCCTCGCCGGAGGAGACCGTCATGCCGACGCTCAGCCGCGCGGGGGCGAGGATGTAGGCCTTCTCGCCGTCGACGTAGTGCAGCAGCGCGATGTACGCCGAGCGGTTGGGGTCGTACTCGATCGCCGCGACCTTCGCGGGCACGCCGTCCTTGCGGCGCTTGAAGTCGATCTTGCGGTACAGGCGCTTGGCGCCGCCACCGCGGTGGCGCGCGGTCTTGCGCCCGCGGGCGTTGCGTCCGCCGGTCTTCGTCAGCCCCTCGACGAGCGTCTTCTCGGGCCGGTCCGTCGTGACCTCGGCGAAGTCCGGGTACGTCGAGAAGCGCCGGCCGGGACTGGTGGGCTTGGGCTTGCGGATTGCCATGTGTGTTTCCTGCCTAGCCCTCGAGGGCCTCGAGGCCCTGGAAGATCGGGATCGTGTCGCCGGGGGCGACCTGCACCATGGCCTTCTTCCACGACCGCGTGCGGCCATGGATCGCGCCGCGCCGCTTGGGCTTGGACTTCACGCGCATCGTGCGCACCTCGACGACGGAGACGTCGAACAGCGCCTCGATCGCCTGCCCGATCTGGGTCTTGTGCGCGTCGGGATGGACGCGGAACGTGTACTTGCCCGCGGCCGCGAGGACGTAGGACTTCTCGGAGACGACCGGGCGGATGATGACCTGGCTGTGATCCATCAGGAAGGAGTCGCCCCCTTGGCGCGCGCCGTGAGCGCGTCGAGCGCCTCCTGCGTGCAGACCACGGATGCGGCGCCGATGAGATCGGCGACGCCGACCATCGAGACCGGAAGGACGGAGACGCGGGCGAGGTTGCGAAACGACAGCGCCGCGTGCTCATGGGCGTCGGTGAGGACGACGAGCGTCGGCTGCGCCAGCGCGGAGTCCGCCAGCAGCTGCGCCGCCCGCTTCGTCGACGGCGTGTCGAAGCCGGACGGGTCGAAGACGGCGATCGAGCGGCGGCCGGCGTGAACCGACAGCGCACTGCGCAGCGCGGCGCGACGCTCCTTGCGGTTGACCTTGAACGTGTAGTGCCGTGGCGAGGGCCCGAAGATCGTGCCGCCGCCGGTCCAGATCGGAGACCGGCTGGAGCCCGCGCGGGCGCGGCCGGTGCCCTTCTGGCGCCACGGCTTGGCGCCGCCACCGCGGACCTTTCCGCGTGTCTTCGTCGCATGCGTGCCCTGCCGGCGCGCCGCCAGCTCGGCGCGCACCGACTCGTGCACGAGCGCCTCGTTGAACGGCGCGCCGAAGGCGGCGTCGTCGAGCGCGGTCTTCTTGGAGCCGCCGAGGACCGGAGCGTCAGCCATCGCTGCGGACCTCCACGTAGCCGTTGCGCGGCCCGGGCACCGAGCCGCGAACGAGCATGAGGTTCTGCGCCGGGTCCAGGCGAACGATCTGGAGGCCCTTCTGGGTCACGCGCTTGTTGCCCATCTGGCCCGGCCCGCGAATGCCCTTGAACACGCGCGAGGGCGTGGCCGACGCGCCGATCGAGCCGGGGGCGCGAACGTTGTGCGAGCCGTGCGACTTCGGGCCGCTGGCGTAGTTGTGGCGCTTGATCGTGCCCTGGAAGCCCTTGCCCTTCGAGACGCCGGAGACCTTCACGGTCTGCCCGACGTCGAAGGCCTCGACCGTGACCGTCTCGCCGACGACGAGCTCGCCCGCCTCGTCGCGGAACTCCTTGACGTGGCGCATCGGCGGGGCGCCGACCTTCTTGAGGTGACCGATCTCGGCACGCGTCAGGTGCTTGGCCTTCGACGCCCCGAAGGCGAGCTGGACGGCCTCGTAGCCGTCGCGCTCGTGCGTGCGCACGGCCGTGACGGGACAGGGCCCGGCCTCGAGCACGGTGACCCGCTCGACCCTGCCGTCATCGAGGAACAGCTGGGTCATGCCGAGCTTCTTGGCGAGGATCGCGGCCATCACGTAGCGAGGCGGATCTCGATGTCGACGCCGGCCGGGAGGTGGTCGAGCCGCTGGAGCGAGTCGACCGTCTTCGGCGTGGGCTGATGGATGTCGATGAGCCGCTTGTGCGTCCGGATCTCGAAGTGCTCGCGCGAGTCCTTGTCCTTGAACGGCGAGCGGATGACGCAGTAGACGTTCTTCTCGGTCGGCAACGGCACCGGCCCGGAGACGGTCGCACCGGTGCGCGTCGCCGTCTCGACGATCTCCTTGGCAGCCGTCTCGATGGCCGAGTGGTCGTAGGCCTTCAGGCGGATGCGGATCTTGTTCTGTGTGGTCGTAGCCATTGCGTGCTTGGGCTGTGAGCGCCAGAAGGGGCGGGTCCCGGTAGGCCGGGCCCGCCCCTATGAGGGTGCTGTGAGTCCGCGCTCCTTACTCGATGATCTCGGTCACGACGCCGGAGCCGACCGTGCGGCCGCCCTCGCGGATGGCGAAGCGCAGGCCGGCGTCCATGGCGATCGGCTGGATGAGCTCGATCTCCATCTGGACGTTGTCGCCCGGCATGACCATTTCGACGCCCTCGGGCAGATGTGCCGAGCCCGTGACATCCGTCGTGCGGAAGTAGAACTGTGGCCGGTAGCCCGTGAAGAAGGGGGTGTGGCGGCCGCCCTCCTCCTTCTTCAGGACGTAGACCTCGGACTTGAACTTCGTGTGCGGCGTGATCGACTTGGGCTTGCAGAGCACCTGGCCGCGCTCGATGTCCTCGCGCTTGGTGCCTCGCAGCAGGCAGCCGACGTTGTCGCCGGCCCGGCCCTCGTCGAGGATCTTGCGAAACATCTCGACGCCCGTGACGACCGTCGAGGTGGAGGCCTTGATGCCGACGATCTCGACCGTGTCGCCGGTATGGACGACACCCTGCTCGATGCGCCCGGTCGCGACGGTGCCGCGGCCGGTGATCGAGAAGACGTCCTCGACCGGCATGAGGAACGGCTTGTCGAGGTCGCGGGTCGGCTCCGGGATGTACGTGTCCAGGGCCTCGGCGAGCTCGAGGATCTTGCCCTTGGCAGCCTCGTCGCCCTCGAGGGCCTGCAGCGCCGAGCCGATGACGAACGGGATGTCGTCGCCCGGGAAGTCGTAGTACGTCAGCAGCTCGCGGACCTCGAGCTCGACGAGCTCGAGCAGCTCGTCGTCGTCGACCATGTCGGCCTTGTTGAGGAAGACGACGATGTAGGGCACCCCGACCTGACGGGCGAGCAGGATGTGCTCGCGCGTCTGGGGCATCGGGCCGTCCGCCGCCGAGACCACGAGGATCGCGCCGTCCATCTGCGCGGCGCCGGTGATCATGTTCTTGATGTAGTCGGCGTGACCGGGACAGTCGACGTGTGCGTAGTGGCGGTTGTCGGTCGAGTACTCGACGTGCGAGGTGGCGATCGTGATCCCGCGCGCCTTCTCCTCCGGAGCGTTGTCGATCTCGGCGAAGCTGCGCGCCTCGCCACCGCCGCGCTCGGCGAGCACGGTCGTGATGGCAGCCGTCAGCGTCGTCTTGCCGTGGTCGATGTGACCGATCGTGCCGACGTTGACGTGCGGCTTGTCGCGATCGAACTTCTCCTTTGCCACTTTTGGTTCGCTCCTCTGCGTCTCTCGATGAACTGGATGAAACTATCGAACTTGCTGGGTGGGGCGCCTGGAGGCCTGCGGCCGCCGGGTCAGGCCGCCGCCGGCTCTCCCATGCGATGCGCCACGACCTTCTCGGCGATGTTCGGCGGCACCTCGTCGTAGCCGTCGAACTGCATCGTGTACATCGCACGGCCCTGCGTGTTGGACCGCAAATCGGTCGCGTAGCCGAACATTTCGCTCAGCGGGACACGGGCGGTGACCGCCAGCGCGTTGCCGCGCCGGTCCTGGCCCTCGACCCGTCCGCGGCGGCGGCTGAGGTCGCCGATGACCTCGCCGAGGAAGTCCTCCGGGGTCACGACCTCGACCGCGAAGATCGGCTCGAGCAGGACCGGCTTGGCCCGCCGCGCGGCCTCCTTGAACGCCAGGGAGCCGGCGACCTTGAAGGCGATCTCCGAGGAGTCGGTGTCGTGGTACTTGCCGTCGACGAGCGTCACGCGGATGTCGACCATCGGGTAGCCGGCCTTGACGCCGGTCTCGATCGCCTCCTCCACGCCCTTCTCCACGGCGGGGATGAATTCGCTGGGGACGGAGCCGCCCCTGATCTTCGAGACGAAGTCAAAGCCCTCGCCGGGGGCGGGCTCGATGTCGATGTAGACGATGCCGAACTGGCCCGAGCCGCCGGTCTGCTTGACGAAGCGACCCTCGACCTTGCGGGCGGTCCCGCGGATCGTCTCGCGATAGGAGACCTGCGGGCGGCCCACGTTGGCCTCCACGCCGTACTCGCGCTTCATGCGGTCGACCAGGATCTCGAGGTGCAGCTCGCCCATCCCGGAGATCTCGACCTGGCCGGTCTCCTCGTTGGTCTGCACGCGGAACGTCGGGTCCTCCTCCGCCAGGCGGCCGAGGGCGACGGACATCTTCTCCTGGTCGATCTTCGTCTTGGGCTCCACGGCGACCTTGATGACCGGCTCGGGGAAGTCGATCATCTCGAGCTTCACGGGCCGGCTGGGATCGCAGAGCGTGTCACCCGTCACGACCTGCTTGATGCCGACGGCGGCGGCGATGTCGCCGGCGTAGACGGCGTCGACCTCCTCGCGGTCGTTGGCGTGCATGACGAGCAGGCGCCCGATGCGCTCCTGGCGGCCGGTCGAGACGTTGAGGACCTTCGATCCGGCCTGCAGCGTTCCCGAGTACACGCGGAAGTACGTGAGCTTGCCGACGAACGGGTCGGCCATGATCTTGAAGCCGAGCGCGGCGAAGGGGTCGTCGTCGTTCGGACGCAGGACGATCGGGTCGCCGTCCTCGCCGGCCTTGTTCACGAGCACGCCGTCGATCGGCTTGACCTCCAGCGGCGAGGGCAGGTAGTCGAGCACGGCGTCCAGTAGCGGTTGCACGCCCTTGTTCTTGAACGCCGAGCCGCACATGACCGGCGTGATCTCGATCGAGAGGGTCGCCTTGCGGATCGCGGCCTTCAGCGTCCGGATCGGGATGTCGGCATCCTCGAGGAAGAGCTCGGCGATCTCGTCGTCGAGGTCGGCGAGGGTGCTGACGAGGCGCTCGCGCGCCTCCGCGGCGGCGTCGGCGTACTCCGCCGGGATGTCGATGATCTCCTGCTCCTTGCCGAGGTCGTCCCGGTAGACGATGGCCTTCATGCCGAGCAGGTCGATGATGCCCTTGAAGTCCGACTCCACGCCGATCGGGATCTGGACCGGGACGGCATGGGCCCCGAGGCGAGTCTCCATCGTCTTCACGGAGCCCGCGAAGTCCGCGCCGATGCGGTCCATCTTGTTGATGAACGCGATCCGCGGCACGGCGTACTTGTCGGCCTGCCGCCACACGGTCTCCGACTGCGGCTCGACGCCCGCCACGGAGTCGAAGAGGGCGATCGCACCGTCGAGCACGCGCAGCGACCGCTCGACCTCGACGGTGAAGTCGACGTGGCC
>JBPCJA010000026.1:0-5326 GCA_051005755.1 Solirubrobacteraceae bacterium
TCGCAGAAACCGGTCGTCGTGACAAACATGTCGGCCTGGCGCGGAGACAAACCCAAAGTCATACCCTCAATCATGACTTGAGGGTCGGACGGAACCGCGCCGCTGCGAAAAACACCAGCCTCCTAGCCCTCGTCTAGACCAAGTCCTCCTCGGGCATCGGCTGCCAGGTCACGACGAGGCGCGCCCCGCCGGTCAGACGGAACACGAGGCCGTTGCCGCCGGGGCGCTCGCCGACGGACTCGACGGGCGCGTCGCTGAGGTCGAAGCGGGCGTCGCCGATCGAGTAATGGCCGCGGAGGTCGAAGTGCTGCGGATCCTCCTTGGGCAGCAGGCCGGCGGCGGTCTCGCGGCTCCAGTTGTCGAGCAGCCCGGTCGCGATGAGCAGCGGCTTCTCGTGGTCGACCTCGACCCACGCCGTGACCTCCTGGCCGAGGCGGTCGTTGAGCGCGAGCAGTGCTTCGTCGACGTTCACGGGCCGGGAACGTACCGTGAACGCGGCGCCCTCGTCGATCGGCGAGCGCACGTCGTCACGCTTGGCGCGGGCGCGCTACCCTCGCCGCAGCATGCGCTCCGTCGCCCTGGCACTGCTCGCCGTCGTCGCCTTCCTGGCCAGCGGCTGCGGCGGCGATGCGAGCAAGGCCGAGGACACCGTGAGCACTGCGATCAGCGGTCTCTCCAAGGGCGACGGGAAGCAGGTCTGCGACCGGCTCACCGCCCGCGCACAGAAGCAGATCCTCACCCTTCTCGCTGACAACCCGCTCGGATTCCCGGACATCAAGGCGACGACCTGCACCGAGGGCATCGAGAAGCTCCACGCCGCCCTCACCCAGGTACAGCGCAACATCCTCGTCGACGGTGAGGTCGGCGACGCGAAGATCACCGGCGACAAGGCAAAGGTCCGCGTGATCGGCTTGGGCATGCAGGCCAATCTGCAGAAGATCGACGGCACGTGGATGATCACCGGCGGCCTGTTCGAGTACGCGGGCCGCCAGGTCGGCGGGTAGTCCCACGGCCGCCGATGGCCAGCGCTCCGCCGATCATCTTCGAGGTCAACTTCGTCGTCCCCGGCGAGATGCGCTGGTGCATGCGGGCCAAGGGGATGTTCGACGACTGGATCCACTCGGATGCCGCGAGCCCGCGCCCGATCGACCAGCTCCCGGCCGCCGACCTCGCGCTGCAGACCGACGTCTGCGAGCTGAAGCTCACGTGGATCGAGCTGCAGGCCACGAACGCGTGGGCCGCGATCCAGCGCGCGTCGGAGATCGTCGAGGAGGTCCTGCCCGAGCTGCTGCGCACCCGTGCGCTGCGCGTGGACGCGACGCTGCAGAACCCCGACACCGAACTGCGCCGCCCGGTCGGCAGCTAGCGTCCGTCATCTCCCGCTGTCGAGCTCGTCGACGAGCCGCAGCAGGTCAAGGGGGCTGAAGGGCTTGGTGAGGAAGAAGTCGGCGCCCGCCTCGATCGCCCGACGGCGGGAGGAGTCCTCGACCGACGCCGTGAGCATGACGATCTTCGCGCACGCCATCGCCGGGACCGCGCGCATCTGCCGGCACGCCTCGATGCCGTCGAGCACCGGCATGTCGATGTCGAGGAAGACGAGCCGTGGCGCCTCCCTGGTCGCCGCCTGCACCGCCTGCTCGCCGTCCGCGGCCTCGTGGAGGTCGTACGCCGAGACGCCCTCGAGCGTCGTCACGATGAGCTTGCGGATGAACGGGTCGTCGTCGACGATGAGCACGGCGCGCTGGGGGCTCATCGCGAGGGCCCACCTTTCGGCTCGACGCTGAGCACGGTCGAGCAATGGCGCGCAGTCATCGCGAGGGCCGACCTTCCATGTCACCCGATCTCCTGGCGGATGCGCTCGAGGACCAGGTCCGGCAGCGACTCGAACGCGTCGATGACCTCCGGGTCGAAGTGTGTGCCGCTGTCTCGCACGATCATGACCCGCGCGTCGGCGAACGACGACGCGCGCCGGTACGGGCGGTCCGTCGTCAGCGCGTCGAGCGTGTCGGCGACGGCGAACACGCGCGCCGACAGCGGGATGTCCGTGCCGGCCAGCCCGTCGGGATAGCCCGCGCCGTCCCAGCGCTCGTGGTGGGAGCGGATGACGTCGCGGGCCGCGCCGAGGAAGTCGATGTCGCGGACGATCTCGGAGCCCGTCACCGGATGCTGCTCGACGATGGCCCGCTCGGCGGGCGTCAGGGGACCTGACTTGAAGAGGATCGCATCGGGCACCGCCACCTTGCCGGCGTCGTGCAGGAGGAAGCCGAACTCGATCTGCGGTTCGTCGCCGAGGCACATGCCGGCGGCGGCGGCGATCTTCAGGCCGTAGGCGGCCACGCGTTCGGCGTGGCGGCCGGTGTAGGCGTCGCGCGCCTCGACCGCGCTGGCGAGCGCGCGCACGGTCAGCATGTAGGAGCGGCGCAGCTCCTGGCCGCGGGCTCGCTCCTCCTTGAACGTCTCGCGCAGGTCGGCGGCGTAGCGCTGGAGCTGCTCGTCCTGCTCGGCTGCGTCCCGGGTGCGCTGCGCCAGCTGGATCTCGAGCTCCGCGATCCGTGCGTGCAACTGCTCCTGTGTGGTCACCGCCATCATCTTCCCTGAGCCACGCCGGTCTCGCCAAGCGCCGATCGCAGCGCGCTCACGGCCTGCGCCAGTGGGAAGACGGGCACCCCGATCGTGTCACCGCGCGCCTGCCGGTCGCCGTCGGTCGAGAAGAGGATGACCGAGCGCCCCCGCCGGCGCCCGCGCAGGACCGTCCCTTGGAGGATCGCGGACGCGTTGCTGAGGCTCGCGTGGACGAGCGCGATCTCGAAGAGCTCCTGCGCCCCCACGCGCGCTGCCTCCTCGGCGCTCGTGACCCAGCGATGGTCGATGCCGAGGGCCGACAGCGACGGCGCGAGATCCCCGCGCATGTGCTCGGGTGCGAGCACGAGCACGCGTGAGCGCTTGGCGTGGACCGCGGCCTCGAGCACATCGGTCAGGCGGCGGCGATCGATCGGCTTGTCCACCGCCCACTCGCCCTCGAGCTCGTGCAACGTCGAGGAGGCCGACACGAAGACGACCGGTACGGTGCGCAGCCGCGGGTCGGCTCGGACGGCGCGCAGGACGTCGAAGCCGTTCATCCCCGGCATGAGGATGTCGAGCGTGATCGCGTCGAAATGCTCGGCGCGCAGCCGCTCGAGCGCCTCGGCGCCGGAGTGCGCCTGAACGGTCTGCACCCCGAGCGGCTGCAGCTGCTGGGCGATGAGCGCGGCGAGCGCGGGCTCGTTGTCGACGACGAGCACCCGCCGGGTCGCGAGCGAGGGCGCCGACGGCGCGCCGTCGCCGAACGCGGGCGCGGCCGGCAGCGTGACGGTGAACGTCGTGCCCCGGCCCGGCTCGCTGGTGACGTCGATCGAGCCGCCGTGCAGGTCGACGAGCGACTTGACGATCGCGAGGCCGAGGCCCGTGCCCGGACCCTTGTGCTCGTTGGACGTGCCGCGGTAGAAGCGATCGAAGACGCGCTGTAGATCCTCGGCGGAGATTCCGCGGCCGCTGTCGCCCACCGTGATGCGCGTCGCCTGCCTGTCGCCCTCCAGGCGCACCGTGATCCTGCCCTCCTCGCCGGTGTAGAGGTGCGCGTTCGTCACGAGGTTCGTCACGATCTGGCGCACGCGCGCGGGGTCGGCGAGCGCCGCCGGCCGCGGCTCGGCGATCTCGAGGTCGAGGTGCTGGCGCTTCTCGAGCAGGCGCGGCTGCATGAGCGCCGCGACCTCCTCGATGGTCGGCCGCAGATCGACGCTGCGGGCATGGATCTCGAACTGGCCGGACTCGATGCGGGCGATGTCGAGCAGGTCGTTGACGAGGTCCACGAGCCGGTCGGTCGACTGCAGCACGATCCGGATGAACTCGTGCTGGCGCTCGGTGAGGTTGTCGCTGTTCGTCGACTCCAGCAGCTCGATGAAGCCCTTGATCGACGTCAGCGGGCTGCGCAGCTCGTGCGACGCGGTGGCGACGAAGTCGCTCTTGGCCTGCTCGAGGCGCGCACGCTCGGTGATGTCGCGCAGCGTCCAGACGAGCCCGCCCTCCGGCCCGGCGAGCCGCGCGGCGGTGATCGCCAGCGCGCCGCCGTCGTGGCGCACGGTGACCTCGCCGGCGAGCGCGTCCTGCAGGCCGGGGAGCGGGCTGTGCGGTCCGTGCGCCGAGGAGCCGGGTTGCAGGCCGCGGACGAGCTCGCGTGCGCGCGGGTTCATCGTCGTGACGCGATCGCCGGGATCGACGATGACGAGACCGTCGCCGAGGCTCTCCAACGTCGTCGCCAGCCGCTGGCGCTGGGTCTCGACGCGTCCGCCGGCCTCCGCGAGGTCCCGGCCCATGGTGTTGAAGGCCTGGCCCAGCGCTTCGAGCTCCGACGGCCCGGTCGCCTGCACGCGGACGCTGAGATCGCCGGCCGCCATCCGGCGCGTCGCCGTGACGAGGTCGTCGAGCGGGCGATGCATCGTGCGAATGAGCAGCGTGAGGAACGCGAGCACACCGACGAGCGCCAGGCCCGCGCCGACACCGATCGCCACGATCGCCGTGTGGGAGTGGTTCGTAGCCGTGTGGCGGGCGGCCTCGCGGCGCACGTGCTGGCGCTCGGCCAGCAGGGCGACGGCGCGGCGCACCGCAGGCAGGGCGCGCCGGACGCGGGCGCGGGTCGCGTCGATCGTCGGGTGCAGCGCGAGCGCTCGTGCATCGCGCGGGGACGGGATCGCCGCCGCGAGAGCGCGGCTGGGGCCGTCGTCGGCGGCGAGACGGTGGACCTGCTCGGCACTGCGCTCGAAGCCTTGCGCGGCGCGAGCCACGAAGCGGGCCGTGGTCCGTGAGCGCGGCCGCGTGAGGTTGGCCTCCAGCGCGACCGTCGCTGCCAGGAGGTTCGCGCTGGAGACCTCGAGCTCCGACGCGGCGATGAGCTGGTCCTCGTACTGCTGGCGGGCGCCGTAGAGCGCCGCGATCCCGACCGCGCCGATGATCGCCAGCACGAGGGTGAGCCCGAGCAGCGCGGCCCGCAGCGTGCGCACGATCGAACGTCCTTGCGCTGTGGAGTCGGTGCCTATCATCGGAGGATGGACCTCGTCGGCGCATGGCTGCGCCAGCTTCTGCGGGCAGGGACGGCCGCGGCGATCGTGCCCGTCGCCATCGTGGCGGCACTCGTCGTCGTGCTCGTCGGCGCGGGCGGCTTGGGCGGTCTGAGCGCGCTGCGCCAGATCGTCGTCGGCCCCGAGATCTCGCCGGCGCAGGCGGATGGCGCCGGCGCGGGGACGCCCGAGGTCGCGCCGATCGCGCCGCCGGCCGGGCGCCCCGCGCCGCG
>JBPCJA010000027.1:0-4777 GCA_051005755.1 Solirubrobacteraceae bacterium
CGCGGGCGCGGAGGAACGTCGATCCACGGGCTGACGCCGATTTCGCATTGGCCTTCGCGTTGCGCTACTCGGGCGGCTTCACACCTACTCCCGATCCCCCGCTGGCGCCGGCGCCGACCCAGGACCAGGACATCGTGCAGGCGTTTCTACAGCCGCTCATCCCGTTCGCGCTGCCGGACCTCATCCCGCCTGTACGCGCGCGGTCGGCGCAGGCTGCTGACGCTGCGGCAGCGGCGGGGCGGCTGCCCGCCGTCGACGAGCTCATCCTCTGGAACGAGCCCAACCACCCGGGCCTGTTGCTGCCCCAGTGGCAGGCCGACGGCACGACGCCTGCCAGCCCCGTCGTATACCGCGCGATGGTCCGCGCCGCCTATGCGGCCGTGAAGACCGCACGCACCAAGGTCAAGGTCCTCATCGGCAACACGTCGAGCACCGGCGGCTCGCGCGGCACGGGCCCCGTGCCGCCGCTTGAGTTCCTGCGTGAGCTGGCCTGCGTGGACCGCAACCTGCGTCCCCGCACGACCGCCGGCTGCGCTGGCTTCACGACGGTCCCCGGCGACGGATGGTCACACCACCCGTACTCCCAGAACGAGCGCCCGTCGCGCGTGAGCGACCGGAGGAGGGAGCCCGGCGACCTGCGCCTGGGCGACCTGCCGGTGCTTGCCCGCACGCTCGACAAGCTCGTGAGGATGGGCCGCCTCGCGCGCGCCAACCGCGACATCTACCTCACCGAGTTCGGCTACGAGACGCAGGGCATCCCCGGGCGCCCGCGGGTGTCGGAGATCCAGCAGGCGCGCTGGCTGACGTGGGCGGAGTATCTCTCCGACAAGGTCCCCAACGTGCGCTCCTTCGCGCAGTTCCTCCTGCGCGACCAGCCGCCCGCGCCGGTGCGCGTGTCGGCGAGCAACGCGCGCCCCTTCGGGGAGTACTCCACGGGGCTGCTCGTCGCGGGCGGCGACGACAAGCGGGCCGCCAAGACGTTCCTTGCGGGCCTCTTCGCCCAGTCGCAGCCCAAGCGCAGGGTGCTGCTCTACGGGCGCCTGCGCCTCGGCCACGGCGTCAAGACGGTCCTCCTCCAGCGCCAGCTCCCGAGGGGCGGGTGGAGCCTCCTCGAGCGGCTGCGGATCGACGGCCGCGCCGCGTTCACTCGCACGATCGCCCACCGTCCGGGGGCGCTGTACCGGCTCACGTACCCAGACGACGCGGGCCGCCGTCAGCGCGGCCTGGCGATCAAGCCGGTGCCCGCCGCCCGCTGAGCAGTCCGGCACGCTGCTAGGATCCCGCGCCGCATGCCAACGACGTCACAGCTTGTCCGCAAGGGCCGCAAGGTGCCCAAGAAGAAGCTCGCCACCCCCGGTCTGAAGTCGGGCAAGGGGCGCAAGAAGAAGGTCGCCGCTCCCCAGCGACGCGGCGTCTGCACGCGCGTCTATACGACGACGCCGAAGAAGCCCAACTCGGCGCTGCGCAAGGTCGCCCGCGTGCGGATCACCGGCTCGATCGAGGTGACGGCGTACATCCCGGGAGAGGGCCACAACCTCCAGGAGCACTCCGTCGTGCTCGTCCGCGGCGGCCGTGTCAAGGACCTGCCGGGCGTGCGCTACAAGGTCGTCCGCGGGACGCTCGACGCGGCCGGCGTCAGCGACCGCAAGAAGGCGCGCAGCCAGTACGGCGTGAAGAAGAAGTAGATGCCCCGTCGTGCAGCCGCCCAGCTCCGGCCGGTCGAGCCGGACCCCATCCACCGCTCGCGGATCGTCCAGCAGGTCATCAACAAGGTCATGCTCGACGGCAAGAAGTCGGTCGCCGAGAAGATCGTCTACGACGCGCTGGCGATCATCGGCGAGCGCACCGGCAAGGACCCCGTCGAGCAGCTCGAGCTGTCGATCAAGGCGCTGACCCCGGTGCTCGAGGTCCGCCCGCGCCGCGTCGGCGGCGCGACGTATCAGGTGCCCGTCGAGGTGCCCTCCCGCCGCGCCCGCACGCTCGCCGTGCGCTGGCTCGTCGAGTTCGCTCGCCAGCGGCGCGAGAAGACGATGTCCCAGCGGCTCGCCAACGAGCTGATGGATGCCCAGTCCCAGCAGGGCGGCTCCTACAAGCGCAAGGACGACATCTACCGCATGGCCCAGGCGAACAAGGCGTTCGCCCACTACCGCTGGTGATCTGACGGCGGCTCTGAGCCGCTACTCCCGGCGCGGTCGCCGGTTCTGGACGGTGATGAGGCTTCGGATCGCGGCGATCGCCTGCGCGACGGTGTTCGTGCTGTCGCTCGTAGAGGTCGCCGGCGCGCGGACGCCGGCGCCGAGGCTGACGGGGCTGCGCTGTGTCCCGGCGACCGCGAGCGGGTGCGCGACGGTCGTGCGCGTGGCGATCGGGCGCCAGATCCAGCTACGCGGGCGGGGGCTCACCGCCGGGATGCGGGTGACGTTCCGCTGGCCGAAGGGCGCGCTGGCGACGAAGCTGCGCCGCAGCCCGGCCGGCTGGTCGGCCCGCGTGCCGCCCGGGACGGCCGGTGGCCGCGTCGCGGTCACCGTCCGCGACCGCGCCCGCCGCCGCTCCAACCGGCGCCACATCGTCGTCGTCGCGGCGGCGCTGCGCCCACTCGCGACGACCCTGCCCGGGGAGCTGCCGGCGGTGCTGCGCGGCGACGGCATGTGGATCTGGCAGCTGCCCCGCAGCGAGGGCGGCAACCTCGATGCGATCGCCGCACGCGCCGCCGCCGCCGGCATGCGGACCGTCTTCGTCAAGAGCTCGGACGCCGCGAACCTGTGGCCGCAGTTCGGGCCGCAGCTCGTGCAGGAGCTCCACGCCCGCGGGCTGCGGGTGTGCGCCTGGCAGTTCGTCTACGGCAGCGACCCGCTGGGCGAGGCCGCCGCCGGCGCGGCCGCGGTGATCGCCGGCGCCGACTGCCTCATCATCGACGCCGAGACCGCCTACGAAGGCCGCTACGCCTCCGCGCAGCGCTACCTGACCGCGCTGCGCGCCGCCGTCGGGCCGGACTACCCGCTCGGGCTGACGTCGTTTCCATACGTCGACTACCACCCGCGCTTTCCCTACTCGGTCTTCCTCGGGCCGGGCGGGGCGCAGGCCAACCTCCCGCAGGTCTACTGGAAGGACATCGGCGGGACGGTCGACGCCGTCAGCGCCCGCACCGTCGCCCACAACCGGATCTACCGCGCGCCGCTGGCGCCGCTCGGTCAGGCCTACAGCGCCCCGCCGCCCGCCGACCTGCAGCGCTTCCGCGCGATCTGGGCCGGCTACGGCGTCGGCGGGCTGTCGTGGTGGAGCTGGCAGGCGGCGAGCGCCCTGACCTGGGGGACGCTGATCCAGGCGCCGCCGGTGCCGGCCGTGCTCCCCGACCCCGGCTGGCCGATCCTGCGCCGCGGCACGAGCGGCGACGAGGTCATCTGGCTGCAGCAGCACCTCGTCACCGCCGACCCATCGGTGGCCGTCGACGGGCGCTTCACGGCCGCCACCGAGGCCGCGCTGCGGACCTTCCAGATCGCCCGCGGCCTCCCCGTCAGCGGCGCAACCGACGCCGCGACGTGGGAGGCGCTGCTCGCCCTGCCGATGCGCGCGGTCGACTGGACCGCCGCGGGCTGAGCGGGGTTCGGTCGGCGGGTTGGCGCGTGAGGGTTCCCGGGTGGCGCGTGAGGGCTCGGTCCGCGCTCGCGATTGGCGAGTTCCCTGGCCGAGCTCGAACAACTCGCCACACGTCGCGACCACGCCACCCCAGCCCGGGGCGCAAGGCTGCGCGCCATCTACCGACGAGGCCGGCCCAGCACCAGCAGCAGTCCGCCCGACAGCACGAGCAGCAGCCCGCCGGCGAGCTCGAGCGGCAGGCCGGGACCGGCCTTCGCCCGCGCGTCCTCGAAGGCGACGGACTCCGGCAGCCGGCCCGACTCGCGGGTATCCGGGAGGTCGATCGCCAGCGCGACGACGAGCACCACGGCCCCGAGCGCCACGAGCGCGGCCGCCGCCGTGCGGACGCCTCGCAGCGCGAGGAGCGTCAGCGGCACCGCCGCGAGGGCCACGACGAGCAGCGCGTACCCGTGGTTGGCGTGCCCGGCGACGGTCCGCTTTTCGGTCTCCAGCGAGCCCACGACGACCCGCACGACGGTGCTGAACTCCGCGACGACGAGCAGCGCGACGGCCACCAGCGCAAGCGCCGCCGCGATGCCGGCTAACGTCGCAAAACCGGCCCGGCGGGCGAAAGCGCCTTTGCTATAGTCGGACGCCGTTCCGTCGGCAGATGCGCTCATCCGCGCCCGCTTCGGAGCAGCAGTCCGGCCACAGATGGATACCTCGACCACATAGCGCCGCGGACCGACTCGACATCGGACGTGCGCGCGGGCCCGATGGGCCCGTTTTTTGTGGTCGGGACAGAAGAAAGATCAAACAGAAGCCATGCCACGCACATTCACGCTCGATAAGACCCGGAACATCGGGATCATGGCGCACATCGACGCCGGCAAGACGACGACGACCGAGCGGATCCTCTACTACACCGGCCGGACCTACAAGATCGGCGAGGTCCACGAGGGCGCCGCGACGATGGACTGGATGGAGCAGGAGCAGGAGCGCGGCATCACCATCACGTCGGCCGCGACGACGTGCGAGTGGCGCGACCACCGCATCAACATCCTCGACACGCCGGGCCACGTCGACTTCACCGTCGAGGTCGAGCGGTCGCTGCGCGTGCTCGACGGTGCGATCGCCCTCTTCGACTCCGTGGCGGGCGTCGAGCCGCAGTCGGAGACCGTGTGGCGGCAGGCCGACAAGT
>JBPCJA010000028.1:0-6295 GCA_051005755.1 Solirubrobacteraceae bacterium
TGCGCAAACAGCGCACGTCCTGTGGAGAGCCGGATGCTCGGGAACGGGCACGTCCGGTTCGGAGGGCGGCGGCGAGGAGACCGGCAGCCACAAGGCTGACACGGCGCCTCGCCGTCGACCCTACTGACCTCCACCTTCGCGCCCTTCTCCGTTACGACGTCTCGCACGACGCGGGCGGTGATGCCGTTGGCGATCAACTTCGTCTCACCGGTGACGGTGATCACGACGTCCTGCCGCGTCCCGGTCGTATCGGTCGCGCGATACACCCACTCGCTGCCCGGCCTCATCGGCCAATACGGGTTGTCGATCTCCGTCGTGAAGTCCGCGGGGTCCAGGGTGACCGGCTCGCTGCCCTGGGGTAGATCGCCGTTCCCGTCGGGGGCGGCGCCGCTGGTGGCGGCGACGCTGCCCGCCGCGACGGCACATCCGGCAAGCACGGCGACGAGCGTGTGCTTCGACATGGTGATGCTCCCTTGGGTGGTGGATGGTCCGGGCGCCCGGATCCGGGTGAGGACCGCGATCCCCAGTTGTTCAGCAGCGTTGGGCCCTGGATGTTGAGCTGCGTCAGCTCGCCCGTCCAGACGAGCACGCCCCAGGAGGACCTGCGAGCGGCGCGAGCGCGAGGCTGCGCGAGCGCGAGGCTGCGCGAGCGCGAGTGGCGCTGCGAGACTCACCCCATGACATCGCCACGCGACCCGGCCGGGCGTCGGGCGGCAAGCGCGCTCGACCTTGCCCGCTGCGGTGGCCGCGACGCCCGCATCGAGGTCGTCGAGTACGACCCCTCCTGGCCCGCGCGCTTCAGTGCCGAGGCAGCGCGCCTGACCGAGATCGTGCCGACGCTGCGCCTGCACCACATCGGGTCGACGGCCGTCCGCGGGTTGGCGGCCAAACCGGTGATCGACATGATGGCCCTCGTCGAGGATCTGGACGCTCCGCTCGCCGCACTCGTCGACCAGGCCGGCTACCACCATCCCGAGGCCTACAACGCCACTCTCACGGGCCGGCGCGGCTCTGTCGCCCGTCGGCATCTCACCGCACGCATCACCTCCACCTCGTGGACGATCAGGAGGAGTTGGCCCGGCACCTGCGCTTCCGCGACGCGCTGCGCGAAGACCCCCGGCTCGCGACCGAGTACGCCGCGCTCAAGCGCGATCTCGCAGAGCGGCTGGCTGACGACCGCGAGGGCTACACCGAGGCGAAGACCGCGTTCGTCAGACGCGTCGAAGCCCGCTTGCAGGCACATCGCCGCAAGCGCGCCTGATCCCGGGCGATGGACGCGAGAACATCACTCCTCCTTCAGGTCGCTCTCAATGGCTCGCGCTCGGCCTCGGAGCATCCGCATGTCCCCCGGACGCCGGACGAGCTCGCCGAGGCCGCCCGGGCGTCCGTCGCCGAGGGGGCTCGGGTCCTCCATCTTCATCCATACGACTCGGCCGGCATCCAGACGCTTCGAGCCCCTCCGTGCGAGGCGGCGTTACGTGCGGTACGCGCGCTGTGTCCAGGCGTTCCGGTTTCGCTGAGCACGTCGGCCGAGATCGAGCCCGATCCGCGCACGCGCCGCGAGCTCGTCGCGAGCTGGACGGCGCTGCCCGAGCTCGTGACCGCGAATCAGGGCGAGCCGGGGATCCGGGAGCTCTGCGACGAGCTGATCGAGCGCGGCGTGGGCATCGAGGCCGGCCTGCTCTCGGTGGCCGATGCCGAGGCCTTCGTGCGCTCAGGGCTCGGCGGCCGCTGCGTGCGCGTCCTCGTCGAGCCGCTCGACGCCGACCCGGCGCAGGCCGTCGCGCAGGCGGCGCGGATGGAGGCCGTCCTCGTCGCCGCCGGGATCGCGCTCGAGCAGGTCCACCACGGCGACGGGATCGCGAGCTGGGCGGTGAACGAACGGGCAGTCCGGCGCGGGCATGGCATCCGGACGGGCCTGGAGGACACGACGGTCCTGCCAGACGGACGGCCGGCGGCCGACAACGCGGCCCTTGTGCGCGCCGCCGCCGCGATGCTGGCCTGACTCCCGTGCCATGGCTGGCCCTAGATCCCGGTGAGGAGCTCGAGCCCCAGGTCGTTCAGCAGCCGCTGGGCCTCGATGTTCAGCTGCGTCAGCTCGCCGGTCCAGATGAGCACGCCCATGATCACGAGGATCGCCCCGCCCGCCGCGACGATGACCCCGTAGTGGCGCTTGACGGCGGCGAAGACCGTCGTCATGCGGTTGAAGGCGACGGCTGTCAGGAGGAACGGGATCGCGAGGCCGGCCGAGTACCACGCGAGCAGGTAGGCGCCGCGGCCGGCTGTCTCCGAGAGCGCCGCGGCGCTGAGGATCGCGCCGAGCGTCGGGCCGATGCACGGCGTCCAGGCGATCGCGAAGGCGGCCCCGGCGAGCACCGGCCCACCGCGGCCGGCGCGCGCCATGAGCGCCTCGACGCGCCACTCGCGGTTCAGCCTGGCGACGAACGGCGTCGCGAGGAAGAAGAGGCCGAGCGCGATGATGATCCCAGCCGAGATCTTCTCGAGCGTGTCGATGTGGTCGTTGAGCGTCGAGCCGAGCTTCGTCGCCCCGAGCCCGAGCACGATGAAGATCGCCGAGAAGCTCAGGACGAACAGCATGCTCGGCCCGAGCACCTTCCACAGCGGCGCGCGCTCGAGCTCCGAGGGCCGGATGCCGGAGACCGCCGACAGGTAGCCGGGCACGAGCGGCAGCACGCACGGGCTGAGGAAGGAGACGACGCCCGCCGCGAGCGCAGCGAGCACGCCGACGCCGGAGGACGGATCGCTCATTGGGCCACGAGCGAATAATCGAGGTCGACGATGCTCGGCAAGCCCGGCGGCCGCTCGGCGAGACACCGCTCGAAGGCGGTACTGCAGTCGAGGAGCGGCGCGGGCGGATAATGCATGACGAGGAGCAGGATGCCCGATCGCGATCGACGGCCGCGAGTTTCAGGAGCGTCGATCGCCGCCGAGTCGAATGAAACGCCGCCTCAGGCGGCTTGACGTAGTGTCGACCTGCATGGGCCACTCTGGCAGGACGATCCTGCGCGAGCCGCTCACCGGAGGTGAATTTCCCTGCGGCGCTGCGACGCAGGCTGTTTCTCGGCGCCGCGGGCGGGTCAGCCCTCGAGCACGGCGCCGTCCTCGACGCGCCGCTGGCCGTCCTCGCGCTGGCTCACCGTCACCGTCCCCCGAACGACGACACCGGCGCCGAACGCGACGTCGCCGCGGACCGTCAGCCGCTCGCACGCGACGAGCGACGGCGCGCCGGCGGGGAAGCGTGCGTCGAAGTCGCGCAGGAGCTTGAAGTGCTCGGGGTCGAGGTCGACCAGCGGCGCGCCCTCGCCAGCGCGGTCGGGCGCGAGCGCGATGCGCCCGTCCTCGTGCAGGACATAGGCGTCCGAGCGCAGCGCGAGCAGGTCGTTCGTCGTCTTGACGGGCGCGAAGCGCGTGCGCGGCACGCGGACCGCACGGGCGCCGTCGAAGACGTCGATCGCCGCTCCCATCGCCGTCTCGAGCTGGTAGACCGCGGGCGAGGCGGAGTCGCCGGGGTCGACGGTCTTGCGATTGACGATCATCGGCAGCCCGAGCACGCCGTTGCGCTCCTCGAGCACCGCCGCCAGCGCGCGCAGGTCGATCCAGAGCGTGTTCGTGTTGAAGAAGCGGTGGCGGCCGATGTCCTGGAAGGCCTCGAGATCCTCGTCGGGCGTCTGGGCGACTTCGCGCAGGACGAACCCGCCGTCCGCGCGCCGGGCGAGGTGGCCGCCCTTGCGGTCGGCCTCGGTGCGGTCGGCGACCTCCATGAGAAACGAGATCCGCTCGCGCGCAAACCACGCCAGGATCCGCGGCTCCATGACCGCGCCGAGGTTGTCGACGTTGGCGACGAACGCGTACTCGTAACCGGCGTCGAGCAGCGCGTCCAGCATCCCGGAGCTCGAGAGCGCCGGGTAGAGGTCGCCGTGGCCGGGCGGCGCCCACTCGAGCGCAGGGTCGTCGGGCCAGCTCACCGGCGCGAGGTCGTCGGCCGCGAGCTTGGGGACCTTGCTCTGGACGAAGTCGGCCGGCACGCCCGCGACCGGCAGCGCATCGTAGGGCGCGAGCGCCGCAAGCGACGCGTCGCGGGTGGCGAAGCTGTTCATGAGCACGAACGGCAGCCTCGCCCCCGTGCGCTCGCGCAGGTCGAGGATCTGGCGAACGGTGACGTCGAGGAACGTCAGCCCGTCCTTGACCTCGAGCAGCGACTTCGGCGCCGTCATCCCCATGCTCGTCCCGAGGCCGCCGTTGAGCTTGATGACGACGGTCCTGTCGAGCGCCGCGCGCGCGCCTTCCTCGTCGGACGGCAGCTCGTCGGCGTCGGGCAGCTCGTCGACCGGCTCGATCTCGGCCTCGGCGAGCACCCCGGCGTCACCGGCGCGCAAACGCTCGAAGTAGTGCGCGAACGTCGCGATCCCGAGCTCCGCGACGCCGTCGGCGCGCATCTTGTCGAGGGCGGCCTGGAGCTCGTCGTCGGTCACGGCGCGGACCCTACCCGGACCCGGGCGCGGTCGGCAGCGCGCGACGCTGCTAGGCCCCGCGGCCGGAAGTTCTGCGTGGAATTCCGGGATGCCCGGCCGTGATCTGACGGTCGACGGCGTCCGCCTTCGTGCTGGTGGCACGGGGGCGAGGCGCCGGCGGCCGTCAGGCACGGATCGGACGCCCGGAAAACGCGCAGAACCTGCGGCCGCGGGTACTAGGCCCCCCAGCTCGTCTCATACGCCCGCTGCGCCGGCGTCAGCTCGTCGATGTGCACCCCGAGCGACGCGAGCTTCAGGCGCGCGACCTCGCGGTCGATCTCGGGCGGCACCGGCAGCACGCGCGCCGGTAGCGCCGTCCTCTCGCGCGCGAGGTGCTCGACGCACAGCGCCTGGTTGGCGAACGACATGTCCATGACCGCCGCCGGATGTCCCTCCGCGGCCGCGAGGTTCACGACGCGGCCCTGCGCAAGCAGGTTCAGCCGCCGCTCGCCGACCTCCAACTGCTCGACGAGCGGCAGCACCTGGCGGCGGCTCGTCGCCAGCGCGGCGAGCTGATCGACCGCGATCTCGACGTCGAAGTGGCCGGCGTTGGCGAGCATCGTGCCGTCCTTCATGCGCTCGAAGTGCTCGCGCACCAGCACGTCGCGGCCGCCGGTGACGGTGATGAAGACGTCGCCGCGCTCGGCGGCGTGCAGCGCAGGCATGACCTCGCAGCCGTCCATGCGCGCCTCCAGCGCGCGCATCGGATCGACCTCGCACACGACGACCGACGCGCCCGCGCCCTGCGCGCGCAGCGCCACGCCCTTGCCGGTCCAGCCGTATCCGAGCACGACGACGGTCCGCCCGGCGAGCAGCATGTTCGTCGCACGCAGGATCCCGTCGAGCGTCGACTGGCCCGTGCCGTAGCGATCGTTGAACGTGCGCTCGGCGAGCGACTCGTTGACCGCCAGCACGGGGCAGCGCAGACGCCCCTCGTCCTGCAGCGCGCGCAGGCGCAGCAGCCCGGTCGTCGTCTCCTCGGTGCCGCCGAGCAGCGACGCCCGCCAGGCCTCGTCGCCGGCGTGCAGGACGCTCAGGAGGTCGGCGCCGTCGTCGAGCGTCACGTGCGGCGCGCGCGCCGCGAGTGCGACGACGTGCGCCGCGTAGGCGTCGCCGTCCTCACCCCGCACGGCGTGGACGCCGACGTCGTGATGCTCCACCAGCGCGGCCGCGACGTCGTCCTGCGTCGTCAGCGGGTTGGACGCGCAGAGCTCCGCCTGCGCGCCGCCGGCGGTGAGGGCGCGCAGGAGGTTCGCCGTCTCCGACGTGACGTGCAGGCAGGCCGCGACGCGCAGCCCCTCGAGCGGACGCTCGCGCTCGAAGCGCTCCCGGATCGAGCGCAGGACGGGCATCTGCCCGTCGGCCCATGCGATGCGGACCTGCCCGGCCTCTGCCAGCGACAGGTCCGCGACACGGGAATTGCGGTTTCGTCCTGCGGTCATCGAACCCGATCACTGGAGCACGCGCAGGCTCGGCGCACCCGTGATCGGAACCGATGACCTACGGACGACGTCACACGCCTAATACCGGTACTCGTGGCTCTTGTAGGGGCCCTCGACCGGCCGGCCGATGTACTCGGCCTGCTCCGGGGTCATGACCGTGAGCTTCGCGTCGACGGCCGCGAGGTGCAGGCGCGCGACCTTCTCGTCGAGCTCCTTGGAGAGCACGTACACCTGCTTGTCGTAGGCGTCGTGGTTCGTGAACAGCTCGATCTGCGCGAGCGTCTGGTTCGTGAACGAGTTGGACATCACGAACGACGGGTG
>JBPCJA010000029.1:0-4790 GCA_051005755.1 Solirubrobacteraceae bacterium
GGTCCCGCGATCGCCGCGTGCGTCAAGAGCGCCGGCGGAAACGTCGCCTACGCGTCGACGGAGTGCTTCGTCTGAACTGCCTCGGGGGCCATGGACCTCAATAGCCAGGAAGCGATCAAGCGCCTCGTTGACGAGCACGGGACCGAGCATCTGCTCGTGATCCTCGGAGCTCCGGACGACGAGAGCGCAGAGATCGCCGCCGAGACCGTTGTGCTCGGCGATCCGACCTATGCAGGTGCATTGGCCGAGGCCCAGTTGGGTCTCTCCGTGTATCACGCGCTCGAGGAAGAGTTCCGAAGCCTGATCGACGAAGACGTCTGGGAAGAGCAGATCGGCATCATGGCCGACGTGCTCGACACCGAGGCGATCTCCGCGGCGGTCAAGGGCATGCGCGAGCAGAAGCCGTAGTACCCCCGTGGAGCGTTCCGCAGGCCGGGTCCGCCGCCGGTAGCTCGCCGCTTCCCGTGACGTCGAACAGCGGCGCACGAGCTCCGCCGCCCCGCTCAGCAGCTCCGGGCGCGACGGGCCGGCGAGCAGCGCCTCGAACAGCTGGCGGACGATCCCGTCGTTGATCGGCCGCTGGCACGAAGAGAAGCAGGGGACCACACCATCGCCACGGACCCGAAGGCACCGGATTACGTCGACTGAACCGGGTTCTTGCCGAGCTTGCGCTGAGGCTGATGGCGAGCGTCGTCACGCCTCAGCGCTCGCGCACGCTCATCGTCCAGGAGGAGCAGCGAGCGCCGCCGACCACGGCGATGCCCCCTGGTGCTGAAAGGGCCCGTTGGTTCGTCGTCGCGTGCGTGGACGGGCGAGCGCCTGAGTCATGGTGTGGCGAATCAGCCTCGGATGGCAAGGCTCATTCGCCACACCATCAGCGCCGGAGCTCACGCATCGATCGCGCGGGCAACGCGCGTCGGTTAGTTGACCGACATCCGATCACGTTTCGACACGCATCGCTGGCTCTTCCCCGCGTGCATCGGGACGCTCGGATTTCGCGCGAAGCGGCAGCGGGGTAGGGCCAGAAGGGTCGGTCGCCTTCGCGCTGCAAGCTGCCGCTAGGACGGCAGCACCTGCGTGGGCAGGGCTCGACTTCCGCTGAGGATGCGGTCGCGTAGATCGGTCGAGTTCGCGGCGTTGTTGAACATACTGCGTGCCGCTTGCGTGAGATCCTCCACCAAGTGAAGGAGCCCGACGGCGAGGATGGCCTCGCTGCCTCCCACTTGCAGTGTCATGTGCTGTTCTCTGGGAAGGTGGTCCCCCCATTGCAGCAACCATCGGTACGTCCGTGTGGCGTCAGAGTTCACGAGCGGGCGAGGCTTTGCCGTATGCATCAGCGTATGGCGCCAGAGCTGCACCGCGACGGCCGCAACTTCGGCCGGAGCGCCCATGTAGTCGCGGAGCAAGCGCCGCATGCGGGTGGTCTGGTTCGCGCCTTCGCAGCCGAGTCGAGACAGGGCGTCGATGAACGAGAACGTTGCCATCATGTAGCCGTACAGGGTCTGCGGAAGACCGTGGTACACGGGGTCATTCCAGAGCGGAAGCACCAGTTCGGCGTGCACTCGCTCCGCCTCGCGTCGCAGGGCGTCGAGCTCGGCGAGGAACTCGTCGCGCTGTCGGCGCAGTTCGGTGCTGGGATCGCCGGGATCTAGAGCGGAGTCGTGGGTCATGGACGCGTGACTATTGCGGACGCGCGACGAGATTCGCGACGGTGCGCTGAGTTGGCGATCCTCGTTGCGTCGGACCTCGCCACTCCGGCGCAGCAGCAATCGAGCGAGCGCTGTAGGGCGTCGACCTGGGATGTCCAGGTGTGTTGCCGACGCTGTCGCACGCAATCGCCGCGAACGGCGACCGCTCCTCGGGGCATGAAACTGCTCTCGGAGGCCGCGTCCGGGTCGGTGGCTACGGTCGCGCGACTGGGACAGGGGCTTCTTGGGAGAACGCATGTTGGGCAGGCCGGTTCTTGCGCGATGGGATTCGAGCCCCGGCTTTTCGGTGGCCGCCCCTGCGACTTGCCCGGTTGCGCTGCGAGCACCAAACCGCTCACTAAAGACCAGACCAAACCGTCTCACTCGACTTGACAGGTTCCGGCCGACTGATCGGCTCGAACGAGGGAGGCAGTGACATGCGACATGGATCTGTGCGAGCGGGCGTGCTGCTTGCGGCGGTGGTACTCGGGCTCGGAGCATGCGGGGGCGACGACACGTCGGATGGCACGAGCCCGCGCAGCGGCGTCGACCTGATCAAGGACGGCGAGATCACTACCTGCACGCATCTGCCCTACCGGCCGTTCCAGTTCGAGCAGGGCGGCAAGATCGTCGGGTTCGACGTCGACATGATCGACCTCGTCGCGAAGAAGCTGGGCGTCAGGCAGAGCATCGTCGACACGCCGTTCGAGGGCATCCAGTCCGGCGAGGACCTCAACGCGCGCAAGTGCGACATCGCGGCGGCGGCGATGACGATCACCCCCGAGCGCGAGCAGAAGATCGCGTTCTCGGCGCCGTACTTCGACGCCGACCAGGCGCTGCTCGTGAAGAAGGGCAGCGGGATCACGTCGCTCCGTGACCTCAAGGGCAGGACGCTCGGCGTCCAGTCAGGGACGACCGGCAAGCTCTACGCCGAGAAGAACGCGCCCGACGGCGTGCAGCTCAAGGACTACGAGGACCTGGCGCTCGAGCTCAGCAGCGTCATGAGCGGCCAGATCCCCGCCGCCGTCAACGACATCCCCGTGCTGCTGGACTACGTCAAGCAGAACCCGGAGCTGGAGGTCGCGGCACAGTTCGAGACCGGCGAGCAGTACGGCTTCGCCATGAAGAAGGGGGCGAGCCAGAAGCTCGAGCAGACCGTCAACGACACGATCAGGCAGGCCAAGTCGGACGGTACCTACGACAGGATCTACAAGAAGTGGTTCGGTGCCAACCCGGAGTAGCGTCATGACCCGGCGACAACGGGCGCGGGCGATCCGCGCCGTCCAGTACTTCGTGCTCCTGGCGGCCGTGGGCGCCTTGGTCGCGCTCGCCGACTGGGGGCGCATCGGCGACGCGTTCTTCGACGTCGACGTGATCCGCGAACTGTTCCCAGAGATCATCACGGTCGCGCTCAAGAACACGGTCCTCTACACGATGTGCGCGTTCGGGTTCGGTCTGCTGCTCGGCCTCGTGATCGCGCTCATGCGCCTGTCGCCCGTCGTCGCCTACCGCGCGCTTGCCACCGTCTACGTCGAGTTCTTCCGCGGCGTTCCGGCGCTGCTGGTGCTGATCGGGTTCGGCTACGGAATCCCGATCGCGCTCAACACCGAGATGCCCGGTGGGATCCTCGGCACGATCACCGTCGCGCTCGGATTGGTCGCGGCGGCGTACATGGCCGAGACGTTCCGCGCCGGCATCCAGGCGGTGCCGAAGGGCCAGATGGAGGCGGCGCGCTCGCTCGGGATGTCGCACGCCCGCGCGACGATCTCGATCGTCATCCCGCAGGCATTCCGGATCATCCTGCCGCCGCTGACGAACGAGCTCATCCTGCTCACCAAGGACTCCTCCCTGGTCTACCTGCTGGGCGTGACGCTGCCGACGCGCGAGCTCGCGAAGTTCGGCCGCGACTCGCTCAACCAGTACGTCAGCATGACACCGATCCTGATCGCCGGCCTCGCGTACCTGATCATCACCGTGCCGCTCGGCTACGCCGTGCGCCGGCTCGAGGCGCAGCAGGCGAAGGCGCGATGATCGAGATCCGCGACCTGCACAAGTCGTTCGGCCGGCTCGAGGTCCTCAAAGGGATCGACCTCCGCGTCACGCAGGGCGAGGTCGTGTGCGTGATCGGCCCCTCGGGGTCTGGCAAGTCGACGCTGCTGCGCTGCATCAACCTGCTCGAGGTGCCGAGCTCCGGCCATGTGGTCATCGGCGACGTCGAGGTAACCGACCCGGACGTCGACATCGACGCGATCCGGCGCCGGATCGGCATGGTGTTCCAGCAGTTCAACCTGTTCCCACACCTGACCGTGACCGAGAACGTGACCATCGGGCAGCGGCGCGTCCTGCGCCGCGACAAGGCCGAGGCCAAGCGCGTCGCCGCGGCGAACCTCGAGCGCGTCGGCCTCTCCGACAAGGCGGCCGCGTACCCGGCCCAGCTCTCGGGCGGCCAGCAGCAACGGGCCGCGATCGCGCGGGCGCTGGCGATGGGGCCGGAGCTGATGCTGTTCGACGAGCCAACGTCCTCACTGGATCCCGAGATCGTCGGAGAGGTGCTCGCGGTGATGCGGGGGCTGGCCCAGGACGGGATGACGATGATCGTCGTGACCCATGAGATGAGCTTCGCCCGCGAGGTCGCTGACCGCGTGGCGTTCATCGACGACGGCATGATCCTCGAGGAAGGTGTCGCCAAGCAGGTGATCGGCACCCCGACTCACGAGCGGACCCGGAGATTCCTTACGCGCGTGCTGCATCCCGCAGCCGCCGAGCTCACTGACCTCCCTTGACAGGGACCGCTGAGCGCCGCCTGACCGAACCCCCCGGAGTCCGTTTTCAGATGACTCTCGGCTAAAGAACTTGAAAACGCGGACGGACGCCAGACGGCCCCCGGACGACCGGTCGCCTGGCTCTGCTTGACCGTGGTTGAGGCACCGCTCAACGAGCCGACGCGGCCGACCGAACATCTATTAAGAATCGCTAAAATGGCTTTCCATCTCGGTGCAGTAGATCAGGGTTCATCGGGCAGATCACGCGGTCAGCGGCGCCAGGGACGGTCGAGCGGCGGGCCGGTGAGGCTGTCGGGACGCACGCGCTTGCCGGGCGGCG
>JBPCJA010000030.1:0-8922 GCA_051005755.1 Solirubrobacteraceae bacterium
ACCTCTCTCTTGTTTTTCCCCGTCCCCTCCCCTCCCCCCCCCCACTAGTGCTCCGAGTGCTCCGCGGCCTCTGCCTCGCCGGTCGACAGCGACGCGAGCGTGCGCATTCCCGGTTCGGCGGCCTGGCCGCGCACCTCGCCGCTCTCGCCGAGGGCCGTGAGGCGGGCGATCTCGCGCTCGCCCTCGACGCGCGCCGGGTGGTCCGGCGGCAGCCCGCGTATGAGCTTGGCGATGCGGTTGCGCAGCTGGAGCGCGAAGTGGGGCGTCGAGGCGCCCATGAGCTGGCGGACGTCTTCCAGCGTGACCTCGTGGTCGGGGCGCAGGCGGTCGGGGTGCTCGGCTTGGCTCATGCGTCGATCAGGGCAATGCCGGGGTGTCGGGAGTGCGGACCGGCACGATCTCCAGGAGGGCGTCGATGCGCGCCTGCTCTGCGACGGAGATCGCGTCGCGGGTGCCGATGATCCAGCCGTGATTGTAGACCCCGCGCACGGGGTCATCCTGGTAGCCGGGCTGGATGTCGAGCAGGTACTGCTGCAGCGCCTGCGGCACGCGCGCGGACTCGTCGAGCAGCAGGAGCGGGCCGAACGTGCCCGTGCCCGAGAGGGGTGCTGCCGCGGCGGCGTCCAGCGGCCTGCCGGTGCGGGCGAAGACGAGCCCGTGCCCGGGGTCGACGATCCCCCAGCCGAAGGCGCCGTCGCGGTAGCGCGCCATCCCGATGGCGTTCGCCACCGGGTCCTGACCGCCGACGCGCTTGACGCGCCCGAGGCGGCGCAACTCGCGCGTGACCTTCGCGCCGATGACCTTCGACGGCCCGAGCACGTAGATCCGCGGACGCGCGAGCCCGGCCAGCGCCGCCAGCGCCGCGCGCGTCTCCGGCGGGACGGCGTTGCGCGTGACGAACAGAACCGGGTCGCCGGCCTTCGCGGCGTAGGCCGCGGCCGGCGCAGCGAACGACGGGTCGTCGCCGCTCGTGACGATGACCCGGATCGTCTTGCCTGGCTTGCCGGACCTGATGAGGCCGGCGATCGAGCGCGTGAGGCCGAGCGGGGTGCTCGGGGAGATGTCGGAGCTCTTCATCCCCGCCGGCTTGGCGACGTTGCCGATGCGGATGACCTGCGCGTTGCCGGCGGCGGCGGAGCCCTTCGGCGCGAGCGCGTCCAGTGCGCTGCGCGTCGCACTCGGCAGATCGGTCCCGTCGGTGAAGAGTACCGGCGCGTTGAACGGCGCGGCCATGAGCGCCGAGGCGGCCACCGCCACCCGCCAGTCGCCGTTGTCGACGAGCGTGACCGCGGAAGGCTTGCGAGCCGGATCGGGGTAGGCCGCGCGCACGACCGCCGCGGCGATCTGCGTCGCGTCCGAACCCGGCACTCGCGTCGTGTTCTTCGTCGCGAACTCGGGGAAGCCGAGGTTCGCGCGGGTCTGGTCGGACCGTCCGAGCAGCGCGGGCGGCTTGGAGTCGTCCGTGTTGATCTCGCGGCCGCAGCCGGTCACCACGAGCGCGGCGAGGAGCAGCGGTGCGACAAGCCTCAGGCTCGGCATCGCGCGCACATTAGCGGTCGGACCGTGACGCGAACGCCGCCGGCCACCCCCTCCCGCATGCTAGAAAGACTCCAAGCGGACCCACTTCCCGAGGAGGCGCAATGGCCGGAATGGCCGGGCGGATGTCCACCGTCATCAAGTCGAAGATCTCCAAGCTGCTCGACAAGGCCGAAGATCCCGGCGAGACGCTGGACTACAGCTATCAGAAGCAGCTGGAGTCGCTGCAGAACGTCAAGAAGGGCATCGCCGACGTCGTCACGGCCAAGAAGCGCCTCGGGATGCAGGCTCAGAAGCTCGAGCAGTCCGTCGTCAAGCTCGACACGCAGGCGCGCCAGGCGCTCGCCGCGGGCAACGAGGAGCTCGCTCGCACGGCGCTCGAGCGCAAGCAGTTCGCGCAGACCGAGTTGCAGAGCCTCGACCAGCAGGTCTCCGAGCTGCAGTCCCAGCAGGAGCGCCTGACGGAGTCCGAGAAGCGCCTGCGGGCGAAGATCGAATCCTTCCGGACGAAGAAGGAGGTCATCAAGGCGCAGTACTCGGCCGCCGAGGCGCAGGTGCGGATCTCCGAGGCGGCGACGGGCGTCGGCGAGGAGATGGCTGACGTCGGTCTCGCGATGCAGCGCGCGGTGGACAAGACCGAGGACAGGAAGGCGCGCGCGTCGGCCGTGGAGGAGCTCGAGGCCGCGGGCACGTTCGAGGATCTCACGCAGCTCGGCACGGGCCAGGACGACATCGACCGCCAGCTCGCCGAGCTCGGCGCCGGCGGCATGGTCGACGACGAGCTCCAGCGGATGAAGGCCGAGCTCGGCGCCGGGGAGCCGCCCGCCAAGGGCGAGCTCGGGGCCGGTGAGAAGCCATGATCGTCCGGATCATGGGGGAGGGGCAGTACCGCCTGGCGGACGACGTCCGCGAGCGCGTCAACGATCTCGACAACGCGGTCGTGCGGGCGGTCGACGACGACGACGAGGACGCCTTCCACGTAG
Organism: Solirubrobacteraceae bacterium; assembly: GCA_051005755.1. GTDB lineage: Bacteria > Actinomycetota > Thermoleophilia > Solirubrobacterales > Solirubrobacteraceae > CADCVQ01. Next base: position 2,520 of record JBPCJA010000030.1, read on the forward strand.
CCTTCGAGGAGTTGCTCGACGTCATCCGGACCGAGGGCCAGCCCGTCCCCGCCAACGACATCGAGAGCTCGGACGTCATCGTGCCGCCACCCGACACCTCGATGGCCGAGGCGTCCAGCGACTTCACGGGTGACGGGCTGATCCCGGGCTGATCGGAGGCTCTAGCGGCCGCTGCGCGCGAGCTGGCGCGCCTCCCACGGCGACACGCTGAACGAGGCACCCGGCGCCGCGCCGACCGCGAGCACGGCCGTGTCCGGCAGCGTCGCGAAGGCCTCGCGCGTGCTCTGCGGCGCGACCAGCACGACGCTGCCGGCGGGCACCGCGTGCTCGTCGCCGTCGATGACGAAGCGCGCCGCGCCGCGGACGACGACGTAGAGCTCCTCGTGGCCGAGGCCCTGCTCGTCGTGCTCGTCGTGGAGCTCGACGACGCGGTCGCCCGGCTGGGCGCCCATGAACGCGTTGACGCCGAAGGCGGTGATGCCGAGGTGGTCGCGGACCGGCCGCCAGTCCAGCGACGGGTCGCACGGCTCCGCCGCACGGGGGATCTCGTCGAGCGCGGCGATCATCGCCGCACCTGCGCGGCGCGCAGCCCGAGCAGCTCGACGACGCCGCTCGTCGGAACGAACGGGTCTGCGACCGTGGCGCCGCTGCGCACCTCGACGGCCGCGACGGGCCGGCCCGCGAGCTCGGCGACGAGCCGCTCGCCTCGCGGCAGCTCGTGCTCGTCGAGCGCCGCGAGACGGGCGATGGCGGACTCGTCGCCGGCCGCCGCGCGGCGGATGAGCACGGGCGGATCGCCGAGCGAAGACGCGCTGCGGGCAGCGCGTGGCCGGCGGGAGAAGTCGATGAGGTTGGCGAAGCTGGACGGGAACATGGCGAGCCCCTGACGGTTGTTGCGTAACTGGTCAAAGTGTATTGATGGTTAGCTAACCTGTCAAGCGTCTATGCTGGTGTCATGTCGAATCCCGCGCCCGGAGCCCTGGAGACCGTCCGCGCGTTCGTCAACACGCTCGACATCGACGACGCGATCGAGGAGCTCGCCCGGCCGGCGGACCTCGGCCGCTGGCTCGCCGATCACGACCTGCTCGGGGGTAGCGCGTCCGTGCGGGCAACGGCCGAGGACCTGCGCCACGCGACGGAGCTACGCGAGGCGCTGCGTGCCCACCTGCTCGCCCACCACGGCCAGCCGCTCGATCCCGCGGCCGCGGCGGTGCTCGACACCGCGGCTCGCCGGGCGCGGCTGACGCTGCGCTTCACCGGGGACGACGACACGGCGTTCGAGCCGGACGCGGCCGGGATCGACGGAGCGCTCGGCCGGCTGCTGGCGCTCGTCAAGGATGCGATCGACGACGGCAGCTGGCAGCGTCTGAAGGTCTGTCCCGCCGACGACTGCCTCTGGGCGTTCTACGACGCGTCGCGCAACCGCTCGGCGGTCTGGTGCGACATGCGCGTCTGCGGCAATCGCGCGAAGGTGCGCGGCTATCGCGAGCGCCACGCCTGAGCTACAGCTAGATCGGGATCCCCCAGAGCGGGAACCAGCGCTCGAGCTCGGGCTCGACGGGCAGCTCGTCGGTGATGATCGCCTTGATCTGCAGCTCGCGCTCGCCGTCGCGCGCCTGCTTGCCCGCCGGCACGAACGGATACCAGTAGCCGCGCTTGTAGTTGTAGATGAAGTACACGGGCCGGCCCTTGGAGTCCTGGAATGCGAAGACCGCGGCGAGCACGCGGTCGCCGTAGCCGCCGACGGCGAGCGCGTCGCTCACGGCGTTGATGCCCACGACGAGGTCCTCGATGTCGTCGTCGCGCAGGATGATCCAGCGGTAGCCGTGCTCGTCCTCGCTCGTGTCGATCGTCGTCCCGGTCTCCTCGCCGGTGCCGCGCAGGATCTCCTCCATGTCGGCGACGATCGACTCGAAGTCGGCGGTCGCGAGCGGCTGGAAGACGATCGCCGCGACGCCCTTGGTCGAGATCCCGTGTCCGGTCGCGAGCGTGACGTACGCCGTCGAGAGCGCGAACAGGCGGTCGGGCGCCGGCCCCTTGAGCTTCTTGCGGCCGCCCAGCAGGGAGTCGAGGAAGCCCATGTGCCGCGCTCTAGGCGGCGGCGAGCGTGCCGCGCTGGAGCTGGGCCTCGAGCCGCGCGAGCGCCTCCAGGCGCTTCTCCATCGGCGGGTGCGTGGAGAAGAGGCCCATGATCGACTGCTTCGCGCCTGCCGGGAAGATGAAGAACGCGTTCATCTCGCCGGCGACGCGCAGGTCCTGCTGGGGCAGGCGCTGCATGCCGGAGGCGATCTTCTGCAGCGCCGAGGCCAGCGCGCTCGGGCGCCCGGTGATGAGCGCGGCGCCGCGGTCGGCGACGAACTCGCGGTAGCGGGAGAGGGCCATCATGAGGAAGAACGAGACGACGTAGACGACGAGCGACACGAGGATGACCGCGAGGAAGCCGGGTCCGTCATCGTCGTCGCTCTGACCGCCGCCGCCGAAGAAGAACCCGAACTGCAGGATCATCGCCGCCACCGAGGCGAAGAACGAGGCGATGGTCATGATCATGACGTCGCGGTTCTTGACGTGCGAGAGCTCATGCGCCATGACGCCCTCGAGCTCCGCGGGCGAGAGCAGGTTCATGATCCCCGTCGTCGCGCAGACCGTCGCGCTCTTCTGCGAGCGCCCGAGCGCGAAGGCGTTGGGCATCTCGGTCTGGGCGACGGCGACCTTCGGCTTGGGCAGGTCCGCCTGGATGCAGAGGCGCTCGATCATCGCGTGCAGCTCGGGCGCCTCCTGCGGGGTGACTTCGCGCGCGCCCATCGCGTGCAGTGCGAGCTTGTCCGAGGTGAAGAGCTGCGCCGCCGCCAGGCCGCCCGCGATGAGGACGATGAGCAGGGCGGGGGCACCCGCCGCGAACAGCACGCCGACGAACGCCACGTAGAGCGCGCCGAGGAGGAACATCGTGAGCAGCATCCGCGCCTGGAGTCCAGGGTCGCGTCCGAACGAGGTCTTGGTGACGGCCATGCACCCATTTTGCCAAACGTTGGGTGCGGACTCGCCGGCACGCCCGTCGCTGGTAGGGTCGGCGAGCTGATTTCCCTGCAAAGGCGCCGGGATGGGGAGCTCGCCGGCGCGATCCCCGCAAGGACGCTCGCAAGGCTCCATAACCCGAGGTGAAGGTTGGTCCCCTGTGCAGCGCGAACCTAGAGTCGGCGATCGCATGCGCGTCCGCGTCCTTCTCGCATCCATCGCGGTGCCGTTGATCCTCTGGGCCGCGCTGCCGCTCCAGTCCTCCGGCCAGTCCAAGCAGGAGGATCTGTCCAAGCTGCAGTCGCGCATCAACGAGGCGCGCAAGAAGATCGGGCGCAAGAAGGGCACCGAGCGCGTCCTCAGCACCGAGATCGCCGGCTACACGCGGCGCATCCACAGCCTCGAGGGGAAGATCACGAGGCTCAGCACGCGCCAGGAGCGCATCCAGGCCGATCTCGACGCCAAGCGCGCCGAGCTCGAGCGCCTGCGCACCGAGCTGCGCACCGAGCGCGCGCGGCTCGTGCGCCTGCGCAAGCGCCTGACGCAGACGCGCGGCATGCTGCGCACCCGGCTCATCGAGATCTACAAGAGCGAGAAGCCCGACTTCGTCACCGTCATCCTCAACTCCGACGGCTTCGCCGACCTGCTCGAGCGCGGCGAGTTCATCAAGCGCATCTCCGACCAGGACCGCCGGATCGTCACGATCGTTCGCGACGCGAAGACCGACTCGGTCCGCAGCGCGCAGCGACTGGACCGGCTCGAGAGTCGCCAGCAGACCGTCACCGAGATCGTCCAGAAGCGTCGCGACGAGATCGCCGGCGTGAAGATGGAGCTCATCGGGACACGCGTCGGCTACGCGCGCACGAAGGCCGGCAAGGCGGCTGCCCTCGACAAGGTGCGCGGCGACCGCCGGCATCTCGAGCAGCACGTCGACAGCCTCGAGGCCGCCTCGAACAAGATCGCCGCGCAGCTCAACCGGGTCCAGCAATCCGGCGACTTCCCGATCCGCCAGGGCTCGGGCAGCATGATCTGGCCGGTCAACGGGACGATCACCGGCGCGTTCGGCGAGCAGCGCCCGGGCCACATCCACGCCGGCGTCGACATCGCGGCGCCGTCGGGTACGCCGATCCATGCCGCCGACGACGGCCGCGTCGTGCTCATGCAGGGCACGGGAGCGTCCGGCGGCTACGGCAACTACACCTGCGTGCAGCACAGCGCGAACCTGTCGACGTGCTACGCGCACCAGTCGAGCTTCGGGACGAGCCTCGGCGCGAGCGTCAACAAGGGGCAGGTCATCGGCGCCGTCGGCAACACCGGGCATTCGTTCGGCGCGCACCTGCACTTCGAGGTCCGTATCAGCGGCACGCCGGTCAACCCGATGGGCTATCTGTAAGTGGCCACGACGCACCCTCGGGTGCGGGTCGTGTCGAGTCAGGGGCGGATATGGCACCTGAGTCGACACGACCGCCTCGCGCTGAGCCGACGCGGCGGCTTCGCGTGCCCTGTGCGGGCACCATGCCGTGTCCCCTCGCCTGTCCGCCGGCGCACGCGCGCATCGCAGGCGCCGCGCGGACCTCGGCCCCTTCCGCGAACGTGCCGGCCGGCCGGGATCTCGGCAGCCCAACTGCGCAGCGAAGGCAGCGGCCAGGTCGATGCGTCGTTGAACGAACCAACAGGGCGCCGGCCGCGCGGGCGGTAGCGTTCGCGCGGCCATGCAGCCCGAGATCGACCTCTTCGGCCTCTCCCTCAAGACGTTCGGGCTCTGCTTCGGGCTTGCCTTCGTCGTCTCCGGGGCGATCGTCGCACGACGGCTGAAGGAGCTTGGGCGCCCGCCCGACTGGGCGTATGAGATGGTCTTCGCGGCGCTCGTCGGCGGACTCGTCGGGGCGCGGCTGTACTGGCTGCTGGGCCATACCGACGCACTGCGCGACGACGTCCTCGGCAGCGTCTTCGGGGGCACCGGTCTCGTCTGGTACGGCGGCGCGCTGGGCGGTGCGGCGGGGGTCCTGCTGTGGGCGTACCGCAAGGGGATGTTCAACCTCGAGCTCCTGGACACATGCTCGCCGGCGCTGGCGATGGGCTACGCCGTCGGGCGCATCGGCTGCCAGATCTCGGGCGACGGCGACTACGGCACCTCGACCGACCTGCCCTGGGGCATGGCCTATCCGCACGGCGTCGTGCCGACGAGCGACGTCGTGCACCCGACGCCGATCTACGAGACGCTCACGATGGGTCTCGTCGCGTGGGCTCTCTGGCGCGCGCGCGACGCATTCCGGCCCGGCGTGCTGTTCGCCTTCTACCTTGTCTTCGCCGGCACGGAGCGGCTGCTCGTCGAGTTCGTGCGCCGCAACGAGCCGGTGCTCGCGGGTCTCACCGAGGCCCAGCTCGCGAGCCTCGCGATGCTCGTCGCGGGCCTCGTGTGGATCGTGCGCGCGGCTCGCGCGGGCGGGCTGCGGGCGGTTGCGCCCGTACGCGCGGCGACGGCGTAGGGGGTTGATCTCTCACGACCGGCGCAAGCAACCGGTCGAGGGCCGCTTTGGCGCGCTTGGCGCGCGTTGGCGCGCCCTGGCGGGAGGGCGCGGGTTCGCGGCCGCGCTGGCGGGATGAACGGAATCACTGATGAGAGGGGTGGATGGGCGTACGTGGTGGGATGCGCGTTCGCGGTCGCGGTCGCGGTCGCGGTGGCGCGCGTGGCGGGATGGCGCGGGTTCGCGGTCGCGTTGGCGGGATGAACTGCATCACTGATGAGAGGGTGGGATTGGCGTACGCGGTGGGATGCCGGTTCGCGGTCGCGGTGGCGGGATGAGTGGCGTCACTGAAGGGAGGGTGGGGTTGGCGTACGTGGTGGGATGCGGGTTCGCGGTCGCGTTGGCGGGATGAGCGGCACGAGAAGGAGGTCTGCCGTGATGCGCGCCGGCATGCGTTGATCTGGCGCCGTCGCGCCAGTGGCGACTTCTTGGCTGCCAACCCGAGAAAGTCGCCAAACGATGACGGCGGCCACGGCTATTGGCGATTTCGTGGCTGCCAACCCGAAGAAGTCGCCAAACGATGATGGCGGGTCGCCTCCAGGGCGCCGCACGGGGCCCGTCGCGCCCGCGCCGCGCGCCTTGGCGCCCCGTCCCTTCGCCCCGTCCCTTCGCCCCCGCGCCTTCGCCCCCGCCCGCTCCAACCCTGTGTCAGTGATTGCCGTTCTCCGGCGCCCACACTGGCGCGGCGACTGGACTGACCGCCGTCGCGCCCGCATCCCCCGCGCGCGGCGAGGCCAGGGAGTGAATCAGCGCGGCGTTCCGAGCGCCTCGACCGGCGAGCGCCGCCGGCCGGCGGCGCGCGGCGAGGCGGCCGGTCGTGCGAGCGCCGCCCGCGCGTAGGGCGTCACCGCCGCTAATGCCAC
>JBPCJA010000031.1:0-9776 GCA_051005755.1 Solirubrobacteraceae bacterium
TACGGGCTTGCGCTGCTGCGCAACTTCGTCGGCATCTGCGCGACCGTGCACGCCGCGCCGTGATCCTCTATCCGGCGATCGACATCGCCGGCGGCAAGGCGGTCCGGCTCGTCCAGGGCGACTTCGATGCGGAGACCGTGTACGGCGACGACCCGCTGGAGGCCGCCCGCGCGTGGGTGGTGGCGGGCGCGCGCTTCCTGCCCGTCGTCGACCTCGACGGCGCGCACACCGGCGAGCCGCAGAACCTGCACCAGCTCGAGCGCATCGCTGGCGAGCTCGGCGTGCCGGTGCAGTACGGCGGCGGGCTGCGCTCGCCGCAGGCAGTCGCAGACGCGTTGACGGCGGGGGCCGAGCGCGTGCTGCTGGGCACCGCGGCGATCAACGACATCGCGTTCCTCGACGCGGTCCTCGCCGCGCACGGCGAGCGCGTCGTCGTGAGCATCGACCCGCGCGGCGGGCTCGTCTCGACAGCCGGGTGGACGCACACGACCGCGTCGCCGGCCGAGACCGTGATCGAGCGCCTGCAGGAGCGCGGCGTGCAGACCTTCGTCTTCACCGACGTCGACCGCGACGGGATGCTCGAAGGGCCCGACCTCGACGGCGTGCGCGGGTTGGCCGGCGTCGTCCGCGGGAGCCTGCTGTGCTCGGGCGGGATCGGCACACGCGAGGATCTCGTCGCGCTCGCCGGCTTGGAGCAGGCCAACCTCGCGGGGGTGATCGTGGGCAAGGCGCTCTATGAGCGGCGCTTCACGGTTGCCGAGGGACAGGCCGCGCTGGAGGGAGGGACCGCGAGTTAGTCGACTGCCATAGGTACCTCCGGCGCGACGTGGCACGATCTCGCAGGTGACCGGCAGATCTGCTACGGCGCAGCACCTGCGCGACTTCCAGGTCTACCGGCTGCACGGCCGACAGCGCTTCGACGTCGTGCCCGGCCCGCGCTGATCGAAGCGCCTGCCGATCGCGTCGCGCACTACGCTCGCCGGGTGCACCTCAAGCGCGTCATCCCGTGCCTCGACGTCGACGCCGGCCGCGTCGTCAAGGGAACGAACTTCGTCGACATCCGCGATGCGGGCGATCCAGTCGAGCTCGCCGCGCGCTATGACGCCGAGGGCGCCGACGAGCTCGTGTTCCTCGACATCACCGCGACGAGCGACAAGCGCGACACCGTCGTCGAGCTGGCGCGGCGCGTCGCCGACGACGTCTTCATCCCGTTCACGATCGGCGGCGGCATCCGCTCGGCCGCCGACGCGCAGGGCGTGCTCGATGCGGGCGCCGACAAGGTCGCGATCAACTCGGCCGCGGTCGCGCGACCGCACCTGATCGACGAGCTGGCCGACGTCTTCGGGGCGCAGTGCGTCGTGCTGGCGATTGACTGCAAGGGGTGCGAGCGGGATTTTGCCGTCAGTTCGCCGGAACCGGCGACCGAACGGCGAAACGGCGCTTCATGGGAGGTCTTCGTCGCCGGCGGCCGCACAGCGACCGACGTCGACGTCGTGCGGTGGGCACGCGAGGGCGTCGAGCGCGGGGCGGGGGAGATCCTGCTGACGAGCATGGATCGCGACGGCACGACCGACGGCTACGACCTCGAGCTGATCCGCGCGGTCAGCGAGGCCGTCGCGGTACCCGTGATCGCCTCGGGCGGCGCGGGCACGCTGGAGCACCTCGCGGCGGCGCTGCTGGCCGGCGCCGACGCCGCACTGGCGTCGTCGATCTTCCACTACGGCATGTTTCGCGTGCGCGAGGCCAAGGAGCACCTCGCGGGCGCCGGCATCGCCGTGCGCCGCTGATCGGTCAGCGCCGCGCGCGGGCCCGCTGGTGGCGCCGCCGCAGCTCGCGCAAGTAGCGCTCGTGACGGCGGTGCTTGGCGCGAAGGAAGCGCTGATGGCGCCGGTGCATGACATGGCGGAAGTGCCGGTGGCGCGCCTCGACACGACGCAGGTAGCGCCGATGGCGCCGCGCCGCGCGACGCTCGGCTGATTTCCGAGCCCGCGCACGCTGGGCGCGGATGCTCGACGCGCGCGGATCGAACGGGTGAGCCCGCGGATCCAGCGCGAACAGCGACGAGTAGCCCGACAAGTAGACCCGCCGCCCGTCGCTTATGACCGGGTGAAAGGCACCGCGTCGCGTCTTGTAGACGGTCGCGCCGGAGCGGGCGTTGAGCGCCCACGTCGTGCGCTTGTCGAGGTCGCTGACCCAGACGAGGTCGCCGATGATCGAGGCTCCGCCAGAGAACTTCTTGCCCATCGACCGCTTCCAGCGCACCCGGCCGGTGCGGGCGTCGAGAGCGTAGAAGCGCCCGTCGTAGGAGCCGATGTAGACGGTCGGCTGGCCGCCCTCGACGCGCCCGACGGCCGGCGAGGCGTAGACGTAGTCACCGGTGTGCTTGCGCCAGGCGAGCTTGCCCGAAGCCGACGAGAACGAGTAGACGTTGCAGTTGGTGCTGCCGATGTAGACGCGCCCGTACTGCACCGCCGCGCCGAAGTACAGGTTGCTGTCGCAGATACCGAGGCCGCAGCTGCTGGCCGATGCCCGCCAGACGCGCTTTCCATCCTTGCGGCGGATCGCGTTGACCTTGCCGCCGTAGTCGCCGAAGTAGAGCTTGCCGGCGTCGAGCGCGATCGCGCCCTTCACCGCGCCGGCGGCCTTCGCGCGCCAGCGAGTCCGTCCGTTGCTTGCGCGCAGCGAGTAGACGGTGCCATCCTCGGTCCCGATGAAGAGGCGCCCTGAGTCCAGCAGGGGCGAGCCCTCCGCGCGGCTCGGGAGGCGGCGCGACCAGCGCACATGGCCGGTCTTGGAGGAGACCGCCACGACGCGGCCCGTGGCGGAGCCGCGGCGGTCCTCGAGCAGCACGACGTAGACCGTGCGGCGGCTGCATGCCGGCGACGACGCGGCGAGGGCGCCGAGCCGGCGCTTCCAGCTCACCCGACCCGACAGCCGCGAGATCGCGTAGAGGGCGCCGTTGTTCTTCAGGAGGTAGAGCTTGCGGCGGCACAGCACCGGCGCGAACTCGAGCAGCACCCTGCCGCGTACCGCCCACGCCTGACGGTACGGCGGGCGCGGCGTGACGCGCAGCGGCAGGTGATGCGTGCGCGACGTGCGAAAGCCGTAGAGGGGCCATGCGAAGCCGTCGTCGGCGGGATGGCGGGAGCGGCCGCTCCCGGTACCCGTCTGCGGCGTACGCTCGGTGGTGTCGAGGAACGTCACGTCCGGGTTGGAGACGTCGCCCTCGTCGCGCGCGACCAGCAGCAGGGCGACGACGACGAGCACGAGCACGAGCACGAGCACCACGGCCCCGAGCGCGAGCCACGGCAGCTTCAGCTTGCCGTGGGGCGGGGTCACGCGCTGAATGGTAGAGCCGGCCCGCCTGTCGCCGAGCCGCGAGACTGTCGCCATGGAGGAGGATCTGCTCGAGCGCCTGACTCGGCTGCCCTGTGGCCGGCGGTTGCTCGCTGCGGCCGCGGGACACGACGGCGTGCACCTCGTCGGGGGCGCGGTCCGTGACCTGCTGCTCGGCCGCGAGCCGCGGGAGCTCGACGTCGTGGTGGAGGGCGACGTCGCGCCGATCGCGCGGCGTCTCGGCGCCGGCGCGACGATCCACGAGCGCTTCGGCACGGCGACCGTCGAGGCCGGTGGCTGCCGCTTCGATCTCGCCTCCGCGCGCGCCGAGAGCTACGCGCGTCCCGGGGCGCTGCCCGACATCCGCCCGGCCGGCATCGACGAGGACCTGCGCCGCCGCGACGTGACGGTCAACGCGCTCGCCCTCGACCTGCGCGGCGGCGCGCTACGGGCCGTCGAGCACGCGCGCGAGGACCTCGCGGCAGGGCATCTGCGCGTCCTGCACGGCGCGAGCTTCGGCGACGACCCCACGCGGCTGTGGCGGATCGCGCGCTACGCCGCGCGGCTGGGCTTCGAGCTTGAGGAGCGCACGGCTGCGCTCGCGGCGGCGGCCGTCGCCACGGGTGCGCTGGCGACGGTCTCCGGTGTGCGCATCGGCAACGAGCTGCGCCTCGCGCTCGCCGAACCCGACCCGATGGCCGCGCTCGAGGCTGCCGCCGGGCTCGGGCTCGCACCGTGGCTCACGGTCGACCGCGAGCTTGCCGGCGCGGCGCTCGGGCTGCTGCCGCCCGGCGAGGGGCGCGCCGATCTCGTCGTGCTCGCGGCGTCGCTCACGCTGCCGGCCGGCGACGCCGACATGCTGCTCGCGGAGCTCGGCTTCAGTGCTGCCGAGCGGGCCGTCGTGCGCGCGTGCGCCCGCGCGCCGGAGCTTGCCGCCGCGATGATCGACGCGGCGCCGCGGCCGTCGGCGCTCGCCCGGCTCCTGCGCGGGCTGCCGGTCGAGGCGGTGGCGCTGGCCGGCGCCCAAGGAGCCGGCGGTCCCGCCCGGCGGTGGCTCGAGGACCTGCGCCATGTTGCGCTGGCGATCAGCGGCGACGACCTGCTTGCCGCCGGCGTGCCGCGCGGACCGGAGATCGGCCTGCGGCTCGCGGCGGCGCTCGACCTGCGGCTCGACGGCGAGCTCGCCGGCGGGCGCGACGCCGAGCTCGCGGCGGCCCTGCAGGTGCCGCCCGCCGCGGGACGGCCTGGCGCAGGGACATCGTGACGTACTGCTACAAATGGGTGTATGTCTACGACCCCCATGAGGTCGCGCAACGTCTGGGGCGATCGCCTGCAGCCGCCGTTCATGGCGGTCGGCGATCACATCGGCTGCGAGTTTCCCGGTGGACGCGTGCTCTTCATGTCGCGCCGCGGGGGCGTGTCCGGCGAGCCGTTCGACACGCTGAACGTCGGCCTGAACACGGCCGACTACCAGCCCGCGGTCGAGGAGAACCGGGAGCGCGTCGCCACCTTGCTGGGGATCCCGCGCGATCACTGGCTGGAGCCCAAGCAGGTGCACGGAGCGACCGTCGAGCGCGTGCTCGAGCTGCCCGATCCGGAGGCCGAGCCGCCGGAGGCCGACGGCATCGCCACGACGCTGGAGGGCGTCGCCGCGGTCGTCGTGACGGCCGACTGCCTGCCCGTGGCGCTCATCGCGCCCGAGGCCGTCGCGATGATCCACGCCGGCTGGCGCGGCCTTGCGGCCAACGTCCTCACCGAGGGCGTCAAAGCGATGCGCGACGTCGGCGCCGAGGGCGAGATCCAGGCCGCGATCGGTCCGAGCATCGGCGTCTGCTGCTACGAAGTCGACACGTGGGTCCATCGGGCGTTCATGAAGTACCCGCGCGGTGTCGCGCGCCTGAGCAACCACGCGCACCTCAAGAACGTCGCGCGCCTGCAGCTGCAGGCGGCGGGCGTCCAGCAGGTCCACGACTTCGACATCTGCACGATGTGCGCGCCGCGCAGCCTCTTTCACTCGCACCGGCGCGACCATGGCGAGGACACCGAGAACACCGGTCGCCAGGCGAGCGCCGTGTGGCGGACGAGCGAGTCCGGGGGCGATTGGCCGAGCGGATCACCGGCCTGACGGCCGAGCGGGTGCGCGCGAACCTCGGCGAGGTCCGCGAGCGCATCGGGGCGGCGGCGGCGCGCGCCGGGCGCAATCCCGGTGACGTCGAGATCGTGGCCGCCGTGAAGTACGTGGCGGCGGAGGAGCTGGGCGTGCTCGCCGATGCCGGCATCGGGGTCCTGGGCGAGAACCGTGCGCAGGATCTGCGGGCGAAGGTGGACGCGCATCCCGGCGCGTTTGCGTGGGATTTCATCGGCCACGTGCAGAGCCGCAAGGTCAAGCAGATCGCGCCGCTCGTGCGCCTCATCCACTCCGTCGCGACCGACTCCGTGCTCGAGCAGCTCGAGCGCCACGCACCGCCGGACCTCCGCGTCCTCGTCGAGGTCAACGTCGCCGGCGAGGAGGGCAAGGGTGGGATCGCGCCGGCTGATCTCGACGCTTTCGTCGAGCGCTGCCCGGTGCCGGTCGCCGGGCTCATGACGATGCCGCCGCTGGCGTCCGAGCCCGGCGACAGCCGGCGGTGGTTCGCGGCGCTGCGCGAGCTCGCGGGCGCGCACGGGCTGAACGAGCTGTCGATGGGCACGACGCAGGACTACGAGGTTGCCGTCGAGGAGGGTGCTACGCTCGTGCGGATCGGCACCCGTCTGTTCGGCTAGCGGGAAGGAGAACGGCGGCCGGGGTCTAACCTTCCCAGCAGTTATGGCGTTCAGGGACAGCTGGCATCGCGCGCTCGTGTACTTCGGCCTCGCCGAGGAACGAGGCTATGTCGACGAGTTCGAGCAGGAACGCGAGCGCGCGCGCGAAGCCGAGCAGCAGCGCGACCGCGACCGCCCGCGGGCGCCCGAGCCGGAGGTCGAGATGGAGGATCGCTACCGCGAGCGCCCGAACGTCCGCCGGCTTGCGCCGCGCCGACGCCCGCGCGACGACTTCGACGACATCTTCGCCGACGACGAGCCGCGCGGGCGGCCGACGAGCGTCCTGCGCCCCGTCGAGCGCGCCCGCAACGGCGGCGACGTGCGCGTCCACCTCGTCATCCCGAAGTCCTTCAACGACGCGCAGCAGGTCGCCGACAAGTTCAAGCAGTCGATCCCGGTCGTTCTCAACCTCCAGAACAGCGACACCGATCTCGCCAAGCGCCTCATCGACTTCGCGAGCGGCCTGACGTACGCGCTCGACGGCGGGATGCAGCGCATCGCGCAGAAGGTCTTCATGCTCACCCCGCGCAACGTGCAGATCAGCGCCGAGGAGCGCGCGGAGCTCATCGAGAAGGGCTTCTTCAACCAGTCCTGACGCGCGAGCGCCGTGCCGCCAGCGCGTGGCGACGGCGTGAGCCGGTCGTCCATACTCTCCTTGACATGAAGCTCGGGCTCATCGGAGCGGGGAACATGGCGAGCGCACTCGCTCGCGGATGGGGCGATCCCGTGCTCGTCCACGACGCGTACCGGCCGCGGGCCGAAGCGCTCGTCGCAGAGCTCGGGGGCGAGGTCGTGGAGTCCAACGCCGAGCTCGCGCGCCGCGTCGACGCCGTGCTCCTGGCGCACAAGCCCGCCGGGCTCGAGCGCGTCGCCGCCGAGGTCGGCGGCGAGGCGAGGGCGGTCATCTCGATCCTCGGGGGCGTGCCGCTCGGCGCGCTGCGTGCCGCCTACGGCTCGACGCCGGTCGTGCGCATGATTCCGAGCGTCCCAGTCGAGGTGCGCCAGGGCGTCACCTGCCACGCGCGCGATCCCGAGGCGGACCCGGAGCTCGAAGCGCGGGCGCTCGAGCTCTTCGAGCGCGTCGGGCTCGTCGTCAGCCTCGACGAGTCGCAGATCGAGGTCGCGACGGGGTTGATGAGCTGCGCGCCGGCCTACGTGGCGCTCGTCGCCGAGGCGCAGGTCGACGCGGGGGTCCGGGCCGGGCTGCCCGCGGACATCGCGGGCGAGCTCGTCGCCGCGAACATCGGCGGCACCGCGGCGCTGCTGCAGGCGCGCGGCCTGGACACGCTCGCCGTGCGCCGCGCGGTCACGTCGCCCGGCGGGATCACCGCGCGGGGCCTGGCGGCGCTCGAGCACGGCGGCGTGCGGGCGGCGTTCGACGACGCGATGCAGGCGGTGCTCGCGCGATGACTGCGCGCCATTGCTCGACCGTCGTTCGCGTGGAGCCGGAAGGCGGGTCCTCGCGATGACCGCATCGGTCTTCGTCATCGCGACGGCGCGCGAGCAGATCGCGAACTTCCTCAGAGCGCTGCTGCTCGTCTACATCATTCTCATCTTCGCCTACATCCTGACGTCGCTCATCTTCGCGTTCGGCGGGCGGATCCCGTACTCGCGCTGGTCGAGCGCCGTGCTCGGCTTCCTGCGCGACGTCTGCGAGCCGTACCTCGGGCTCTTCCGGCGCTTCATCCCGCCGATCGGCCCGATCGACGTCAGCCCGATCGTCGCGATCCTCGTCCTGCAGTTCGTGGGCGGCTTCATCGTCGCCCTCATCCGCGGGTGAGGGCGACGACAGCCCCGGGGGCGGTGTGGCTGCGCGCCGGCCTCGTCCTCGTGTGCGTCGTCGCCGCCGACCAGCTCGCCAAGGCGCTCGTGACGTCGGCGCTGGAGCGCGGCGACCAGCGTGAGCTCGTCGCCGGGATCAAGCTCGTCAACACGCGCAACACCGGCGTCGCCTTCGGGCAGCTGCAGGGCGGCGGCGCGATTGTCCCGGTGCTCATCGCGGTGGCGGTGCTCGCGCTGCTCATGTACGTCGCACGCCACGCGCAGCAGCGCTGGATCTGGCTGCCGGCGGGGCTGCTGCTCGGCGGAGCGCTCGGCAACGTCGTCGACCGCGTCCGCGAGGGGGCCGTCGTCGACTTCGTCAAGCTGCCGTACTGGCCGGCGTTCAACGTCGCCGATGCGGCGATCACCGTCGGGGTGCTCGCGCTCGTGTTCGTCATGGAGCGTGGTGATGGAGCTCGAGGTCCCAGCTGAGGCAGGCGGTGAGCGTCTCGACGTGTTCCTCGCCACGTCGCTGGGGTCGCGGTCGCACGCCCAGCGGCTCATCGCGGCCGGCCGGGTGCTCGTCGAGGGTCGCGCCGCGCCGAAGGGCCATCGCGTGCGGGCCGGTGAGCGGATCGCCGTCGACGAGGCGCCGGCGGACGCCCCCGAGCCGGACGACGACGCCGAAGCCCCGCCCGTCGACGTCGCCTACGAGGACGAGCACCTCATCGTCGTCGACAAGCCCGCCGGCGTCGTCGTGCATCCGGCACGCGGGCATCGACAGGGCACGCTCGCGCAGGCCCTCGCGGGGCGCGCGGCGGGGGGCGAGCACGCATGGCGGGCGGGGATCGTGCATCGCCTGGACCGCAACACCTCGGGGCTGCTGGTCATCGCCAAGAGCGAGGAGGTCCATCGCCGGCTGAAGGCGGCGCTCGCGGCGCGGCAGATCCGGCGCGAGTACCTCGCGCTGGTCGAGGGCCGCCCGCCCGCCCGTTCGGGGACGATCGAGGCGCCGATCGGCCGCGACCGCCGGCACCGGATGCTGATGTCGACCGACAGCGAGGCCCCGAAGCCGGCGATCACGCACTTCGAGCTCGAACGGACGCTGCCGCAGGCGACGCTGTTGCGCGTTCGCCTGCAGACCGGGCGCACGCACCAGATCCGCGTGCACCTGCGCGCGATCGGCCATCCCGTCTGCGGGGACCGCGAGTACGGGCACGCGGGGCTCTACGGGCTCGAGCGCCAGTTCCTGCACGCCACGCGGCTGGCCTTCGGCCACCCGGTCACGGGCGAGCGGCTGGACATCGTCTCGCCGCTCCCGCCGGACCTCGAGCGGGCGCTCGCAGCAGCCGGTGGGGATCGATGAGGACCTACCGGAAGAGGTCCCAAAGCGCAGCGGGGGGGGCTGTCCCACCGCCCCCCCACCCCCCCCCCCCCCGCACCCCGCCCCCCCCCAGGGGGGGGAGAGAGGACTCGCCCCGCATACCTCACAACGTAGCTTGCCGCGGAAGCTTGCGTAAACTTGTCGATTCCACGTCACACGACCCCGCCGGGGTTCGCGTCGCGGTCCTGCCCGACATTCCGTTGCCGGGTCCCGCGCGCGCCGGCGGGCCATAGCCACGCACCACAGCAAGGAGCAGGACCCATGGCCCACGTTGGGATCAAGGAGCTGCTGGAGGCCGGCGTCCACTTCGGCCACCAGACACGCCGCTGGAACCCGAAGATGCGCCGCTTCATCCACGGCGAGAATGGCGGCATCTACGTCATCGACCTGCTCAAGACCGAGCAGCTGCTGCGCCAGGCGCAGGAGTTCTCCTCGCAGATCGCGCACAAGGGCGGAACCGTGCTGTTCGTCGGCACGAAGAAGCAGGCGCGCG
>JBPCJA010000032.1:0-5215 GCA_051005755.1 Solirubrobacteraceae bacterium
TCACCGAGGCGAACACGATCGCGTAGATGATGTAGACGCCGAACTTGATGCGCTCGAGCGTCGTGCCCCAGACGATCGCCAGCGAGACGGCGCAGAAGACGAACTGGAAGAAGAACTTCGACTCGACCGTGGCGTTCGACAGCCCCATGACGGGGAACGCGGTCGCCGGGTCGCCGAAGCCCTGCAGCAGGAAGCCGGTCCCGCCGATGACGCCGCCCAGGCCGCTGGGGTCAGCGCCGAAGGCGAACGCGAAGCCGACGAAGTACCAGCAGACTGCGGCGATCGAGAAGTTCGTGAGGATCTTCGCGACGACCGTACCGGCGTTCTTCTGGCGTGAGAAGCCGATCTCCAGGAAGGCGAAGCCGGCCTGCATGAACATCACGACCATGCCGGCGACGATCACCCACATCGAGTTGAAGCCGACGGAGTCAGGCAGGACCCCGTTGTTGTATGCATCCAGGGTGTCCGCGGCGGCGAAACCGGGCACCATCAGCACGACGAGCAGCCCGGCCCCCACAGCGGGCAGCACCTTGGTCGCCAACGTCCGTCTCATACGTCCTCCTCGCTCGGATCCGTCTCCATCGAGCGTCATGGTCGAGGGCGGCCTGCTGCGCGTCTTTGTCCCGGGGTCGAAAGATCGCTCCGGCCGCTTCGCCACGTGTCATCGACAGCGGATGGCGGGTAGGGTGCGATCCTCTTCAACCCCCGCGCAGCCAGGAGGACGAGCACCGTGCCAGCTCTGCCATTCCTCGACCGAGGCGAAAAGCCGCTGAGCACCCGGGCGCTCGTGGATGGAGGGACCGTCGCGCCGGACGCCGTCTTCGAGCTCGCCAAGGCACACGACGCGACGATGGTGGACCTGAAGTTCACCGACCTCCCCGGGACCTGGCAGCACATGGGGATGGCGCTGTCGACCCTCGAGGCGGACTCGTTCAGCGAGGGCATCGGCTTCGACGGCTCGTCGATCCGCGGCTTCCAGGAGATCTACGAGTCCGACATGCTGCTGATGCCCGACCCGGCGTCGGCGATCATCGACCCGTTCTACGAGCAGACGACCGTCTCGATCATCTGCACGGTCATCGATCCGATCACGCGCGACCCGTATACGCGCGACCCGCGCTACGTGGCGACGAAGGCCGAGCAGCACCTGCGTTCCAGCGGCGTGGCCGACGTCTGCTACTTCGGCCCGGAGGCCGAGTTCTACGTCTTCGACCACGTCGCCTTCGACCAGCAGGCGAACACCGCCTACTACGAGGTCGACTCCGAGGAGGGGCACTGGACGCAGGGGCACGGCTTCCAGCGCCGCGGCGAGGGGCTGGCCGCGCTCGGGTACAAGAACCGCTCGCAGGAAGGCTACTTCCCCGCCCCGCCGAACGACACCCACGCCGACCTGCGCGCGGAGATGGTCGCCACGCTCGAGGCGCTCGGAATCGGCACGGAGTCCCATCACCACGAGGTCGGTGGCCCCGGGCAGGGGGAGATCGACCTGCGCTTCCTGCCGTTGCTTGAGATGGCCGACGCACTGCAGCTGCACAAGTACGTCGTCAGGAACACCGCCAAGCGCGCTGGCAAGACGGCGACGTTCCTGCCCAAGCCGATCTTCGAGGAGAACGGCTCGGGCATGCACTGCCACCAGTCGCTGTGGAAGGACGGCGAGACGCTCATGCACGACCCGGCCGGGTACGCGCTGCTGTCGCCCCTGGCGCTGAGCTACGCGGCCGGCCTGCTCGAGCACGGGCGCGCGCTCATGGCGTTCTGCGCGCCGAGCACGAACTCCTTCCGGCGCCTCGTGCCCGGCTACGAGGCCCCGGTCCTGCTCAAGCACTCCCAGCGCAACCGCTCGGCCGCCGTGCGGATCCCGATGTACTCCCCTTCGGCGAAGAGCAAGCGGATCGAGTTCCGCCCGCCCGACCCGCTCGCCAACCCGTACCTCGCCTTCCCGGCGATGATGATGGCCGGCCTCGACGGGATCGCGCGCGGCCTGAAGCCGAGCGACCCGCTCGACGTCAACCTCTACGACCTCGCGCCCGAGGTGATCGCGGACATCCCGACGGTGCCGACGACGCTCGACGAGGCGCTCGACGCGCTCGAGGGCGACCACGCGTTCCTCACCGCGGGCGGCGTCTTCACCGACGACCTCATCGGGACCTACGTCGAGTTCCACCGCGAGCAGTCCGACAAGGTCAAGATCCGCCCGCACCCGTTCGAGTTCCCGCTCTACTTCGACGGGTAGGCGGCACCATCGCACCTCCGTATGGACAAACGTGGCCGCCGAGCCCTGTCCGCGTGGACAAGGACTCGGTCGCCGAGACGCGGCTACAGTCAGCCGGGGCCACCACGAGGAGGACACACGCACTGATGCCCAGAATCCGCCAGGACAACGTCACCGCCGCCCAGTGGAGCACGAACGGCACGGGGCTCGGGTCGCCCGATCTGACCATCGCCGGCAACCAGGTCTTCGGCGCCAACGTCTTCAGCACCGCGGTCCAGCGCCAGCGGCTGCCCAAGCACGTCTTCAAGGCGCTCTCGACCGCGGTCGCGCGCGGGGAGGCGCTCGAGACGGCACTGGCCGATTCCGTCGCGCAGGCGATGAAGGGCTGGGCGCTCGAGCGCGGCGCCACGCACTACACGCACTGGTTCCAGCCGCTCACGGGCATGACGGCGGAGAAGCACGACTCCTTCTACGGCCCGACCGGCGACGGCTCCGCGATCGCCGAGTTCTCCGGCAAGGAGCTCATCCAGGGCGAGCCGGACGCCTCCTCGTTCCCGACGGGCGGGATCCGCGCGACCTTCGAGGCCCGCGGCTACACGGCGTGGGACCCGAGCTCGCCGGCGTTCATCCTCGAGAACCCCAACGGCGCGCTGCTGTGCATCCCGACGGCCTTCGTCTCCTGGACGGGCGAGGCGCTCGACACGAAGATCCCGCTGCTGCGCTCGATGGACGCGCTGTCGAAGTCGGCGATCCGCGCCCTGCGACTGCTCGGCGACGAGACCGCGGCGCGCGTGTTCACGACGGTCGGCCCCGAGCAGGAGTACTTCCTCATCGACGAGCAGTACTACTACCAGCGCCCCGACCTCGTGACGACCGGCCGCACGCTCTTCGGCGCCAAGCCGCCGAAGGGCCACGAGCTCGACGAGCACTACTTCGGCTCGATCCCCGAGCGGATCCTCGCGTGCATGATGGAGACCGAGCGCGAGCTGGGGAAGCTCGGCGTGCCGGTGAAGACGCGCCACAACGAGGTCGCGCCGAACCAGTACGAGATCGCGCCGATCTTCGAGAACTCCAACGTCGGCTCCGACCACCAGCAGCTGACGATGCAGCTGCTGCAGAACACCGCGCGCCGCTACGGCCTGGTCTGCCTGCTGCACGAGAAGCCGTTCGCCGGCGTCAACGGCTCGGGCAAGCACAACAACTGGTCGATGGGGACCGAGACCGGCATCAACCTGCTCGACCCGGGCGACACGCCGAGCGAGAACGTCCAGTTTCTGTTCTTCTGCGCCGCGGTCATCGCCGCGGTGAACAAGCACCAGGCGCTGCTGCGGGCGTCGGTCGCCAACGTCGGCCAGGATCACCGCCTCGGCGCCAACGAGGCGCCGCCGGCGATCATCTCGATCTTCCTCGGCCGCGAGCTCGAGAAGGTCTTCGACACGATCGCCAGCGGCGAGGCGGTCGTGTCATCGGAGAACGGCTTCCTCGGCCTCGGTACGCCCGTTCTGCCGCCGCTGCCGCTGCACGGCGGCGACCGCAACCGAACCTCGCCGTTCGCCTTCACGGGCAACAAGTTCGAGTTCCGGACACTCGGGTCCAGTTCGTCCCTGGGCCTGCCCAACACCGTGCTCAACACGATCGCGGCCGAGGCGATCGACGAGCTGTCCGACGCGCTCGAGGCGAAGGTCGGCGGTGGCGCGTCGGTGGACGAGGCGGTCACCGAGATCGTAAAGGACACCTACGCCGCCAACAGGCAGATCGTCTTCAGCGGCGACAACTACACCGAGGAGTGGACCACCGAGGCCGCCGCGCGCGGGCTGGAGAACCTGCGCTCGACGCCCGACGCGCTGCCGTGGCTCGTCAACGAGCAGACCGTCGACGTCATGTCGAAGTACGGCGTGCTCTCCGAGCGCGAGCTCGAGGCCCGCTTCGAGGTCTCCATCGAGCAGTACTCGACGAAGGTCAACATCGAGGCGGAGACGGCGGCCTCGATCGCGCGCACGATGCTCCTGCCGGCATCCGTCCGCCACCTCAACGAGCTGCTCGCCAGCGAGCGCCAGGGGCTCATCGACGAGTTCGCGCCGCTCGTCGGCGACTTCCACCAGGCGATCGTCGCGCTCGAAGAGGCCAACGCCGACCCCGGCCTGGAGGGCCTGGAGCTCGCCCTCTACTTCCGCGACACGGTCATCCCCGCGATGACCGCCGTCCGCGAGATCGCCGACAAGCTCGAGCGCCTCGTCGCCGACGACCTGTGGCCGCTGCCGAAGTACTCGGAGATCCTGTTCATCAAGTAGCGGCTCGGCTGCAGGAAGACCCACTGCGGCGAGCTGACTCAGTCGAGACCAACGCCTTCAAGACGCCTGCGAGCGGGGAAGCCCGCGCGACGACGCACCTACCGAAGGGCGCGCCCGGTCGCCGCGCAGGTCTCGCGCACCCGCGCGACGGGGCCCGAACGACATCCGAAGCGCGCGCGTGGTCGCCGCCGAGGGCCCCGCGCAACCGGCCCGAACGCCGTCCGGTGACCGTCGCTCCCGCAAGACCGCGTGCGACCCCGCTCTTCCGGCCGACGCGGAACGCCGCGAACACAAACGCGGCCGTGACCACGAGCGTGCCCATGACCTCCGCTGCGGTGGCATGCGACGGCTCGTTGGCGAGATCGTCGCCCAGGATGAGCCCGGCTACGGCGACCCACAGCGCGGCGACGATCGCAAGCCCACGCCAGCCGAACCAGGGTCGGTGCGCCATCGACGGGCGCATCGCCTCGGCGAGCGCGATCGGAGCACAGAAAGCTGTAGATGACGTGGCCGAGGATGAAGTTCTGCGCCAAGTAGCCGCCGAGCCCGAGCGGGGCGATGTATGTGGCGCGCAGCAACTCCTCCCACTCTCGTTCCGCACTTCTCGCACGTTATTTCTCCCCCCACCCTTCGGCCTGTTCGGCGGCTTGGATCGCGAGCGCTTCGAGTTCGCGCGCGAGGGCGTGTAGGCGCTTGTCGTTGTCCAGCCACG
>JBPCJA010000033.1:0-9283 GCA_051005755.1 Solirubrobacteraceae bacterium
GCGGGCTGGACGCGATCCTCTCGGTGGTACAGATGCCGCCGGGCGTACCGGTCGCCGGCGTCGGCCTGGACAACGCCAAGAACGCCGGGCATCTCGCACTGCGGATTCTGCGGGCCTGATTGGTCGACTGCTCGGCGTGCCTGGGCTCTCGTGCTACGT
This sequence comes from Solirubrobacteraceae bacterium, assembly GCA_051005755.1. Lineage (GTDB taxonomy): Bacteria > Actinomycetota > Thermoleophilia > Solirubrobacterales > Solirubrobacteraceae > CADCVQ01. The sequence goes on from JBPCJA010000033.1 coordinate 160, forward strand.
GTCGCACATGCGGCCGGTTTCGGTTCGGGAGCTTCGTAACCACACGGCAGATGTCATCGCCGCCGTCGAGGCGGGCGAGCGCGTGGTCCTCACGAGCAATGGCCGCCCGATCGCCGACGCGGGTCTGGACGGCGTCCTCGTCCGCACCGGCAAAGTTCCGCGAGGAGACACTGCGCGCGAGCACGCTCACGCCGACGCTCGTGATCGAGTCGATCGCCGGACTGACCGAGCTGCTCTGAACCGTCGCCGAGCCTCGGCTGTGGCAAGACACGACAAAGCCGTCGTCGAGCGCGGGTTCGACCAATGGGGCAGGCGCCCGCACCGAGACATAGACTGCTGACGTGCGCCTGCGACTCCCCAAGGGCGGCAGGCACGGCGGTCCGCGGCGGCTGCCGTACGGCATGACCCCGCAGACGCTGCTGGGCGGCCTGGCGAAGTTCGTTGCGGTCGTCGCCGTCGCCGTGCTCGGGGGACTTGCGATCGGCTATGCGCTCTCCGAGCTGTCAGGCAACGGCGTCAGCTCGACGAGCGCGGGCAGTCGTCCACCACCGACGACGTCTTCCTCGAGCGCGGCGACGACGTCGAAGAAGACCACCGGCACGACGCCGGTCGCCAGCAAGAAGCCCGCCGCGACGCTCGGCCAGAAGCCCAAGCACCAGGTGCGAGTGCGCGTCATCTCGGCGGTTTTGCATCCCGCGGGCTTGGCATCCCGCCAGCGCCGCAATCGTGCGCGGCTGAGCGTGCACGTGCGCGTGACCAACCGCGGTAGCCGTCCATTCGTTGCGTCGCGGCCCGTGCTCATCTCCGGCAGCACCCGGGTGGCGACCGACCCCAAGCAGGACACGGCCAGGACGAATCTGGGAACGCTGGCCCCCGGGGCGACCGGGAACGTCACGCTGCGATTCGAGATCGCGGGGTCGGTCACGAAGCGCGTGCAGAATCAGCTTCGCGCCCGCCTGATCATCGCCGGTAGGAACGTGACCGTCCCGGTGGAGGTCGGCCGCTCCGCGACGAGGCGCGCTGGCAGCACGTCACCTGGCACGACCACGTCCGGGACCAGCACGTCGGGCACCTCCCCCTGAGCATCCGCGCACGACGACCCACGTAGGTCCCGCCGTCACCTGGCCCTTCTGCTCGATACTCACGAGGTGATCGCGCGCTACACCCGCCCCGAGATCGGCGCGCTGTGGACCGACGAGGCGCGCACGGAGGCATGGCGCCGCGTCGAGGTCGCCGCGTGCGAGGCGATGAAGGGACCGACCGCCGCCGAGCTCGATGCGATCCGCGCGGCGACGTTCACCATCGAGGCGGTGCAGGAGCGCGAAAGGATCACCGACCACGACGTCGCGGCATTCGTCGACGTGCTCAGCGAGTCCGCGGGCGACGCGGGGCGCTGGATCCACTTCGGCCTGACCTCCAGCGACGTGCTCGACACGGCGCTCGCGCTGCAGCTCGAGTCCGCCGGGATGATCGTCCTCGCGGGCGCGCGCGAGCTCGTCGCCGTGCTCACCGAGCGCGCCCGAGAGCACGTCGACACGGTATGCGTCGGGCGCACGCACGGCGTGCACGCCGAGCCGCCGACCTTCGGCGTCACGCTCGCGGGCTTCGCGATGGAGGCGGCGCGCAACGCCGACAGGCTCGAGCGCGCCTTCGCCCAGACGGCGGTCGGTGCCGTGTCAGGCGCGGTCGGGACCTACGCCGCGACCTCGCCGGAGTTCGAGCAGCGCGTGCTCGGCGGTCTCGGGCTGCAGCGCGAGCCGGTCTCCACCCAGGTCGTCGCGCGCGACCGCCACGCCGAGCTGCTGCAGGCGATCGCGCTCGCCGGCGCCGGCCTGGAGCGCATGGCGACCGAGATCCGCCACCTGCAGCGCACCGAGCTGCGCGAGGTCGAGGAACCGTTTCGCTCCGGTGAGCAGAAGGGCTCCAGCGCGATGCCCCACAAGCGCAACCCGATCACGACCGAGCGCATCACCGGCCTCGCGCGCGTGCTGCGCGGCAACGCGACCGCCGCCGTGGAGAACGTCGCGCTGTGGCACGAGCGCGACATCTCCCACTCCGGCGCCGAGCGCGTGATCCTGCCCGATTCGACGATCCTGCTGGACTATCTCCAGCACCTCGCGATCCGCGTCGTGCGGGGGATGGTCGTGCACGAGGACCGCATGCGCGAGAACCTCGAGCTGACGTGCGGAGCGCTGTTCTCCCAGCGCGTGCTGCTCGCGCTCGTCGCCGGCGGGATGGGTCGCGACGAGGCCTACCGCGTCGTGCAGGAGGCCGCCCAGCGGGCGTGGGACGAGCGCGTGCCACTGCGAGACCTGCTGGCGGCTCGCCCCGAGCTCGGGCTCGATCTGGACGAGATCTTCGACCTGGGCCACTACACGCGCTACGCGGAGCAGATCGTCGGGCGGCTCGGGAAGGCGCCGGCGCGGCGGACGCGATCGCCGGTCCGGACGGTCTAGAGAATCGCCCGGCGACTGCTATGGAGGCAAACGCGACACGCTAGCGGCCCACCGCGGCATCGCGAGCAGGGCACGCCGCGGCGTAGGAGGGATGCGGGCAGGAGACGGTCAGTCCAGTCGCCGGGTTTGGGTGCGAGCGCCGGCGAACGGCAATCACTGACATGGGGTTGCAGCGGGGCGGAAGCGAAGGGACGACGCGCGGAGCGGAAGCGAAGGGACGACGCGCGGTTGGCGCCTTCCTCGGGTTGGCAGCCAAGAAGTCGCCAATCGACGCGGCCGCCGGCATCGATTGGCGCCTTCCTCGGGCTGGGAGCCAAGAAGTCGCCGCTGGTGCGGCGCCAAGCCGGACCAGCGCATTCGGGCGGACATCTCAACGATGCTGTCCAGCGAGCCTTGTGAAACGTCCGAGTGCCCGCGGCCGCGTGGGCCCCGGCGTAGCGCGGGCGGGGCGCCGCGGCGCATGGATGTCATGCGCAAAGCGCCCCGCACCGCCGCGACTCGCCCAGCGTGTCGCGTTTCCCCCCGCCATAGAGGGAAAACGCGACACGCTCACCGTCCCCTCCGTATCGCCCACGCGCCCACGACTCGCCTACGACCGCGCGCGCTCCGCCGCGCGCGGCGCCCGCAAGCCACCCTCGCGCCATTCCCTTATCGATGCCGTCAGCGAGCCGCCGAGGTCACGCGGCCGCGACGAGTTCCGGCTGTTGGCGGCCAAACCGATGCTCGCCCTGGATGACCTCCGCCTCGAACTCCACGACCTCCGCCTCGAGCCGCTCCGGCCACAAGCACAGCGAGCTGCTCGTGCGACGCCCCGCCCGAGGACACATGACAACGTTCGTCGCCGACCAGCAACCCCTACCCGACCTGAACAGGCCCGGCGACGGAGGATTTCCGACCGACCTGTCAGCTACGTCCCCCGCGGTGCGTAGACCCCAACGTGAGGACGAAGCAGCTGCGCCCCATCCGGGCCCGTCCCCCCGCGGTCCGCCCCGAAGGCGGCTGGAGCGGTCTCGTGGACCTCCATTCGCATGTCCTCCCCGGGATCGACGACGGCGCCGACAGCTTCGACGACAGCGTCGAGATCGCACGAGCGGCCGAGCGGGACGGGATCAGCGTGCTCGCTGCGACGCCACACGTACGAACCGACTATCCGACCCGATCGGCCATCATGTGCCTGCTCGTCGAGGATGTTCGGGAGCGGCTGCGCACCGAGGGGGTCGGCGTCGACGTCCGACCCGGAGGGGAGGTCGCGCTCGACATGATCCCCGAGCTCGGACTCGACGTGCTGCGGCATTTCTGCCTCGCCGGCAACCCGCGCTACCTGCTCGTCGAAACGCCGTACTGCGGGTGGCCGCTCTGGATCGGAGTCACGTTCTTCGACCTGCGTCTCGGCGGGATGACGCCCGTGCTGGCACATCCGGAGCGAAACTCGCTGATCCAGGAGGATCCGGAGCGGCTGCGACCGCTCGTCGACGGAGGCACGCTCGTGCAGCTGACGGCGTCGTCGCTCGACGGCCGCGCCGGCAGGCGCGCCGCACAGACCGCCCACCGCCTGCTCGACCGCGAGCTCGCCCACCTCGTCGCCAGCGACGCACACAGGCCGACGGTGCGCAAGGTCGGGATGGCGGCAGCGCTGGACGCGCTCGACGACGTGGACCTCGCCTGCTGGCTCGGTCGCGACCTGCCCGCGGCGATCGCCCACGAGCGGCCACTCCCCGACCGCCCTGCCCGCAGGTCGCGGCGCCGTCTACTGCGGAGCGGCGGGATCTGACCTTGCATCCCTCCGCGTGTCATCCGGGCGAATCGCGGTCCGTTGCCCTCGTCGTCCGCTGCTTCAACGAGGCGGCGCACATCGGCCGGCTGCTGACGGGCGTCGGTCGCCAGACGGCGGTGCCGGACGAGATCGTCCTCGTGGATTCGGGCTCGACCGACGCGACCCTCGCCATCGCGGCGGCCTTCCCGGTGACCATCGTCAGGATCGCGCCGGAGGACTTCTCGTTCGGCCGTGCGCTGAACGTCGGCCTGGCGAGGGTGTCGTCCGAGCTCGCGGTGCTGGTCAGCGCTCACGTGTATCCGATCTACGACACCTGGATCGCCAAGCTCATCGCGCCGTTCGGCGACCCCGAGGTCGCGGTCGCGTACGGTCGCCAGCAGATTCCTCCGGGGGGACGCTTCTCCGAACAGCGCCTCCTCGAGCAGTGGTTCCCCGCCACATCCGTCGCCCGTCAGCGTCATCCGTTCTGCAACAACGCCAACGCCGCCATACGCGTCGGGGTGTGGGCGCAGCAGCCGTACGACGAGCATCTGACGGGCCTGGAGGACCTCGACTGGGCCAAGCGCGCGATCGCCGCCGGCCATGTCGCGTCCTATGTCGCCGAAGCACCCATCGCGCATGTCCACGACGAGGGCTTCGAGCAGACCGTCAACCGCTACCGGCGCGAGGCGATCGCTCACAAGGCGATCTACAGCGAGCAGCGCATGGGCCCCGGCGCGGCGATCCACCGAGCGACGAGCAACATCCTGGGCGACCTGCTCGCAGCCCGGCGCGAGGGGGTGCTCACCGTGCCGACAGCGCTCGACGTCACGCGCTTCCGGCTCGCCCAGTTCTACGGGACCTACCGCGGCTTCGCACAGCAGGGTCCGGTGACCGACCTGCTCGCGAGGCGCTTCTATTACGCGAAGTCCTCGTCGGAGGGGATCGCGGCCGTGCCCGAGGATGCCCTCGGGCATCGCATCGACTACGACGAGGCGACGCTGGTCACATGACCTCGCAGGTCATCGACATCTCGATGCCGCTCAACGCGTCCACGCCGATCTGGCCCGGAAGCCCCGGCTTCTCGTCGCGAAGCCACCTCTCGCTCACGGCGGGGGACGTCGCGAACGCCACGCTGCTCGGGCTCGATGCCCACTGCGGGACGCACGTCGATGCGCCGCGCCACGTCGTGCCCGCCGGCGCGACGATCGACGAGGTGGGGCTCACGGCGCTGGTCGGCAGTGCGGCGGTCGTCGACGTCTCGGGCAGCAGGGCAATCGACGCTGCGCTGCTGGACGCATGCGAGATCCCGGACGGCACGGAGCGCCTGCTGCTGCGCACGGACAACGCTTCGAGGCGTGGCATGGACGCCGCGCCGTTTCACGAGGACTACGTGGCGCTCACGCCGGACGCTGCGCGATGGGTGACACGACGGGGGATCTGCTTGGTCGGCATCGACTACCTCTCGATCCAGCGCTACGACGATCCGCCGGACGTCCACGAGATCCTGCTCGGCGCCGGGGTGCTCATCCTCGAGGGGATCGACCTGCGATCGGTGACGCCGGGCTGCTGGACCCTCGTCTGTCTCCCCCTGCGCGTCACCGGCATCGAGGCGGCGCCGGCGAGGGCGGTGCTCTTCGAGGACGGCTGGCATGCCTGACCCACACATCGCGGCGATCCTTCCGATGCGCCACGACAGCGAGCGGGTCAAGGGCAAGAACTACCGTCCTCTCGCAGGACGACCGCTCTACCATCACATCGTCGCCACGCTCCAGGCGTGCCCGAGCATCTCCGAGGTGGTCATCGACACCGATTCGGACCTCATCGCCGCCGACGCCCACGCCGCGTTCCCAGAGATCCGGGTCATCATGCGCCCCGACGAGATCCGCGGAGGCGAGGTCGACATGAACCTCGTGCTGCTCAACGACGTCGCCCAGGTGCCGGCCGATCTCTACGTCCAGACGCACAGCACGAACCCGCTGCTGCGCGCCGGGACGGTGACCCGCGCGATCGAGACCTACCTCGGCGATCGAGACGGACACGATGCGCTGTTCACCGTCACCGCACTGCAGACCCGGCTCTACACCGCGGACGGCCGGGCGATCAATCACGATCCAGCAGTGCTGCTTCGCACCCAGGACCTCCCCGCCGTGATGGAGGAGAACTCCTGCCTCTACGTCTTCCCCGCACAGACGCTGCAGCGGAGGGGCACGCGCATCGGAGCGCGCCCGCTGCTGTTCCCGATCGACCGAGAGGAGGCGTGGGACATCGACGAGGAGATCGATTGGAAGGTCGTCGAGGCGCTGTACGCGGCGGATGACCAATGAGCGCACGCGGCGACCGCGTCCTCATCACCTGCCGGCAGATGCAGAACTGCTACGAGGAGTTCCGGCCGGCCTTCGAGGCGCGCGCGCTGGACGTCGTGCTGCCTGCGGTCGTCCAGCAGCCGTCGGAGGACGAGCTCATCGGTCTCATCGGCGACTTCGACGGGATGATCGCGGGGGACGACCCGCTCACGGCGCGCGTCCTCGAGCACGCCCGGCGGATGCGGATCATCTCGAAGTGGGGGGTGGGGACGAACGGGATCGACAGGAACGCGGCGGACCTTGCGGGCATCCAGGTCACGAACACACCGGCGGTCTTCGGGGACGAGGTGGCAGACGTGGCGCTCGGATACGTGGTGATGCTCGCACGCCAGCTCCATCGTCTGCACGAGTCGGTCAAGGCGGGGGGATGGCTGAAGCACGAAGGCCGTACGCTCGCCGGGAACACCCTGGGGATCGTGGGGCTCGGGAGCATCGGCCAGGCCGTCGCTCGGCGCGCGGTCGGCTTCGGCCTGCAGGTCATCGCCCACGACGTGACGGATGCCGCGCGGCAGGCGGCGGCGCGGCTGCGCATCGCACTCGTGAGCCGCGACGACCTCTTCGAGCGCAGCGACGTCCTCGTCCTGTGCTGTCCTCTCACCTCGCAGACGCGCCGCCTCGTCGACGCGCGCTCGCTGGCGCTCATGCCGCCGGCCTCCTACCTCGTGAACGTCGCGCGCGGCGCGCTCGTCGACGAGGCGGCTGTTGCGCAGGCGCTGGAGTCGGGGCACCTCGCAGCGGCCGCGCTCGACGTGTTCGAGGAGGAGCCCCTGCCCGCGTCCAGCCGGCTGCGGGCCTTCGATCAGTGCGTGTTCGGATCGCACAACGGGTCCAACACGAGCCAAGCCGTGCTGCGCGCGAGCGCGCGCGCCGTCGAGAACCTCTTCGCGGGCCTGCGGCGGGCGTGACCCGCACGGCCGTCGTCACGGGCGCGGCCGGTGGCATCGGCTCGGCGGTGTGCGACGTGCTCGGCGGGCGAGGCTGGGACGTGGTGGCTGTGGACCGCGTGGCGGTGGCGCGACCCGGCGCACTGCGACTGGACCTGGCCGATGCCGCGCTCGTGCTCGAGCGTCTCGGTGCGCTCGAGCGAGTCGACGCGCTCGTCAACAACGCCGCCATCCAGCTCTTCGAGCCGCTGGCAGAGATGAGCATCGCGGACTGGGACGACGTCCACGACGTGAACCTGCGGGGCGCGTTCGTCTGCCTCAAGGCGTGCCACCGCCAGCTCGTCCGGTCGCGCGGCTGCGTCGTCAACGTCGCGTCCGTGCACGCCCGGGCGACATCGCGGTCGATCGCCTCGTATGCAGCCGCAAAGGGCGGGCTGACGGCCTTGACGCGGGCGGCGGCGCTGGAGCTGGCCCCTGTCGGCGTACGGGTCAACGCCGTCCTTCCGGGCGCCGTCGACACTCCGGCGCTGGTAGCCGGGTTCGCGCGTGCCCCGGACGCCGAGGACAGGCTGGTGCGACGAACGCCCCTCGGACGCATCGGAGCCCCACGTGACATCGCCGAAGCCGTGGCGTTCCTCGTCGACGATGACCGAGCCGGGTTCATCACCGGCCAGGAGCTCGTCGTCGACGGCGGAGCGCTGGCGCAGCTGAGCACGGAGCAGTGAATCGGCTACCTCGTTGAGTTCGCGCTCGATTCTTGCGCCAGTCGTCAGGCATCGGCGCTCACTGGTTACTCCTCGGTGGGAACGCGCAGCTCACAGCCGTGCGCGAACGCTTGGTCTCCGAGGATGCGGACGGCGCGGGCGAGCGCGGCGCGCTGGGCGCGCTGGCGCGGCGACAGCCGTTCCTTCTGTGCCCATCGCGTGAGCTGACGATGGGCTGCGAACTTCAGCGCCATGATCTCGTCGCCCGACAGGCGATCTGTCGGCCTGTCGGTCATCACGCCGCCTCACGGAGGCCGAACTCGATCTCGTACAGGTCGCCGTGTCGCAGCTGTGGCGGCTGGACCCAGCCGATGATCTGCTGGCGACCCAGGCGGGGGTCATCAAATACGATCTCGACCGGTTGCATACGCTCGGCGGCTCGCCGCGCGACCGCACCGCGTCGACGGACAAGCTCGGTCAGCTCCATGCGCAGCGCGGGGTTCAGGCGCTCCAGGAACCCCACGGTGAGGCAGCGACGTTCGCGTGGTGCCAGACCCAGCCGTCTGTCCGCCCTGACGGTGAGTTCGGCGCGGCCGCAGACCATCTCGCCGTCGCGGTACGCGCGCGCCCACCGGTAGCGCCGCTCGGTCAGCGCGTGATCCGTCGGGATATGCGGGATCGACCGCGTCATACTTGCTCTCGGCATGTCCGGAGCCCACCGCATCAGCCGAATTTGTGCCAAACGTCCACAAACGGGGCATCACTGATGGCTCCCGCAGGGCCCTCGGGCCGCCGTGGCCGCCCACTGACTCCCGTGGACGCCACCGCGTCGCACGCCCCTCTCTGTCAATGTAGCTTGAGTCGTTTTCAACATCAGTAATTTTTTCCCGGAAATTGTGCATAACTTGGGCGGGGAACGGGAGCTCTCAAGCGATATGACGCAGATCACGAGCAACGGGGC
>JBPCJA010000034.1:0-25792 GCA_051005755.1 Solirubrobacteraceae bacterium
CCCGAACCCAGCAGCGCGTCCATCCGCTCCACGGTCCCCGGCAAAAACGGCACAGAAGAAGTCATAACCCCCGGTTCGACACCCACCCACCAACCACCTACCAACATGACCGCAAGCTGGTATCAGACCTTCCGATGCTGCGGAACCCACGAGCCGTCGGCGTCCTGCTCAAAGTCCTGGAAAAGGCTCGGCGCCTCGTCGCGCATGATCCGAGCCACCATGTCGAAGACGAGGCGCAGCTCCTCTTCGGCGCCAGGGGAGGTGCGCATCTCGATGACGTGTCGGAGCGTCCGTAGGTTCGCCGTCCAGATGATGTCCGTGCTGAGACCCAGGGGGGCCAAGCGGCGGAGGGCCGACGTGACCTCCTTCTTGACGGCGAAGGGCACGCCCTCGTCATCGAGCCCGAGCTCCTCGGCTGCCGCCACTTGGAACTCCTCGAGCTGCTCGACGAGAGTGAGTACCTGTGCTCGGATGGGCTCCAGCGCGGATGGGAGCCGGAAGCCGAGGTCCGTCAGGCGTACGTACCGCAGGCTCTCCTGGCTGAAGGCTGAGCCAGCCCTGTGTCGCACGAGCTCATGAGTGAAGACTCGCGAGACGTTGCGAAACGCGAACGTGTAGTTGGCGTGTTCGAGCACGCTCCCGTGAAGACTGCGTAGGAGGTTGCCCAAGTACTCGTGCTGGTCCTCGCGGATGCGCGTGACGTTCGGATTGAGCCCGGGCTCCCAGCTGCGGTAGCACGCGCGGCCGCAGAACTCGACCAGCATCTCTGCGTCCTTGAGCTCGTCGTCGACGCCGCCCAGCCGGCGTTCCAGCCACGACAGACCGCCGACATCTTCGAGATAGGCCCGAATCGCATCGACGTCGATGGACGGGCGCGAGATGAGGAAGGCGGAAGGAGTGGTTTCGCGCATGGCGAACGGCGTGGCTGCCGACTCTTGGAGCGCTGCCGAAGGGTTCATACTCGCATCGTCGCGCGAGGATCGGACGGATGAAAGCTGTCGGCTCGGTACTTCGCGGGTCCGGAAAAGGGTAGGAGGGCGCGGCGGGCGATCGGTCGCTTCGCTTTTTGTGCCATCGTGCCGTGCCACCAACCAAGGAGAGAGGCTGTATGCGCAGAGTTCTGGTGATGGTCTTCGCAGTTGCCGCGTTCATGGGTCTCGGGACCACAGCGGCCGTGGCTGCACCCAAGGCGCCAAGCTGTGACAAGTCCGGATGCGAGAAGCCCAAGAAGAAGTGCAAGGCCGGCGAGGTCCGCAAGCACGGCAAGTGCGTGGCGAAGCCCGTGAAGTGCGAGAAGGGCGAGGTCAAGGTCCGCGGCAAGTGCGAGCCGAAGCCGCCGGTCTGCAAGGACGGCGAGATCGACGTGGACGGCAAGTGCATTCCCACGCCGCCGGCCTGCGATGACGACGAGATCAACGTGGACGGCACCTGCGTGCCGCGCCCAGAGGGCGGGCCGTGCGCCAAGGCCGATCTGGTGCTCCTCGAGGACCTCTTGCCGGGCACCGGCGCGCTCGCGTGCGTCTACCTCTTCGACAACGCGCCCAACGCGAGCTCCAAGGCGGGCGGTGACTGCCCTGACGCCCTGCTCGCACTGCCGATCGACAACCTGCTCGGCGCGTGCGTGTTCCTGCCTCCGGCAGATGTGGGGGACTCGACGGCGGCGAGCGCGACGTCACTGCCGGCGGTCGCCGAAACGACCGAAGGCACAGGCGTCACCCACGCAGCCTCGGGCGCCGGGCTCGAGGGGATCGTGTCGCTGATCACCGGGCTGCTCAAGTTCGGGACGACGACCGGCCGCTGAGGCCGCGACGAGCAAAGCTGTGCGCAGGGGGTCCCGAAGCGGGGGCCCCCTGACGCAGCACAGCCCAGGGGATGAGTCGCCTCTGGGACGTACCGCAGTTCGTTCGCCTCAGACGCCCTGCTCGACGGCGGCACGCAGGACCCGCTCGACGACGGCGTCGAGGTCGTCGGTCGGGTGCAGGAGGTCGAGGTCGCCGGCGTCGATCTTGCCCTCGCCCGCCATCCGCTCGCGCAGCCAGTCCAGAAGGCCGGACCAGTAGGCGGTTCCGACGAGGATGACCGGGAATGACCGGATCTTCTGGGTCTGGATGAGGCACAGCGCCTCGAAGAGCTCGTCGAGCGTGCCGTATCCGCCGGGCAGCACCACGAACGCGTTGGCGTAGCGCACGAACATGATCTTGCGGCAGAAGAAGTAGTGGAAGTCCAGCGACTGGTCGACCCACCGGCTGGCGCCGTCGGCCTCGAACGGCAGGTCGATGTTCAACCCGATCGATCGCGCCCCCGCCTCGCGGGCGCCGCGGTTGGCGGCCTCCATCGCCCCCGGCCCGCCGCCGGTGATGACCGCGAAGCCCGCCTCGCCGAGGCGGCGTCCGACCTCGCGGCACAACTCGTACTCGGGTGTCCCCGGCGGCGTGCGCGCCGAGCCGAAGACCGACACCGCGCGGTGCAGGCCATTGAGCTCGCGAAAGCCCATCGTGAGCTCCGCCTCCATCCGCTCCACGCGCGTCGCGTCGCTGATCTCGCTGGCGACCTCCTCGTGCTGGGCGCCGATGAGCTCCTCGTCGGGGGTTGCGGGGCGCCGGAGCATGCCCACCGAGGGTAGAGCGTGGGCCCCCGCTACGGATGCTCGGCCGGCGCCTCGGCTGCAACGCCGAGCTGCGCGTGCTCGTCGCTCGCGGCGTCTGGGGGCGGGTCGGCGAGACGCAGCGCGCGCGGGAGCCGGCGGCTGCGCTGCAGGCGCAGCTCGGTGAGCGGCTGCAGCACGCCGCGCAGCGCAAGCGCCGCGCCGACGTAGCGCGGCGCCCAGAATCGTGCCGAGCGCCGCGCGACGCCGCGCTCGATCGCGTCGACGGCGTCCGACAGCGGCGCCGGCCGTGCGACGAAGCCGGGCATCGTCGACTCGAGCGCCTGCGTCGACGGGTGCGCGAAGCTCGCCTTCACGAGGTCGGTGTCGATGAAGCCGAAGTACGCACACCCGACGCGTGCGCCGGTCGGGGCGAGCTCGACGCGCAGGCAGTCCGTCAGCGCCTCCACGCCCGCCTTGGAGGCCGTGTAGGCGCCCATGAGCGGCGAGTGGCTCGCCGCGCTCAGCGACGCGACGTTCAGCAGGTAGCCGCGGTTGCGCACGATCTCGTCGAGCACGGCGCGGTTCGTGCGCCAGACGCCGAGGAGGTTGACCTCGATCGTGCGCTCGACCTGCTCACGCGGGGCGGTCGCCAGGCGGCCGATGTAGCTGATGCCGGCGTTGGCGATCGCGACGTCGATCGCGCCGAAGCGGGCGGTCGTGCCCTCGACCGCGCGCTGCAGGGCGTCGTAGTCGGTGACGTCGGCTCCAAACCACGCGGCCCGCAGGCCGAGCCGCTCGGCGAGCGCCGCGAGCTTCACGGGCTCGAGGCCCACAAGCGCGACGTTCGCGCCCGCGGCGTGGAGCCGCTCGGCCGCGCCGGCGCCGATCCCGCGAGCCGCGCCGGTGACGAAGACGGTCCGCCCGGCGACGTCGAAGCGCGAGCGCAGCATCAGCCGACCGCCGGCGCGGTCACATCAGCGCCTCGCCGCAGCGAGTACGCGCGCGTGTCGAAGCGCCGCGTGCGATGGCGGAAGCGGAACGTGAAGTCGGGCCAGATCGTCGTGTTGCGCCCCTCGGCGTCGAGATACCAGCTCGCGCAGCCCGACATCCACACGGTGCCCGGCATCTTTGACTGGATCTGCGCGTTGTAGGCGGCCATCGCCTCGGGGCGGACCTCGAACGTCGCGATCTGCTGCTCGTCCATCGCGCGCAGCGCGTCCATGACGTAGCGCAGCTGGGACTCGATCATGAACACCATCGAGTTGTGCCCGAGACCGGTGTTCGGCCCGATGAGCTTGAAGAAGTTCGGCAGGCCGGAGATCGCGGCTCCGAGGTAGGCCTGCATCCCCGTCGCGACCCGCTCGGCGAGCAGGACGCCGTCACGGCCGCGCACGAGCCGCGTGGTCGGCGGGTCGGTGACGTGAAAGCCGGTGCCGAAGATGATCGTGTCGACCTCGCGCTCGCTGCCGTCGGCGAGCACGATCGTCCTGCCGCGGATCTCGCGGATCGCATCGGTGACGAGCTCGACGTTCGGCCGCGTGAGCGCCGGATACCAGTGGTTGGACAGCAGGACGCGCTTGCAGCCGAGACGAAACCGCGGCGTGAGCGTGCGCCGCAGCTCGGGGTCGCGAACCTGCTTGCGCAGGTGAGCCGCCGCGATGCGCTCTGCGCCGGCCATGAATCGCTGGTCCTTGATGAAGCCGAGCAGGAAGCTCTCGCGGCTCCAGTAGACCGCCGTCCGGACGGCCTTCTGCGCGCACGGCAGCGCCTTGTACAGGCGGCGCTCGAAGCGGGTCGTCGGGCGGTCGGTGTGGGGGAGGATCCACGGCGCGGTGCGCTGGAAGACGTGCAGCTGTCCGACGCGCTTGGCGATCCGCGGGACGAACTGGATCGCCGAGGCGCCTGTCCCGATGACGGCGACGCGCTCGCCCTCGAGGTCGTGGTCGTGATTCCACTCGGCCGAGTGGAACATCGTGCCCTCGAAGCCGTCGATGCCCTTGATGTCCGGGAGCTGCGGGTGGCTCAGCGGGCCGGTCGCATCGACGAGGAGCTGCGCCGTCCAGGCGCCGCGGGAGGTGTCGACGCGCCAGTGCCGGCTCGTCTCGTCCCAGGCGGCGGCCTGCAGCTCGTGGCCGAAGTGGATGTGCGGGCCGATCTCGTAGCGGCGCGTGATGTCGCGCAGGTAGTCCCAGATCTCCGGCTGGTGCGAGTACGTCCGGCTCCAGTTCGGGTTGGGAGCGAACGAGAAGGAGTACAGGTGCGAGGGCACGTCGCACTGGCAGCCCGGGTATGTGTTGGCCTGCCAGGTGCCGCCGACGTCGTCGGCGCGCTCGAGCACGACGAAGTCGTCGATGCCGGCCTGCTTGAGGCAGACCGCCAGGCCGAGCCCGGCGAAGCCGCTACCGACGATCGCGATTCGCACATGGGGCCCGTCGTCGCGATCCCCAGCTGGGACGACGCGGTCGACCGGCAGCTCGAGCACGTCGCTCACCGTCCGGCGTAGGTCGGCAGGCGCGCCGGCCAGACGTCGGCGGGCAGCGTCGTCGCGGGCTCGGGCTCGTCGGGCTCGGGCGGCGCGGGTGGTGCCGGCGTCGGCGGGACACCGCGACGGAGGCCGGCGGTCACGCCGACGCGGTGCAGCCCCCAGGCGAGCAGCGAGAGCAGCAGCAGGGTGAACGTCAGCACGGTCGCGTAGGCGCCGGACGTGACGGCCGCCTCGCGCGTTCTGGCCTCGCGCTGCAGCAGCTTCCTGTCGGGGGAGAACGGCCGGTCGAAGCTGCGCGGCGCGGCCACCGCCGGCACCGGGATCGCCGCATCGGCGGGCGCGTAGATCGGAAGGCCGAGGACCGCGCTGCCCTTGTGCAGGCGGATCATCGTCTTCCACGAGCCGTGCAGCGGGATCGGCCGAGTCGTCTCGTAGACGCCGGGCGCCACCGCGCGCAGGCGGTCGACGACGAGGCCGCTGCCCTGCCATGCGGTCGCGGTCAGCCAGGTCGCGTGCTCGGCGGCGTCGCGCGGCCTCAGCGTGACGGTTGCCATCGCGGTGCGCTGCGATCCGGAGCCGACGTCGCGCAGGACGACCCGAGCGCTGAGGTCCGTCCGGGACTGCGTGACGAGCGGCGCCGCGAGCATCGCGAACGCCGCGACCGCCGCCGTCAGCGCCGCCCAGCGCAGGGGCGGGCTGTGGTCGATCCGCTCGGAGCCGAGCCGCGCGCCGACCCAGGCGCCGATGATCGAGGCGGCGATCGCCATCGCCAGCCCGAGGGCGATCGTCTCGGGGAGGATCTCGGCCGGCCACGGGATCGGCATCCAGACGTGCGACCAGCCCCATTCGGCCGCGAGCCCGATGGTGCCGATGAGCGCGCCCGCGACCGCGCCGAAGACGAGCGGGCGCTTGACCGACACGACGAGCGCGACCGCCTCGACCGCGAGCGCCTCGACGATGTAGAGCGGGAAGTGGGGCAGGCTCTGGCCGAGCGAGTCGTGCACCGACAGCGCCAGCAGGCCGCGCATCGCGAGGAAGAACGCGACGGCGCCGAGCGCGCGGCCCGGCCCGAGCCACACGCGCGTGGCCACGAGCGCGACACCGGCGGCGAGCATGATGAGCAGCGGGTGGTAGATGAGCTGGAACTGCGGGACGCCGAAGTCGAACTCGCCCTGGAAGGTCGACAGGCCGACGAGCAGGCCGCCGGGCAGCCAGACGTGGCGCAGGTGGCGGACCCAGCCGTACTCGCGGTCGGGCAGCCCGCTCGCCCGCACGGCGCGGCGCACCTCGACCTGGATGATCGCGATGCCCAGCAGCGTCATCGCGGCGCCGCCGATGAGCATGAGGTGCGTCGGGCCCCAGAGCGTGACGTCCTGGCCGAAGAGCCGGTGCCAGAAGTCGTCGAGCGGAAAGCCCAGCAGCGAGAACAGGCCGGCGCCGCACATCATGAGGCCGCCCAGCGGCGCATACCAGTCGCGCGTGATCCGGATCGCGGTCGGACCGGGGCGGTCGGCGCGCTCCTCACGCGACAGGCAGATCGAGAACCAGCCGGCCGCGAAGATCCCGTAGAGGCCGGCGAGGATGAGGTAGTGCGACGGGTTGCTGAAGACGCCGGCATCCCGCCCGCGGTCGATGTGCAGCGAGACGTCCCAGTACAGGCCGAATACGGCGGTGATGAGCGAGATGATCGCCAGTCCGCAGGGCAGCGACGCCCACGCCGGCTGGCCGGAGATCCGCTCGGCGAAGCGCTCGAACCAACCGAGGATGGGCACGATCTCGGCGCGGTGGCCGAGCCCGCCCATGAGCAGGACGATGACCGCGAATCCGGCGATTCCGCCGGCCAGGCCCAGATCCCGAGCCGAGGCGCCGCCCGCGGAGTCCGCAGCGGCCGCGGCGAGCAGGGACGCAGACGCGTGGATGACGCTCATGACGACGCCACCATAGCATGTAACGTCAAACGATGACGAATAGGATCCCCGCTAACGAGCGGGGTCCGCGGCGGCTGTGACCGGTGCTCTCAGGGCTTGGAGTGCCGCGCGACGCCGGCGAACGGCGGCATTGCGGAGGGGATCCCCCGGGATGGCAGTGGCGGGACCGCGCCGCGATTGGCGAGTTATTCGGGGTGGGCGATGGAAACTCGCCAATCGTGAGTGGTGCTGGGCTTGTCGAGTCGTCCCCGGGGCGCCTTTCGCATCCCTGGCATGCCAGGGTCGCCCCGCGCTATCGCCGGATCGGCGCTTCTCAGCCTCCGGCAGCCTTCGGGTTGCCGGTCGCCTGGCCCGGCTCTCCGTCTTCGGGTGTGCTCGTGTCCGGCGCGTCGCCCTCCGGGATCTCGTTCTCGGGGTGCTCCTTGGGATCGATGCCCGTTCCCGTCTGGCTGTCCTCGGGGTAGCCTGCGCCGGCGTCGGTCGGGGGTGGCTCATGTTCGGTCATGGGCGAGATGTACCCGGCTGACCGGTCGAGCAACTCGACTGCGCTGCGCGGGCCCGCTCGCACGTCTTCTCAGCGCGATCAGCGACACCCGGGCGCTGCGAAGCGACGCCGGCGGCCAGCGCCGGGAGATGCTGCTGTGTCCAGCGTGTGACCCTCCGGTGACCATTCGGCGTCGCCGACGAGCGACCGCGGGAGCTTCACGCCGCCGCTACATCAGCGGGCGCGTCGGGCGCTTGACTGCGCCGCGTCTACACACGGAGGTGTCGTGTTGCGCTTTGAACTGCTGTCTGCGGTCCTCGGGCTCGTGGCTGTCTTGGCGGCCTTCAGCGGCAGTGGGCGGGCGGACTCGCGAGGCGGCGACGAAGTGCGCGTCAACCAGCTGCAGGTCATCGGGACGCACAACAGCTATCACCGCGAGACCAGCGAGGCTGAGCAGGATGCCTACGACGCGCTCATCTCCACGCCCGGCGACTACGACGTGTTCCTGAAGTACAGCCACGCCATCCTGTCGCAGCAGCTCGCCCGGCAGGACGTGCGCGGGCTCGAGCTCGATCTGCTCGGAGACCCGCACGGCGGCCTGTACGCCGAGCCGCTCGTGCGCCGGCACCTGGGGCTCGGGCCGCTGCCCGATCCGGCGTGGGGCCAGGCCGGGACGAAGGTGCTGCACGTCCCCGACCTCGACTACGACACGACATGCGTTCAGCTGGTCGCGTGCCTGCGCCAGGTACGCGGATGGTCGAATGCGCATCCCGAGCACGTGCCGATCCCGATCATGCTCGAGCTCAAGCGCAGCGACCCCCGGGCCGGGGCGCAGCGCGGCGTCGCGGCGCCAGCTTGGGACCGGGCCGCCCTCGACGCGCTGGACGCCGAGATCCGCTCGGTCTTCGCGGCCGACGAGATGATCACCCCCGACGATGTCCGCCGTGGTGGGGAGACGCTCGAGCAGTCGGTGCTGGGCCACGGCTGGCCGGCGCTGCGCGACAGCCGCGGGCGGGTGCTGTTCCTGCTCGACAACGATCCCGGGCCGATCCGCGACGCCTATGTCGCGGGAGGGCCGAGCCTCGAGGGCCGCGTGCTGTTCACCAACTCGCGCCCGGGCCTGCCCGACGCGGCGTTCGTCAAGCGCAACGAACCGCGCGGGACCAACACGGCGCAGATCGCCGAGCTCGTCCGCCGCGGCTACTACGTGCGGACGCGATCGGACGTGCCGCTGCAGACGGTCATCGCCAACGATTCGTCGATGCTCGACGCCGCGCTGGCCAGCGGCGCGCAGCTCGTCTCGACCGACTTTCCCCAGATCGGCATGAGCGCGCGCTACGGCAGCGACTTCGTCGCTGCCCTCCCCGACGGCGGGCCGGCGCGCTGCAACCCGCTCAACGCGCCGCGCGGCTGTCGCGGCGACAAGCTCGAGCGGGGTGGGTGAGCGGGACGCGCGTTCGCACCCGACGAGAAGCCGGGGAGCTGCTCCTCGTCGCCGTAGGCCTCGACGGTCAGCGCGTCGAGCTGCGC
This sequence comes from Solirubrobacteraceae bacterium, assembly GCA_051005755.1. GTDB lineage: Bacteria > Actinomycetota > Thermoleophilia > Solirubrobacterales > Solirubrobacteraceae > CADCVQ01. The sequence continues at coordinate 9,015 of JBPCJA010000034.1, forward strand.
GGCGGTTCCGGTCACGCGGCGCGATCGGCGTCGAGGTCGGGGATCAGACCGCGGCGGCGCGCCTCGTCCTGCAGCTCCGGTGCAAGCATGCGGGCCTCGACGATGATGTCGTTGACCTCGATCAGCCAGGCGAGCGGGTGCTGTTCGAGCATCGCAGCGCGCGTCAGATCGGGCTCGAAGACGCGCAGGCCGAGGGTCTTGTTGATCAGCGCGGCCTTGTTGGCCATGGTGGTCTTGACCACGCCCACCGCGGCGGCGAGCTGATCGGTGGTGAGGTGCGGGCGCTGGGAGCGATCGAAGAGGAAGTTGACCTGGCCGACGGCGTAGATCGCGCCGGCCGCCCAGATCCGCGCGCCGCCGCGAGTCAGCGGAGAGGGCCGCTTGCGCGCCAGTCGCCCGACGAGGCGCCGGCACAGCTGCGCGTACTCGGCGTCGAGATTGTCGAGGCACGCGCGCTCGGTGATGGTCAGGATCTCGCCCGCGCGATCGCGTAGGTCGGCGGGAATTCGCAGGTCAGCCAGATCGACATCGGTCATGCGCGGATGATGCGCATCGGTCCGGACGGTCCGTGCCGGGCCACCGTGGCGACGAGCTCCCGCCCCGACGGCGCCCTCAGAGCAGGCCCACGGCTGCCCCGGCGTCGCGCACGACGTCGAACAGCGGCGACGGGACGATGCCGAGGAGGAGCGTCAGGGCGCCGAAGACGACGGCGACCGCGACGACCTCGCCCTGTCCGCGCAGCGCGGTGGCCTCGTCCGATCCGCCGGCGAGGACGGGCCGGTCGGGGCTCGTCAGTGCCGCGGGGGCGATCTGCTCGTCGGGGGTCATCCAGATCGCCGCGATGACGCGCAGGTAGTACGCGAGCGAGATCATCGAGCCAACGACGATGAAGACCGCCAGCCACGTGTAGCCGTTGGAGACGGTCGCGTCGATCAGGTAGAACTTCCCGATGAAGCCCGCCGTCGCCGGGAAGCCGGCGAGCGCGAGCATCGCGATCGTCATCGGCCAGGCCAGCAGCGGCCGCGACGCGCCGAGCCCGTTGAGCGACGCGATGTCGTCGCCGTACGGCGTCTCGTGCTCGCGCGCCACGATGACGGCGAACGCCGCGAGGTTCATGACGAGGTACACGGCGAGGTAGAAGACCGTCGCCTGCAGCCCGAGTCGCGACGCCACGACGACGCCGGCGAGCATGTAGCCCGCCTGCGCGACCGACGAGTAGGCCAGCAGCCGCTTCAGCGACGACTGCCCCAGCGCACCGACGTTGCCCACGACGATCGTCACCGCTGCAAGCACGGCGAGCGGCGGCGCCCAGTCGACCGACGCGTCGATGAGGGCCACGTCGAAGAGGCGCAGCATGACGCCGAACGCGGCCGCCTTCGTCGCGACGGCCATGAACGCGGTGATCGGCGTCGGGGCGCCCTCGTAGACGTCGGGCGTCCACTGGTGAAACGGCGCCACGGAGCTCTTGAAGGCGAGGCCGACGATCGTCAGCCCGATGCCCGTCAGCAGCAGCGGGTCGGTGAGGAGGTCGCCGCCGCCGCGCAGCGCGGCGGCGATGTCGCCGAAGTCCGTCGCGCCGGTCGCGCCGTAGAGGAACGCCAGGCCGTAGAGGAACGTCGCCGAGCCGAGCGAGCCGACGACGAGGTACTTCAACCCCGACTCCAGCGACGAGGCGCGGCGCATCTCGGTCGCGCACAGCACGTAGAGCGGGATCGACAGCAGCTCCAGGCCGAGGAAGACCGTCACGAGGTTCTGCGCGGCGACGAGCACGATCATCCCCGCGATCGACGTCAGCAGCAGCGCGTGGTACTCGCCGTGCGCCGCCTCGCGCGGCGCGACGTGGCGCCAGGACAGCAGGATCGCCGAGACGCCGGCGACGCAGAACAGCACCGTCAGGATGAGCGTCAGCTCGTCGAGTCGCAGCGCGCCCGCGATGAGGTCCGTGCGCTCGCCCCACTGCCACGCCGAGAGGCCGGCCGCGACGACCAGGGTAAGGATGCTGAGCGCCGGAACGACGATCTCACGCAGCGCGCGCGAGCGCGCGAGGCCGAGGAGGAGCACGACGAGCGCCCCACCGAACACCGCGACGAGCGGCGACAGCCCGGCCCAGTCGATCTCGGGTCCTACGATCTTCGCGGCGGCGATCGTCACGGCCCGCTCCCAGGCTGGGTCGCAAGCGCCGACGGCGCCGCGTCCCCGGCGACCGTCTTCTCGCTGCGCTCCAGCGCGAACTGCGGGTACAGCGCGATCGCGATGATCGCGAGGACGAGCGGCACGACGACGAGCCCGTCGCGCAGCGACAGCTCGCGCGACTCGACGGCCGGTCCGGTCCGGTTGTGCATCGTCGCGATGAAGAGCCGGAGCGCGTAGACGGACGCGAGCACGACGCCGGTCGACGCGACGATCGCGATCGCCATCTGCGACTTGAAGACGCCGAGCAGGATGAGGAACTCACCGACGAAGTTCGACGAGCCCGGCATGGCGAGCGTCGCGAACGTCACGATGAGGAACATCGTCGCCAGCGCCGGCGCGCGCATCGCGATCCCGCCCATGCCGCGGATGTCCTCCGAGCCGCCGGCCCGCTCGGCGAGCAGCGCGACGATGAAGAACGCCGGCGCCACGACGAGGCCGTGGTTGAAGGCCTGCAGGATCGCGCCCTGCGCGCCCTCCGGGTTGAGCGCGAAGATCCCGAGGGTGATGAAGCCGAGCTGCGCGACCGACGAGTAGCCGAGGATGAGCCGCGTCTCGGTCGTCGTGAAGGCCATCGCCGAGCCGTAGAGGATCGACGCCAGCGCGACGAGCAGCATGAGCGTCTGGAAGTGACTCGTCGCGTCCGGGAACAGCGGCAGGCAGATGCGCAAAAAGCCGTAGGCCGCGACCTTGCTCAGCACCGCGGAGAAGAGCGCGAGCACCGGCAGCGGCATGTTGCGATAGCCGTCGGGCATCCAGCCGTGGAGGGGGAAGGCCGGCATCTTCACGAGGAACGCGGCCGCGAAGAAGAGGAAGATCCAGTACTGGCTCGTGGTCGCCAGCGGGCGCTGCGCAAGGTCTGAGAACGCGAACGACAGATCGAGCGGCCCGGTCGCGGCGAGCACGCCGGTGGCGACCGCCGCCGTGAGCATGAGCAGCGAGCCGACGAGCGTGTAGATCACGAGCTTGATCGTCGCCTGCACGCGCTTGGCGCCGCCCCAGATGCCGGTGAGAAAGAAGAACGGCACGAGCATGAGGTCGAAGAAGACGACGAAGAGCGCGAGATCCTGGGCGAGCAGCGCGCCGAGCACCGCCGTCTCGGCGAGCGCGAGGTGGAAGAAGAAGAGCCGCGGCTTGTCGTAGTCGCGCATGCTCGCCCACAGCGTGCAGGCGAACCAGAGGACCGCCGCGAGCAGGACGAGGAAGAGGTTCAGCCCGTCGAGGCCGAGCTTGTAGGAGATCCCGAGCTCGGCGATCCAGGTCTCGTCGGTGACGTATTGCAGCGCGCCCGAGGATCTGTCGAAGTCGACGAGGAAGGCGATTGCGTAGGCCGCCGTCAGCAGCGTGCCGGCCAGCGCGACGCGCGCCGCCGCCCGCGGCGGCGCGAGCAGGCCGAGTACGCCGAACGCCAGCGGCGCGAAGAGCAGGATCGACAGGTACAGCGTCATGCGGCCATGAGGAAGTAGAAGCCGATGACGACCATCCCGAGGACGATGAGCGCCGCGTAGTAGCGCAGGAAGCCCGTCTGCGCGGCGCGGACGGCGGACGAGCCCGCCTTCACGACGCCCGTCGTGCCGCCGACGAGGACGCCGTTGACGACGACGCGCTCGAACGTCTGCTGGGCGAAGGAGCCAAACCAGCGCGAGGGGCGCACGACGAGCGCGTCGATGAGCTCGTCGAAGAACCACTTGTTGACGAAGACGGTGTGCAGCGCGGCCAGGCGGGAGCGCACGCGCGCCGACAGGCCCGGGTTGGCAACCCACACGTAGTAGGCGATCGCGATGCCGGCGAGCGCGACGACCGTCCCGAGGGCGAGCCCGAAGGCGAGCATGCCGTCGCTGGGATGGCGCTCGTAGAGCGCGGAGTCATGGAAGGTCGGCTCGAGGAAGTGGTCGATGACATGCGTCACCTTCGGGAGCTGCAGGAAGCCGCCGACGACCGCCAGCAGCGCCAGCGTGCCCATCGCGAGCTTCATCGACGGCTCGCGCTCGGCGATGTGGTGGTCGGGACCGGGGAAGCCGACGTCGGTGTCCTCGACCTCGCCGGTCGCGGGGTTCGTGTGCACCTCGGCATGGTGCAGGTGGCCCTGCTCGAGCTCACGCGCCTCCGGCACGGGCTCGCCGAAGAACGCGCGGAAGATCATCCGGAACGTGTAGATCCCGGTGAGGAACGCGCCGACGTAGCCGGCGACGTAGAGGATCCAGTACCAGCCCCCGCGGTCGCCGATGAGCAGCAGGATCTCGTCTTTGGAGAAGAAGCCCGAGAACGGGGGCACGCCCGCGAGCGCGAGGCCGCCGATGGCGAAGCAGCCGTACGTGAACGGCAGCGCGCGGCGGAAGCCGCCCATCTTGTCGAGGTCCTGCTGGCCGGCCATCGCGGCGATGAGCGAGCCCGCGGCCATGAAGAGCAGCGCCTTGAAGAACGCGTGCGTCATGAGATGGAACAGGCCCGCGGCGTACGCGCCCGCGCTCACGGCCATGAACATGTAGCCGATCTGCGACATCGTCGAGTAGGCGATGACGCGCTTGAGGTCGGTGACGGCGATCGCGATCGTCCCGGCGACGAGCAGCGTCAGGCAGCCGATGATCGCCCCGACGTCCGCCGCCGTCGGGGCGAGCTCGAAGAGCGGGTGCATGCGCGCGACGAGGTAGACGCCGGCCGTCACCATCGTCGCCGCGTGGATGAGCGCGCTGACGGGCGTCGGGCCCTCCATGGCGTCCGGAAGCCACGTGTGCAGCGGGATCTGGGCGGATTTCGCGCACGCGCCGACGAGCAGCAGGATGCAGCCCGCGGTGAGGTCCGCGTTGCCGGGCTCGAACGCCTCCTTGGAGCGTTCGAACGTCCCGAGCAGGTCCAGCGTGCCGACGTGCTTGAAGATGAAGAACGTGCCGAGGACGAGGCCGACGTCGCCGAGGACGTTGATGACGAACGCCTTGATGCCCGCGCGCGTCGCGGTCCCGCGCCGGTACCAGAAGCTGATGAGCATGTAGGACGCGGCGCCGACGAACGCCCAGCCGATGATGAGCACGAGGAAGTTGCCCGCCAGGACGAGCAGCAGCATCGAGAAGACGAAGTAGTTGAGGTACGCGAAGAAGCGCACGTAGCCGCGGTCGGAGTCCAGGTAGCCGATCGAGTACAGGTGGATCAGCATCGAGACGCCGGAGACGACGAGGATCATGAAGACCGACAGCGGATCGACGAGCAGCGAGAGCTGCGCGTCCACACCCACGGTGTTCGCGTAGTCCCAGGCGACGGCGACGACCTGGCGCTCCTCCTCGCCGAGACCCTGCAGCGAGACGAGCGCGCCGATCGCCGAGGCGAAGGAGAGTGCGAGCGCGGCGGTGCCGAGGTAGCCGGCACCGCGGCCGGGCAGGCGGCGGCCGAGGAGGCCGATCGCGATCGTGCCCGCCAGCGGCGCGAGCAGCGTCAGCCAGGCGAAGATCTTCAGCGACGTCATCGCGAGGACCGGCCTTCCGGCCTCGCGCAGACGACGGTCGAGCAATGGCGCGCAGTCACCCCTGAAGCTCCCGCAGCTCGTCGACGTCGATCGGCAGGCGCCCGCGGTGCATCGCGACGATGATGCCGAGGCCGATCGTCACCTCGCAGGCGGCGACCACCATGACGATGATCGCGAAGATCTGGCCGTCGGGATCGCCGTGCATGCGCGCGAAGGCGATGAGCGCGAGGTTCGCCGCGTTGAGCATGAGCTCGAGGCAGAGCAGGATGACGAGCGGGCTGCGGCGCGTGAGCACGCCGGCGGCGCCGATCGTGAAGATCAGCGCCGAGACGGCGAGGTACCAGCCGATGTCCATCAGGCGTCCTCGACCGGGGTCGTCTGCGCGGGCGCCGCCGCGGTGGCCGCGGGCAGCCGATGGGGCCCGCCGACACCCTCGGCCGTCGTGCCCGTGTACGCCGGGCGCAGGACGTCCATCGCGCTGTAGCGCGCCTGGTCCTCGGCCGCGGTCAGGCCGCCGCGCCGGCGCGCGAGGACGACCGCGCCGACCGCCGCGATGAGCAGCAGGAACGATGCGACCTCGAAGGGCAGCAGAAACCTCGTCAGCAGCAGCTCCCCGATCTGCGCCGGGGACCCGAAGCCGGGGCCGACGGCGGTCCCGTTCGTGTCGATGAGCTGCAGGCCCGAGCCGAGCGTCGCGGCGCACAGCTCGACGAACAGCACGGCGCCGAAGACGATCGAGACCAGGCGCAGACCGCTGCCGGCGCGCGGGCCCAGCGGCTCGTCCTGGCCGCCGACGTAGGCGACGACGAAGACGTAGAGGACCATGACCGCGCCCGCGTAGACGACGACCTGGGCGGCGGCGACGAACTCCGCGTGCAGCAGCAGGAACAGCGCCGCGAGGGACAGCAGGTGCGAAACGAGCGCAAGCACGCTGAAGAACGGGTTGCGTAAGGCGACCACGCCAACGGCCCCCGCAATCGCTCCGATCCCGGCCAGGAAGAACAGCACCTCCGCCATGAAGCGCGCAATCTATCCGCCCTGACGCCTCGGGCAAGCCCCGATCGGCCTCGGACCCACCCGCCGCAGCCCCCTGATTAGCGAATGTCGCCACGAACAGCGGGTACGTTCGTGACGATGGGTCGCGAGTCGGCCAGCTACTTCCTGACGCTTGCGCCGGAGCTCGAGGACGCGGTCGTCGTCGCGTTGCGGGAGGGCGGCGCCGAGCCCGCCGGGTCCGACCACACGTGGTTCGAGCTGCGGGTCCGCGACTCGCACCGCTACTGGATCGACCTGCGCGTGCACCGCGCGCCCGAGCCCCTGCTCGAGATCCGCATCGCGCTGTGCAACGACGAGTGGTCGATCCGCGCGCCGCTGGAGAACGCGCTTGCAGCGCTGCCGCGGGAGCCGCGCAGCGGCCGCTGCTAGACCAGGACGGCGGCGAGCTCGGCCCGCCCGCCGAGGATGGCTGGTCGCTGAGGCTCGAGGAGGACTACGGCCGCCGCCGCGCGGCGTTCGTCGCACGCGTCGGCGACTTCACGGCGCCGATCTCGGCCGACCACGTCTACATGTACATCCACCAGGCGCGCTGGAACCGCGACAACGACGCGGAGCTCGCCTGGCACTACGAGCGCGAGATCAACCTCATCGAGCAGATGTGGGAGCGCGACGAGCCTGAGCTTCCCGCCGAGCATCCGGACAACCTGACCGACGACGGGTGATCGCGAAGGCGACCGAACGGCCGCAGCCGTTCAAGGCCGCTGACTTCGGCCGGACGGGCATCGTTCAGGCAGCGGCGGACGAACCGCGCTGAACGTCAGCGGCGGAGCCTGAGCAGAACGACGTCGCCGCTTGTGACCTTGTAGCCCGGCTTCGGGTCCTGGGCGGCCACACGTCGGTTGGCGAGCGCTGTGTTGGCGCTTCCTGACGACTCGCGAACGGTTTCGAACAGCTTTGCGGCTGGCCCCTCTTCTTCGTTGAAGACCCACGAGACGTTCGTGCTCTGCAGGCGCCTCTCCGCCTGGGTGAGCGTCATTCCGGTGACGTTTGGAAGGGCACGAGGCTCGTCCGCGCCGCCGCCGCAGCTGGAGAGCAGCGCGCATGCGCAGATGATCGCTGTGATGGCCAGCCGATGAATCTTGCGTGTCATGGCGTCCTCCACAGTCGTTTGCTCTGCGCTTGTGACGTACACCACGGTCATGACTCGGTGACCTCCGCGCGGCTGACGAGCGCCCGCCCGAGCGCCAGTGCGGCGAGCGTCCACAGCGCGAGGACCGGCGGTGTCCACCACCAGGAGACCTCGTAGCCCGGACCGTGATGGTCCCAGAACGCCTGGGCAAGCAGATCCGCGTGGGTCGTGAAGCTCACGGGCAGGGCACGAGTCGTCAAGCGCCAGTAGGCGACCAGCAGGATGATCGGCAGCGCGTAGGCGATTGCCGAGCGGCGGACGATGACCGCGAGCGCCACGGCGAAGAGGGCGAGGGCGCTGAGCACGGCGATGCGCAGCGCGACCACGATCACGGTTCCCACCAGAGGTGACGTGTCGCCGATACGGTCGTAACCGATGTCGGTCCCGGCGCGGGCGTATTCGCTGACCGCCAGCGTCGGGTCCCAGCCGCGTGCCAACGCGGCCGCGAGGACCAACAGGGCCGACAGCGCGACGAGCACGGCGGCCAACGTGACCGCGGCAACGAGCTTGGCCGTCCACCAGTGGCGTTTGCCGCCGGCACGGTGGACGGTCATCCACGTCCCCCCGTCCGCGCGATCCTCGACGATCAGCGCCGTCGCCAGCACCACGAGCGGCAGCGCGTGCGTCGCCACGAGCGACCAGTTGTCGCGGAAGGCGTGCGGGATCGCGTCGGTGAGAGCGACGCCGATCGGGCGCACGCCGTTGCCCTCTTCCACATTGGGGACGGAGACGCTCGCCCATGCTGCGGCCGCAAGGTATGCGAGCAGGAGCAGGCTGCGAGGACGCCACAGTAGGCGCAGGAGATCTCGCCGCACAAGGGCGAGCAGCGTCATAGCGCGGCGCCGCCGTCGAGGATGCGCAGGAACTCGGCCTCCAGCGACGCGCGTGCCGGCCGTGCCTCGACGATCGGCACCCCGGCGTCGAGCAACTCGTGCAGCACCTGCGGGATCGGTCGCGGATCGCGCAGGAGAACCTCGCTCGTCTCGTCGAGTCGCTCCAGCACGATGCCGCGGGCGGCGGCGTGGCGTTCGAGCTGCGCGATCGCCTCCGCGGGCTCGACGCGCAGCAGCAGGCCCTGCATGTCGCGCAGGTCAAGCCGGCGGCGGATCTCCCCGCGCGCGACGAGCAGGACGCGGTCGCAGACGCGCTCGACCTCGGTCAGCAGGTGGCTTGCGAGCACGATCGTGACGCCGTCCTCGTCGGCGAGCCGTCGCAGGAGCTCGCGCAGCGCGACGATTGCCTCGGGGTCCAGGCCGTTGGTGGGCTCGTCGAGCAGCAGCAGTCGCGGCCGCTCCATCAACGCCTGCGCGACCAGCAGCCGCTGGCGCATGCCAAGCGAGAAGCCACGGACCGCCTTGCGATTGCGGGGGTCGAGGCCGACGAGCGTCAGCGTGCGATCGATGTCGTCGTCGCTCGCCCGGCGGCGGATCGCCGCGATGAGCTGCAGGTTGCGGCGCGCCGATAGGTTTGGTACGAGGCCCATGTGCTCCGCGACGAGCCCGAGGTCGTCGGAGACCCGTCGCGCCGGGTCGCTGCCGAGCACCTCGACGTGGCCGGCCGACGCGCGCGTCAGGCCCGCGAGCAGCTTCAGGAACGTGCTCTTGCCCGCTCCGTTGGGGCCGATGAACCCAAGGATCTCACCGCCGGCGAGATCGAGATCGACGTCGCGAAGCGCCCACTGCTGGCCATAGCGGCGACCCAGTCCCCGCGCGACGACGACGGCATCGCCGGGCGTCGCGGACCTCGCGCTGACGCGGCGGCGACCACGCCGGCGGTCCGCCATGCCTGAGGCGCGGGCGCTCATGCCGCGGCCGCCTGTCTGCGCGCGGCGAGGATCGCCACCGTGAAGCTCAGCGCGAGCAGCGCGCACCAGTACCCCAGCAGGGCCGGCAGCCGCCAGTCCCCCGCAATCCGCGTCATCGTCGAGTAGACGGGCTCCAGATTGAGGTATGCGTAACCGGAGATCCACTCCCCCGCGCCTGGCAGCGGCGCCACCTGCGTGACGAGCACGAGCATTACAGGGGCTGCGAACGCGATGAGCGGCTGGGCCACGAGCTGGCCGACCGCGTTGCCGACCGCGGCCAGCGCCGCGGCCGCCAACGCATAGACCACTACGCCCACGAGGTCTCCCGCGAGCGGCGCCGAGTGCCACAACGCGGGAATCGGTACCCCAGGCTCCCGCACGCGGGCACCAGCGTCAACAGTTATTCCAGGTGCGATCTCAAGCTCGGGGCGATGGGGCAGAAACAGCAGCGCGAGCGCGACGAGGATCAATCCGGCGACGAGCACGACCGCCGCCGCCGCCGCGCTGCCCGCGAGCAGCCGACCCACGGCCAGGCGCGGTCCCGCCAAGCCGCGCACGGCGTAGATCACGTCCTCGCCGCGCGACCTGCTGCTCGCCACGAGCATCCCGCCGACCATGGCTGCCAGCGCCGGCAGCAGGAACACGAACGCATCGGGCGCGTAGCAGACGAACGCCCCATAGGCTCCGGGACGCTTCCCCTGGCTGCACGCGCCACCACCAGCGTATGCCGCGACGCTCGCCAGCACGAGCACGCAACACGCCAGCGCGGCGACCGGCTCCCGCAGGAGCCGGACGGTCTGGCTGGAGACGTAGCGTCTCAGCAACCGCTGAAGCGGAGGCGCATCGTCACGTCCGTCCCGGAAAACCCTTCCGCGTCGACCCAGATGGCGGGCTTGAAGCGGTCCCTCCCAGCGGCCTGACCCTTGTCTGTCTGGCCTGGTCGGAGCTTGTCGGACTCCCAGCGGGCTGAGTCTTCTCCAGGCTTGCGCACCTGGACCTTGATCCAGCGATTGTCTCCGGAGTCGATGATCTTCACGCGCACCGTGCGGCACTTCTTGATCGGAAACTTCACGTTCTTGCAGAAGTCGAATCCGGTTCTGCCCGATGTGCAGCGGATCGTCTGCGCTGCTGGGACGGCTTCCGCGGTTGCTACGGGCGACGCGCCGGCTGCGAGCGCGAGAACACCCAGCGCGACGCACCGGCGAGGACTCGTCCTCGGCAGAGGTGACCTCATCGCAACCATTCCGCCTCCTTTTTCTGAAACGATGGACGGCGGCATCGCTGGTAGTTGAGTTTGCGCCAGCCAGCGGATCGCATCGTGACCAACACGCCGGCTTCCCGAGCAACGCCGCGATATCAGCGCGGACCCTACCAGCAGGTACCCGGCACCAAATGCCCACGACCGCCACCGCGCGGGCGTTAGACCTGAATGTGGCTGCTCGCGCTAGCCTCCACGGCGTGGGCTTGGGGGATCCAATGACCAGCCGTCGGCGGCTCGTGGCTGCGGTCGCGAGTTGCTTGGCGCTGCTGGCGTTCACGGGTACGGCACCGGCCGCCCCGATCTGGTCGCCACCCGTGAGCGTGGTGCCTGGAGACAACCAGGCGATCGACGCGCCTGCGGCTGCCTACGACGGGTCCGGGCAGTTGACGTTGGCTTGGGCATCCGACACAGGAGGCGTTTCGACGCTGCCGACGGCTCGCCGCCCGCTGGGCGGCCCGTTTGCGGCCGGTCCGGCGCTGGCTACCGTCGATGGCGCCGCGGAGCCTGTGCTGGGCCGAGGACCTGGCGGCGACGTCTACGCTGCGTGGGTGGTCGAAGATGCCGGCGGCTCGGGCATCGTGATGGGGGCTGGCCTGGGGCCCGATGGTGGGGTGATTTCGCCCCGGCGCCTCACCGCGCCCGGCGAGAATGCCTCGGAACCAGCGATCGCCGTCGGCGCCGATGGCGCGGTCGCAGTCGCTTGGACGAGCGTTGACCGCTCTGGCCGCGGCCAGATACGGGTCCTTCATGGCGCGCTCGGTGCCACCCCGTCCCAGCCCCGCGTCGCTTCTGGCGGCGATGCCAATGCAGGCGAACCCGAGGTGCTCTTCGATCACGGCGGTGTGCTGCACGTGGCGTGGACGCGCCTGGACGCGTCGGACAATGGACGCATCAAGGAAGCGACCGCGTTGCCTGGTGGAGCCTTCGCCGCGTCGCGCGCGATCTCTCCCTCCGGCGCGGTCGCCAGCGAACCGGCGCTCGCCACCGTGCCCGGGCCCGGCATCGCGTTCGCCTGGACCGAGGCTTCCGAAGACAGCGAGGCGGTCCGCGTCCGGATCGAGGCGCCCGGTGTGCCTGAAACGACGCAATCGGTTCCCGGCGGCGGTGACAGCTCGGATGCCCGCCTGGCCACTGATTCGGCGGGCACGTTGTACATCGCATGGATCCGCACGACGGGAGATCAGGCCAACGTCCTGGTCTCGGCGCGCAACGCCACGGGTGGCTTCGACGATGCGCAGGTGCTGTCGCCGGGTGAAGCGGCGACGAAGCTAGACATCGCGTTCTCACCGCAGGCGGATGCCGTGGTGGTCTGGCAGCGCAACCTGGGCGACATCGACAACCCCGCGGGAGACATCCGTGCGGCGGTGTTCGATGCGCCGCGCGCTCCGAACCCGGTGGCCCCTGCTCCCCCTGATCCTCCGCTTCCGCCTCCCCCGCCGCCGGCTCCGGCGGCTCCTCCCCCGCCGCCGCCTTCTCCTCCGGTGGCCGCTTCGTCCGTCCTGGGCCTCACCGGCTTCGGTGTGAGCCCGGGATGTATCAGCTACGGTGGGCCGCTCGCCGGGGCCCGGCGCCGGCTGGGCTTCACATTCGCGCTGTCGGAGCCCGCGACGATCGTTCTCACGATCCGCCGCCGGCTGAACTCGTCCCCGTTCAAGCACTGTCCGACGCGCCGCCCGCGCGGTGACCGGGCCGGTTGGGTACGCCGATTGTGTTCCAGCTGCCCGCCGGCGCGGGACCGGGATCGGTGCCGGTCGGAGCGGCGGGCAATCTCTTCCCCGCACGGACGAGTCCGAGCGCCCAGGCGCGGATGCTCGTCCGACGGAGGCTGAATGCGGGCCGGCGCCGTATGGCCCTCCCGCAGTCGCCCTCCGCGCTGGCGCCAGGCACGTACGTCGCCACGCTGACCGCAAGCACGGTCGATGGCCGGACTGCGGACGCCGGCAAGGTGAAGTTCTGGGTTCTCGCTTCCGCGCGAGGCAAGAACGCAGCCTGAGCACCGCGGGCGGGTGGCATGCGGGCGGGCAGCGGTCGCCCACGCCGCGCCACCTGCCTCTGTTCGGACTCTTCGGGATTTGCGGTCGCCGCGCTTGCGCTGGGACTGTTTTTCGCAGTATTACTAGTTTCCGGCGCAACGCTTGTTGCGACGCGCGACTCGCAGATCCAGCGCGGGAGCGAGTGGGTCCGAAATACGGCGGGCTTCGCCTGGCTCGTGATGTCGCTCGAGCCTCACTCGGATCTGTTTGGCAAGCCGTTCCTCTGGCTCATCCGGAAGGCGACGCCCGTACGCAACGCGAGTTGCTACATCGTGTGCTTGCTCGCCGTCCTGCTGGCAGTCGCCGCGGCGGAGAGCGCGACGGCCATCAAGCCGATTCGCGACGCCGCCCACCTCTCGATCGCTGGAGACGGCTCGTCGGCGGACTCCGTCGGGAACTGCGCGTCAACGCCGGAGCAACCTGCCGAACTCGACGCATGAACAGCAGGCCGCTCGCGGAAAGCACACCCTCGCCGCCCGGCTGGGCGATGGCATGGGAAGATCGTGCGATACGCCACGATGAAAGGGGCAGACATGGCAGAGCGGACGAAGGCCGATCGACAGGCAGCGGCGAAGAAGGGGGCGGCGACGAGGCAGCGGAAGGCGGCGGAGAAGAGCGGTGCCGAGGCCAAGCGCTCGGCGGAGGGCGCCGGCAAGGGGGCGATCTCGGCGGCGAAGTCGCTCGGCGAGGCGGTCAAGCAGGCCGGCAAGGCGGTGGCAAGCCGCGTTGGGGGGATTCGTAAAGGGCGCTGAGTCGCGTGGGGTTCCTGCGCGCTCCTCGCCCTCGTTGCGCAGCGGTGTGCGCTCCAGTGGCTCGTCGAGCAGCATCTCCTTCGTGAAGATGAGGTCTGAGCGGTTGTAGTCGGACATCTCGTAGTCGTGGCCCATCGTGATGGCGTCGAACGGACAGGCGATCTCGCAGTAGCCGCAGAAGATGCAGCGCGCGAGGTTGATCTCGTAGACGGCGGCGTAGCGCTCGCCGGCGCTGATGCGATGTTCGGGCGTGTTCTCGGCGGCGACGACGTGGATGCAGTCGGCGGGACAGGCAGCGGCGCATTCGCTTCGTCATGAGCGTGCGGCCGGTATGCCAGGAGTTGGCTGAGGCTCATGCGGTGAGAGTCTCGACATAGGCGCGAGCGTCGTGCAGTGTTGCGTGGTCGCCGTCGTGCATGCACCAGCCCGATCCGCTGGAGTCTCGTTCGGCAACCAGCCATCGATGTCGCAGTTCGGTGTTGAGCTTCCACGGGTTGGCGATACGCCACTGGCCATCAGCAGACTCGAACAGTCCGCGCTCGAGCTTGCGCCAGTCGTCAGACATCAACGTTCGCGTTCGTCGCTCGGAACGCGTAGCTCGCAGCCGTCGGCGAAGGCATGGTCTTGGAGGATGCGGACGGCGCGTGTGAGCGCGGTGCGTTGGGCGTGCTGGTGCGGGCTCAGGTCGCGTTTGTTGGACCAGCGTGTGAGCTGGCGGTGCGCGGCGAACTTGAGGGCCAGGACCTGCTCGCTGGAGAGGCGCGATGTCGGCTCGTCGCTCATCGTGTCCGCGTGAGTTCGCGTAGGCCGAATTCGATGTCGCGGTGGCGGCCGAGCCGCGTCGGCGAATGAGCTGGGTCAGCTCGTTGCGCAGGTTGTCGTCGAGGGGTTCGTGGAAGCGCACGCCCACAAGCCGGCGCTCGTCCTGCGTGAGGCCGACCGATCGTCGAGGCTGATCGTTACGTGCGCGCAACCGCAGGTGCCATCAGCCGCGCATGTGGATGAAAACTCCGCGGAGCGGGGTACCGACGCAAGATCCTGAACATTTTCCCATCAGCCACCCCGCAGGAGCGGGGCAGGCAACTGCTCCTTCGGACGAACAGCAGCGGCATCCCTCACAGCGCCGAGACTTGCGCCTTGCGCGAGGTCCGGCCCTCTCGTGGGCGGGCACGCAGAGTGTCCGTGCTCGTCCGAAGGAGCACTGAGATGCGCACCTCGACCGGGCCACGATTGACGGGGCGTTCCGCGCGACCTAGGCTCGACGTCGAAGCCCTCGAAGGAGGCCGTCATGAGTGGAGCAGGTACCGTCGTTCTCGTCCACGGGGGCTTTGTCGACGGCTCTGGCTGGCAGGAGGTCTACCGCTTACTGAAGAACGACGGCTACAGCGTCAAGATCGTGCAGAACCCGACGCTGTCGCTGGAGGGCGACGTCGCCGCGACCAAGCGCATCATCGACGCGCAGGGCGAACCCGTCATCCTTGTCGGCCACTCCTATGGCGGAGCGGTGATCACCGAGGCGGGCAACGATCCCACCGTGGCGGCCCTCGTCTACATCGCCGCGTTCGCGCCAGATACGGGCGAGTCCGTCAACACGTTGATCGCCGATCCGCCGCCCGGCGCTCCGGTGCCGCCGATCCTGCCGCCGCAGGAGGGCTTTTTGTTCCTCGACCGGGACAAGTTCCATGAGTCGTTCGCGGCTGACGTCTCGCCCGAACCGGCCGCGTTCATGGCCGACTCGCAGGTGCCGTGGGGCGTTGACGCCCTGAGCGGCACGATCAGCGAGGCGGCGTGGCGGAGCAAACCGAGCTGGTACCTCGTCGCCACCGACGACCGGATGATCCCACCGCCGGCGCAGCGGTCGATGGCTGAGCGGACAGGTGCGACCATCGTCGAGGCCGCGGGTAGCCACTCGATCTTCCTGTCGCATCCGGAAGCCGTGGTCGGGCTCATCGAACAAGCCGCGACCGAGGTGCCCGCGGTCACGCACTAAGTCGAGCCGGACAAAGTTCCCGCGGCGCGGGCTGCCCTGCGGACCGCGGCACCGTTCGGCGCTCGGTACCGCGCCACTCGCAGCGACGTCACAACGCTGTTGCCTTCCATGCCAGGCAGCACGCGTGGGGCAGTTGGCCCCGGCTGCTCCTCCTGGACGTAGGGAGCGCTCTCCGAACACGGCTCCTTTTGGACGAAGGGAGCGCTCTCGGGACCCGCCTGCTCCTGGACGAACTCAGCGCTCTGAGCAGCGACCGCCCTTGCTCGAGGCGTTCCGCAGGTGAATGAGGAGCGAGGTGCAGGACTTTCCAGGGGACGCTCAGGGTTGCCCGGGCGGCAGTCCCTGCTGTCGGATGTCCCGTGCGGCGGCCGCGACGCCGAGCTGCAGCTCGCTTGCCTCCGTGAGGACCACGGGAGCGGGCGCGACCTCGAGTGAACGCGGCGCGTCCGGCCTCGGCTGACGCTTCAAGCGGGGTTTGATCCAGTCGAGCGCACGGCCGAGCACCGACCACAGATCCTGGACGCCGGCCTGCGGTCCGCTCGTGCCTTCGACGACCCCGAGCTCCTGAAGCGCCGGGACCGTAGCGGACGGGTGCACGAGCCGAAAGGCGATGTGCTTCGCCCACCAGTCGGCGACCTTCTCGACGCTCTCCTGCGGCATCTCGGGCGCGCTGCGGGGCGGTCCCTCGGTCAGGACGTGCCCGAGGTGGCTGGACGATGCGACGCGGCTGGGCAGGCCGCTGAAGTCGCCGCCCGCGAAGCGGAGCAAGATCGTCTTGATCAGCGCGGTGTGGTCGAACAGGAAGGTCGGGTCGTCATCCTGCGCCGAACCGAACGCAGCGCCCGCCTGCACGAATGGCGACACGACGATCGCCGGGACGCGCGGCCCGAAGTGGCGAAACTCGGCACGCGCGCCGAACTCGGCCGGCAGATTGACTGTGGGGTCGACATGATCGTAAAAGCCGCCGTGCTCGTCGTACACCTCTCGTTCCGCACTTCTCGCACGTTATTTCTCCCCCCACCCTTCGGCCTGTTCGGCGGCTTGGATCGCGAGCGCTTCGAGTTCGCGCGCGAGGGCGTGTAGGCGCTTGTCGTTGTCCAGCCACG
>JBPCJA010000035.1:0-9946 GCA_051005755.1 Solirubrobacteraceae bacterium
ACCGAGCTGACGGACATGACCATCGCCTATCTCAGCACTCGCACGACGGCGATCGTCACCAACTATTTTCAAGCACCGCTGATCCGGTACGCACAATGACCGCCATATTTGCCGCTCCCCGTAATAGGTCGCCACCGCATTGGCGTAATCGGCGGCGGCGCCGTCGGCGAAAACGCGCTTACGAGCCTCGGCGACCAGCGCGGCGAGCGTCGTGAGTGCAACAAGCTGGCGCGGGGTGAAGAGGTCGCCGTATCGAGCGAGCCCATATTGCGCGCACCAGAAGTTGCGCGGGTCGTGCTGAAGTGACTCCGCTGGGGCGTCCCCCGGCTCCGCGCTCGTCGCAACCACGACATGCGCATCCGACGGATCTACATATACACGGCTTCGGCCGGCGTCGGTCACCATGGCTTCGAGCTGCTGCCCCATGCGCCCTGCCATGCCTTCGGCCTTGATGTGTTCCTCAGGCGCAACCTCACCGCATACGAGACAGCGGAACCGAGCGCCGCGTCCCTGCTTCGGCAGCTCTGCCTGTGGCTCGGACGACGCGACGCGAAATCTCACGGTCTTCGCCACGTGATCGACCTCGGGCGACAGCCAACGCTCCTTGCCCGGCTTGGTCGCCAGCTTGTACGTCGAGACCAGCGGCATCGTCGCTCCGCAGGCAGGATTCGGGCAGGTCACGGTACGTGCCCACAGCCAGGCGATGACCGGCGCCGTCGTCCCGTCGGGCAGCGTCGCGTCGGGGTACAGGTGCCCGATCCGCTTGCGTGCCTCCTCGCGCATCCAGGCGCCGTACCGACGGACGTCGTCGGCGAGGCCGCGAGCTCCGGTCCAGCCCGCGCCCGAGCGGATCTCCGCGTCGGGATGGACCGGCGCGCGGCCGGCGAAACGCGGCGGCAGCTCGACGAGCGCCTTGGTGATGAGCACAGCCACGGGGTTCAGATCGCTCGCGCGGACGTCGAGCCCGAGCCGCTGAGCCTCCAGTGGGATCGAACCGCCTCCCGAGAACGGGTCGAGCACCGGCGGCGGACCGTCCGGGCACGATGCGGCGATCTCCCCGCGGGCCGCCTTGAGGATCTTCGGATCGGCGGTCGCCTCCCAGCGCACGAGCTCCTCGATCAGCCTGAAGAGCCGCTGGCGCTCGACCTCCTGGTCAGCTTCGGTCGGAAATCGGTCGGGATGAGCTGACGGGTCGTCGACGAGCGACGCGAACAGCACGGCGCGGCAGGCGGCCAGCGGGCGTCGTGCCCACCACAGGTGCAGCGTGGACGGGTGGCCGTGACGGATCGACTTCTCACGCGCGGACTCACGGTTGATGGCCTCCAACGGAAGGGCGACCTCGATGAGCTTGCGCTTTGGCGTCACGTGCCGTCGAGACTCGCACGCGTAGCGGCGACGACCGTCGCCGCGATCTCGACCGACCGCTGTGCCTGGGCCCAGTCAGGCTCGACGCCGCCCGGATAGCGGGTCGCCGTCGCCCACTGACCGAGCCATGCGAGGTCGGTGACGGCCGCAGTTGAGCCCCGCGGCGGCGGCAGGAGCTGCGCGAGCTGCTCCAGGTCGTGGGTGAAGCCGAACGTGATCTGCTCAGCGACGAGGAGCGCCTTGATCGCCTTCTCGGCAGCCTGTTGCGCGTTGAAGCAGACTTGCCGAGGCCGGAAGATCTGGCGGCGGGTCATCCCACCGCGCGCGAGTACGAGGTCGTCGTCGGCGAAGCGCAGCCACTCGCGCGCCTCCGCATCGGCTTCAGGATCGGGCATACACGGTCCGGCCGTCCTCGAGCGCGGGCTTCAGCACGGTACCGACGAGATGCCCGCGCCTTCGGATCTCCTCTGGCGTCGCGACGACGATGTCCTTGGCCACCGGCATGTCGCTCACCGCCACGCGCATCGCGACGGCAGCCTCGTGGCTGTTCTCGACCTCGTCGAGCACCACGAGCAGGTCGATGTCCGAGTCCGGTCGCGCGTCACCGCGGGCGTGGGAGCCGAAGAGCACGATGCGCTCAGGGTGAAACTGCGTCGAGATCCGCTCCACCATCAACTCGATCCAGTGCTCGACCGGCGGATGGTCCGGCGGCTTCGGCGTCGACGCGCGGTCCCACAGATCCCTCCAGTCGAACGTCACCTTCGTCACACCAAAAAGCGCTTCCTCGTGGCCGCGATAGGGGCGCTGGAGGTACATAACCTCGGTGGTGTCGTCGTCGGCCACGGCAACCAGGGCGAGGATGAACGTGTCGGGCTTGTTCAACGCGGTGAGCAGCTGGTTGCGCGAAACCGTCACGTCGTCGGCGCCGAGCACGCGGCCCTTGACTTCGAGGAACACGAGCTCGTCCGTCACAGGATCGCGCGAGAGGACGTCATAGCCCGGATTGTTGTGAGCCATCTCCCGCGGTCGGCGACCGAGCGCGCGCTCCGCCGCCAGGACGGCATCGACGGCCAGGCGGTCGACGCGCTCGGTCTCGCGCGCGAAGGACCCGGGTGGATCGGAACGCTCACCGCGCAGGCGTTCGATGAGGCCCGCGGGAACGATGAGCGCCCCTCCGGCGATGACCGGCGGAAGCGGCGAGAGCTGGCGCTCGCGCTCGAGCTCCTCCATGCGCCGATCCATGCGCGCCTGGAGGTCATCGGCACGCTGGCGCGCGCGACCGGAGTTGAGCTTCGGCTTCTTGCCCGCTAGCTCCTGAGCCTTGATCTCCTCGGCGCGGTGATCCCAGTAGGCGATCTGCTGGGTGAGCCGGCTCTTCACCGCAGCCATCGTGCGTTCGACGCGGTCCAGCGTGCGGGCGCGGACGTCCGCGAGGTGCTCGGGCACCGCGACCTCGATGGCATACGAAAGCGCGCGTCGCTCGACGTCGGCGAGCCACGGCTCGGCTGCGACGTCGCAGATCAGGGCAGTCTCCTCGCCGGTCGGCGGGCGGTAGTCCAGGTACGGCGCCGAACCCGCGAGCTCGGGCGCATCGTCGGGATCAACCTCGACGAACTGCAGTCGCCGCGAAACGACCCGCCGTGTCCCGTCGGCTGCCGACGCGGCGCTCTGGATCGCGTTCTCGAGGTAGACGAGCGCGCGTGGCGCCTCGCGCGGATCCGCGTCGGCGACCAGCACCGTCCCGCGCTTGAGCAGCGCGCGGTGGCGTTGGAGGACAAGGTCGATCGTCGCGTCGAGGAGCGGATGCCCAGGAGCCAGCATCTCGGCCGGTGGCAGGCCAGTTGCGACGACGTGCTCCTTGTCGAACGTGACACGCTCGTAGCGACGCAGCAGCGGCCGGGTCGCGGTCTCGCGCTCGCGCAGCGAGGCGGGGACATGGGTGATCTCGAACCGTCCTGCCTCGCGCCGCACGATGCGCCCACCCGCCTGCTTGAACGCCTCCAGGAAGAAGGCCCGAATGAAATGCGGCTGCAGGCGACGCGCCTGGGCCTCCTCCATTCGCAGCCGAACCTCCTCGACGTCTCCGGGAGTGAGGACGTCAGCGACGAGCGCGCGTTCGCGAAGACGTTCGCGCAGCCGTTCGCCGACCGCCCCGTCGACGACGCGGTCGAGGTGCGCACGCGTCTCGGGAAGGTCGCCGTAGCGGATCGCCTCCAGCAGAAGGTCGCGCAGCGGCTGGTCGACGAAGAGCTCGGAGAGCACATCGAACACCTGGCCCCCAAGAGCCTTGCTCTGACGATCGAGCTTCTCGAGCAGCCGCTCGAAGACCTGCCCCTCGCGCGTGTCGGAGGCGACGAGGTTCCACATGTGGTAGACCTCGGTCTGCCCGATGCGGTGGATGCGGCCGAAACGCTGCTCGAGGCGGTTCGGGTTCCAAGGAAGGTCGTAGTTGACGAGCAGGTTCGCGCGCTGGAGATTCACGCCTTCCCCGGCGGCGTCTGTTGCCACGAGCACCCAGGCATCGGGGTCGTGGACGAAGGTCTCTTGTGCGCGCCGCCGCTCTTCGCGGCGCACGCCACCGTGGATGGCGACCACGCGCTCGGCCCCGACGAGCATGCCGACCCGCGCTTGGAGGTAGTTCAGCGTGTCGCGGTGCTCGGTGAAGACGATCAGCTTGCGGCGATTCCCGTTCTGGTCACGCATCGCCTCGGGGTCCTGCAGCAGCCCACACAGCTGCTCCCATTTGCGGTCGGTCCGGGAGTTGCGCACCTGGGCCGCCAGGGCCTCGAGCCGCTGCAGCGTCTCGATCTCGGCGCGCAGCTCACCGATCGTCTGTGCCGCCGATGCCTCGTCTACGACCTCCTCTTCGAGCGCCGCCGCCTCGTCCTCGGGGATATCGTCGAAGTCGTCGAGCTCGATGCGCCAGCTGCGCTCGGCATCGGCGAGCGGCGCGCGGACGGGGGACTGCTCCTCGGCGATCCGGCGCTCAAGGCGCTCCCGGCGCCGCTGCAGTGAGCGGTAGATGGCCTCAGGCGACGACGCCAGCCGGCGCTGCAGGATGGTGAGCGCGAAGCCGACCACGGAGCCGCGACGCCCTTCGCCGGCAGCGGCCAGCCGGTCGGCGCGGTTCATCTCCTCACGCACGTAGTCGGTTACCGCGTCGTAGAGCACGCGCTCGGGTTCGGTGAGCTCGTAGGCGAGCGTCGATGCTCGCCGCTCGGGGAAGAGCGGTCGGCCGTCGAACTTCAGGAGCTTCTCCTTGACCAGCCGCCGCATCAGTCCGGTCGTGTCCAGCGGCGCCTTGCGCCCGCGCGACCGGCCCTCGAAGCGATCGGGGTCCAGCAGCGAAAGAAACAGGCCGAAGTCGTCGTCCTTCCCGCTGTGCGGCGTGGCGGTCATCAGCAGCAGGTTGCGGCTGATCTCCCCGAGCAGCCGACCGAGACGGAAGCGCCCCGTCTCCTTGACCTCGTTGCCGAAGTAGTGCGCCGACATCTTGTGGGCCTCGTCGACGACGACCAGATCCCAGTCGGTCTGTGACAGCTTCGCCTGGACGTCCTCGTTGCGCGACAGGTGGTCCAGACGGGAGATGACAAGATGGCGCTCGGCGAACGGATTGCCGCTGCGCGAAGTCTCGATCGCTTCGCGGCTCACGATGTCGAACTCGAGACCGAGCTTGCGGTACAGCTCGTCCTGCCACTGCTCGACAAGGCTGCCCGGCGCGACGATCAGGCAGCGACGCAGATCGCCGCGAACCATCAGCTCCTTGATGAGCAGCCCGGCCATGATCGTCTTGCCGGCGCCAGGATCGTCGGCCAGCAGGAAGCGCAGCGGCTGGCGGGGGAGCATCTCCTCATAGACCGCGGTGATCTGGTGCGGTAGCGGCTCAAGGTTGGAGGTGTGGACCGCGAGATAGGGGTCGAAGAGATGCGCCAGCCGCAGCCGCATCGCCTCAGAGGTCAGACGAAAGAGTGCCGCGTCGGCGTCGAGCGCCCAGGCCTCACGGCCCGCCTCGACGCGCAGGCGCGCCTCGTCGGCCCGGTAGAGCAACTCCTCCTGGACGTGCCCATCGCCGCGCCTATACGTCAGCGTGATCGCTGCGCTGCCGTGCCACCCGACCTGGACCACCTCGACCGGGGCATCCGGGAGCACGCCGTGGACAACTGCGCCAGGGACGAGGCTCTCGAGGGTCTGCTCGACGGATACGGCCATGCGCGAGTCAGTGTCTCATCCGATGGCGCGCAGCGGACACCGAGCTGGTGGGAGCGCGATCAGCGGATCGACCCCCACGGACGCCACTTGGCGTTCAAGGGCCGGGAGCACGTGCGCACGCGCAAAGCGCCGATCCGCCGGCGGAAGACCATCCTCGGGACACTGTAACCGAGCGAGGCGGGCGCTCTGCTTCGCTGCAGGAACGCGCACATCGTCCGCAGGACGCCGCAGGTGTCATCACACCTTATTTCTGGTGGTTGCATGCTGCCGGTGAACTTTGCCGGACTCGTTCTACGATGGATTTCACTAGCGCACTGGCACCGGATCAATCCCGCAGGCGTCGACGGCACCGCTTCCGCAGCGTCGTCGTGGCCGGGCTGGCCCTTCTCGGCACTCCGCTCGTGCAGCCGGCGGCCGCGCAGCCGGACTCGAGGACCATCGCCGTCAGCATGGGTTCCGGTGTCGGTGACAGCTTCCTGACGATCGCCGGACGTCAAACCAGACCCGACTGGTACAGAGTGGTTGCCATTATCAAGAGGACTCCGTGCCGCAACGAGACGTTTCACCTCGGCATCGTGGCCTCGGCGGTTGGCGGCCTGCTTCGAACCTCATATCACCGTGGGCGTTTATTGAGCCCTGGTTAGGCGGCGTAGGTGACATGCGGCGCCTTGAAGTAGTTGCTGACGATCGGGCGTTGGCGTTGGCGGCGGTGCAGGAAGCGGCGTAGCTCGGCGACGAGCGAGGGCTTGTCGGCGGGCCGGGGGTGCAGCTCGCGCATATGGCGCTTGATGTCTTGGTTGAGGTACTCGTCGGGGTTCAGCTCGGGGCTGTAGGCGGGCAGGAAGTGCAGCTCGATGCGATCGGCGCGGTCGGCGACCCAGGCCTTGACGGCCTTGGCGTGATGGGTGGAGTGGTTGTCGCAGATCAGAAAGATCTTGCGGCCGGCGTGCTGGCGCAGCAGGCGCTGGAGGAAGCCGGTGAAGACCTTGGCGGTGAAGCGTCCTTCGAAGAGCGAGAAGTTCAGCTCGCCGCTGTTGGCGATCGCGCTGATCATGTTCTGGCCGATGCGCTTGCCCGAGACGACGGCAACGGCGCGCTGGCCGCGCGGGGCGTAGCCAGCCTTCGGCGTCAGCTGCTGCAGCCGCACGCCGGACTCGTCTTGCCAGACGATCAGCGCGCCCTCGGCCTTGGCGCGCGCCTTGATCTGCGGGTAGACCTCCTCAAGCCACGCCTCAACGACGACGGGGTCCTGTTCGAGCGCGCGCTTGACCGGCCGCTTGAGCGTAAATCCCCAGCGGCGCAGGTACCGGCCGACCGTCGAGAGGTCCAGCCGCACCCCGCACTCGCGCTCGATCAGGTCGCGGACCGTGCTGCGCGTCCACAGCAGCCCCGCGATCCGCAACTGATCTGGGCAGTTGGACTTGATCGCGTCGACCAGCCGCGCCTGCTGGGCGCCCGACAGCGTCATCTGCGACTGCGACGAGCGCCCGCGCGGGCGGTTTTTCCACGCCTTTCCCCCACCACGGGGGTGGCTCACCCCTCAACCACACAGCTTGCATTTTTCCCCGCCGACCTCCTTTCCGGCCGCAACACCCCCCCGCTCTCCCGCTTCTCCAGCGCCTTCCAGCCGCCGCGG
The DNA here is from genome assembly GCA_051005755.1 of Solirubrobacteraceae bacterium. Classification (GTDB taxonomy): domain Bacteria; phylum Actinomycetota; class Thermoleophilia; order Solirubrobacterales; family Solirubrobacteraceae; genus CADCVQ01. The sequence goes on from JBPCJA010000035.1 coordinate 7,211, forward strand.
CGGTAGCGCACCATCCAGCGACGCATCTGGCGTTCTCCCACGCCGACCGCCTCGGCGGCCTGCACCTGCGACCAGTCCTGCTCGACGACGAGCTTCACCGCGCGGACGCGCAGCGCCTGCTGCGCGTCTTGTGCCAGCGATCTCGCGTCACCCCCAGCCACCCGTCGATCATACCAGAACAGGGCTTAATAGCCGCATGTGGTGTTATGCCGATGTGTGCGAGAAGGGCCTGCAATCGGTGGGTCGCGTGGGGGTGAGGTCGGCATAATCCGGCTGCCCGGTTGAGGCTGCGCTCTCCGTCTGAGAGAGGGGAGCGTTCGTGAGTAGTCCATCGCAGGTGCGGGTGCGTGGCCCGTTGGAGGCGTTTGCGCCGGGGTTCGCCGACGAGTTGCGCGGGCTTGGCTATACGCCGGTCTCCGCGGTCTTTCAGTTGCAGCTGATGGCGAACGCGAGCCGCTGGCTGGACGCGGCGGCTCTCGGCCCAGACGCTCTGATGAGCGATGTCGTTGAGCGGTTTGTGGCTGAGCGTCGCGCCGCTGGCTACACCAACTACGTGACGGCTAGGGCGATGGCGCCGCTGCTGGGCTATCTGCGCGCGATCGGGGTGGCGCCAGCGCCACTGCGCCCGCGGCCCGCGACGCCGGCCGAGCGGCTGTTGGAGCGCTTCGGTGAGTACCGACGATCGAGCGTGGCCTGGCGGACGGGACCGTCGTCGACTACGTCCATGCGGTCCGGCCGTTCCTGGACGCCATCGGCGGTGACGGCGTACTGGATCTGCAGCGGATGGCGGCCGCGGACGTCACGGCGTTCGTGGTTGCTCGCTGCCCGCACCAGTCGCGCGGCGCGGCGAAGATGACGGTGACGGCGCTGCGCTCGCTGCTTGGGTTCTTGCATGTCGAGGGTCTGATCGCGCAGTCACTGGTCGGTGCGGTGCCGTCGGCGGCGTCGTGGCGGCTGTCGGGGTTGCCGCGCGCGCTTGAGCCCGAACAGGTGCGACGGCTGCTGGACTCGTGCGACCGGTCTGCGAGGACGGGCCGCCGCGACCTGGCGATCCTGACGATGCTCGTCCGGCTCGGGCTGCGTGCCGGAGAGGTCGCTGGCCTCAGGCTCGAGGATGTGGATTGGCGCGCCGGCGAAGTGGTCGTCGTCGGCAAGGGCCGGCGCGCCGAGCGTCTGCCGCTGCCCGTCGATGTTGGCGAGGCGATCACGAGCTATCTGCGCGACGGGCGGCCCTCCAGCGCGCAGGACCGCTCGCTGTTCGTGCGGGTCAAGGCGCCGCACCGCGGTCTGACGAGCGGTGGGGTTACCCAGGTCGTCGTGTCGGCTGGCCGGCGCGCCGGCCTGGGGCCGATCCACGCACACCGGCTGCGCCACAGCGCCGCGACGCAGATGCTGCGGGCCGGCGGGTCGCTTGAGGAGATCGGACAGGTGCTGCGCCACCGGGCTGCGTTGACGACGGCGATCTACGCCAAGGTCGACCGCGACGCACTGCGCGAGCTCGCGCGGCCGTGGCCGGGAGCACGGTCATGAGCGTGCTCGAGCAGCGCCTGAGCGAATACCTCGCCGTTCGGCGGGCGCTCGGCTACAAGCTTGAGCGCGCCGGCAAGCTGCTGGCCCAGTTCCTCGCCTGGCTCGATGAGCGCGGCGAGACCGTCGTCACGGCCGGGCTGGCGCTCGACTGGGCGACGTTGCCGCCGAAGACGGGCTCTAACTGGCACCGCCATCGGCTGACGGTCGTCCGGGGCTTCGCGGCGCATCTGCACGCGATCGATCCCGTGCACGAGGTGCCGCCCGCCGACCTGCTGCTGTCGCGGCCGCGGCGGGCGGTGCCCTACCTCTACACCGACCGCGAGGTGCTCGCGCTGATGGACGCCGCGAGCATCATCCCGACCCCGCATCGCGCGGCGACGATGCGGACGCTGATCGGGCTGCTGGCGGTCACCGGGATGCGCATCGGCGAGGCGATCCGGCTGGACCGCTCAGACATCGACAACGAGCACGGGCTGATCGTGGTCCGCGACAGCAAGTTCGGCAAGTCCCGCGAGCTGGCGCTCGATCTGACCACGATCACGGCGCTGCGGCGCTACCTGCGTCGCAGCGACCGCCCGACCCCTGTCGAGCCGACCGACGCGGTGTTCACGTCGGCCACGGGGACCAGGCTGACCTACTGCAACGTCCATCTGGCGTTCAAGCGGATCGTCCGCCACGCCGGCCTCAAGGCACGCTCGGCGCAGTGCCGGCCCCGGCCGCACGACCTGCGCCACACGTTCGCGGTCAACACCATCCTCGACGCCTACCGATCCGGTGACGACGTCCAGGCCCGGCTGCCGCTGCTATCGACCTATCTCGGACACATCCACCCCGGATCGACGTATTGGTATCTGCAGGCCGCGCCGGAGCTGCTCGCGCTCGCTGGCCAACGACTCGAGGACCACCTGCAAGGAGCAAGGCGATGAGCACGCTCGCGCCGACGCTGCAGGCATTCTTCACCGACCGGCTGATCGGCCAGCGCAACGCCAGCCCGCACACGATCGCCGCCTACCGCGACACGCTGCGGCTGCTGCTCTGCTTCGCCGCCCAGCGAACCGGCCGGCAGCCGTCGCAGCTGGACATCGACGATCTCGACGCGCCGCTGATCGGCGCGTTCCTAAACCACCTCGAGCACGAACGCGGAAACAGCATCCGCACCCGCAACGCGCGGCTCGCCGCGATCCGGTCCCTATTCAAGTTCGCGGC
>JBPCJA010000036.1:0-4525 GCA_051005755.1 Solirubrobacteraceae bacterium
AGCGCGAGCAGACGTCGTGGCCGTCGCGGGTGCGGTAGACGAGCGTCTGAAAGTCGGTGTCCTCCAGTGACGCGGCGAGGTCGGCGATCGTGCGCGGCTGGCGGTCGGCGACCAGCGCGCTGGGCGCACGGCTCCTACCACGCCTGATCGCCGGCCGCCGCGCCGGACCAGTGTTCCTGTCGAGCCTGCGCCCGAGCCCGGACGCGATCTGCCCCTTGCGCGGAGGTCGTCGCCGTAGGCGGCGGCTGTAGCGCGTGGGGCAGATCGCGCGCACGCCGGGCGGGCACCCCGGGGGTGTCCGAGGCGACACCTATCTTGAGCGTGTCATCAACGTCATCTCGCTCGAGCGCTCGTCCGCGCTTCCCCTGGCCTCGGTCGACGCGCGGTCGGGCTGGGCCGCCGACGTGGCCGCGAGCGCCGATCTGGCGGGCGGGTTTCGCGTCCGGCGCGTGATGGTGGCGGCGACGGGCGGGCTGTCGTGGTCGTTGGTCGGCCCGGACCGGATCGTGGTCGAGCCGGTCGAGCGCTATCTCGCGTGGCTGACGCACATCGAGCGGTCGCCGAACACGGTCCGCGCGTACGCGCACGATCTGAAGCTGTACTGGTCGTTTCTGGCCGACAGCGGCCTGGGGTGGCAGGCGCCGACGGTCGAGTCGCTTGGCGAGTTCGTGGCGTGGCTGCGTCGCCCGGCAGCCAACGTCGTCGTCCTGGTCGGCGGCGACGCGCGGCGAGCGCGCCGGACGGTCAACCGGGCGCTGAGCGCGGTGATCGGATTCTATGAGTACCACGAGCGCAACGGGCTGCGGTTCGCGTCATCGGTGATCGACTACGCGCGGTCGGGCCGCGGCAGCTACAAGCCGTTTCTGGACGCGATCGCGAAATCCAAGCCGCGTGGGCGGGTCGGCCGGATGGCTGAGCAGCGGTCGGTCCCGAGGACACTCACGCTCGGTCAGGTGACGGCGATCATCGCCGCGCAGCGTCGGGTGCGCGACCGGTTCTTCTTCGCGCTGCTGGCGCTGACAGGGATGCGTGTCGGTCAGGCGCTCGGCCTGCGTCACAGCGATCTGGTTGGGCATGAGCGGCGCATTGAGATCGTGGCGCGCGAGGACAACGCCAACGGCGCGCGAGCCAAGAGCGAGGGGTCGATCCCGATCACTAGCGAGCTCGTGCGCTGCTACTCGGACTACATGCACGAGGAGTACGGCGACCTGGATTCCGGCTACGTGTTCGTGAACTTGTGGGCCGGGCGCATCGGGCGCCCGATGAACGCCGCGACCGTCGCCGCGTTGGTGCGTCGCACGCGTGCACGGGTCGGGTTTTCGTTTACGCCGCACATGCTGCGCCACACCTACGTGACGCTGGCGATGCGCGGCAAGGTGCCGCTGGAGGTCGTCAGCCGACTGGTCACGCACGGCTCGATCGAGACGACGAGCAGCACCTATCTGCACGCCACCGTCGATGATCTTCGCGACGCGCTGACGGAGGCCGGCATGATGCGCACGCTCGGCGATCTGCTGTGACTGGCAGCACCGCGCGAGCGCTGCGGGCCGTCGACGGCGGCGCGGCCGCCACGGGCCCGCGGACCTGGCTTGAGGTGCTGGCCGGCACGCTGCGCCCCGAGTTCGGGGTCGACGTCTACGTTCCCGAGCGCGGCGAGCCGATCCTGTTCGGCCCCGTCTGTCGCGTCGCGGGCTGCCCGCGGCGCGGCAACTCGCGTCCCGAGCGCTGCGGTGACCGGTATCTGTGCATGACGCACGGCGAGGACTGGATCCGCGACGGACGACGCCCGCTGCAGGAGTGGCTGACTGGCGGCGTGGCGCTGCGCACGGCGGGCAAGCGGCGCGTCATGTCATGCACCGTGCTGGGCTGCGGGCGCTCGCGCTGCTGCGCGGACTGGTGTCAGTGCCATCGCCAGTGGTGGATCGACGCGGGACGCCCGGCCGCGGACGCGTTCGCGCGCAACGCGCCGCCGGCGCCGGTCGGCGAGCGTGTCTGCGACGTGCAGGGCTGCGCGTTTCCGACGACGCGGGTCAGCAGGCTGTGTGACGCGCACAAGCACACCCACACGCGGATGCGGGAGAAGGACGCCGGCCTGGACGTCGACCGGTTCGTCGCCGCGGTGATCGCGGCCGAGCGGCGACTGGTCCCGCACTACGACTTCACCATGCTGGACGAGCCGCTGCGATCCGAGCTGCGCTTCGCCGTTCAGCAGCGCCTGGATGACAACCGTCACGCCGTCGACTACCGCCGCGTCCTGGGCGCCGCGGCGTTCGTGCAGGGCCTGGGCGTCGCCTCCCTGCTGGACCGCGATCACGACTGGTGGGACGCAAAGCTCCGCGGGCGCGGCCCGGACGCGCGCGGCGTCCGTCTCGGAGTGATCGAGGTCGCGTTCGTGCGCTACGCCCGGACGCGGCTGGGGCGCCTGCGCGATCACGCCTACGGCGTCGACCCCTACGCCGGCGACGTGTGGCTGATCGAGCAGCTCGGGTTTGAGGAGTTCGCCTACCAGGCCGAGAAGACGATTTCGTTCACGGGGATCGATCCCGTCTGGCTGCGCGAGCTGATCAAGCGCTGGGCGCGCTGGCGGCTGCGTGCCGGCACCTACACGCCGGGAACGCTGTCGGGCATGGCCACCAACTTCAAGGCGTTCAGCGACTTCCTGCACGATCGCGGCGAGCCGCTCAGCTCGCCCGGGCATCTCACGCGCGGGCTGCTGGAGGACTACCAGGAGCACGTCGGGCGCCTGGGGCAATCGCGCGGGCATCAGCACACGCTGATCGGCGCGATGAAGGTGCTGCTCGACGAGGTCCGCGCCAACGGCTGGGAGCCGCGGCTGCCGCCGACCGCCGCCTACTACAACGGCGAGCTGCCCAGGCAGTCCGACAGCCTGCCCAGGTCCATCGACGAGCACGTGATGGCTCAGATCGAGGCACCCGAGAACATCGCCCGGCTCCCCGACCTCACCACGCAGACGGCGGTCAGCCTGCTGATCAAGACCGGGCTGCGGACGGTCGACGCGACGCGCCTGCCGTTTGAACCGGTCGTGACGGACGCCGCCGGGGCACCCGTGCTGCTGTATTACAACCACAAGCTCAAGCGCGACGCGGCGCTGCCGATCGACGACGTCCTGCTGGCCGTGATCCGTCTGCAGCAGGACGCGCTGGCCGCACGCTACCCCGACGGCTGCCCGTGGCTACTCCCATCGGGGCGCGTCAACGCCGCCGGCCGGGAGGCGCTGCCCGGCGGAACGCTGCGACGCCAGATCCGAATGTGGCTCGCCGACGGCGAGGTCCGCGACGCCCTTGGCCGCCACGTCAATGTGACCGCGCATCAGTTCCGGCACACCCTGGCGACGCGGATGATCAACAACGACGTGCCGCTGGCGGTCATCCGGCGGCTGCTGGACCACAGCTCAACGTCGATGACCGAGGTCTACGCGCGCCTGTCTGACCAGACGCTCAAGCGCGAGTTCGAGAAGTACAACCAGCGCGTCAACATCCGCGGCGAGGTGATCGCGATCGACCCGGCCGGCCTGCTCAGCGACGCGGCGTGGACGAAGGAGCGCCTCGCGCGCGCCAAGCAGACGCTGCCCAACGGCTACTGCGGACTGCCGCTGCAGCAAAGCTGCCCGCACCCCAACGCCTGCCTGACCTGCGATCACTTCCTGACGACCGAACAGTTCCTGCCGGTGCATCTCGAGCAGCTGACCGAGACCGACCGGATGATCGCCGAAGCCACGGCGCTGGGCAGCGAACGCAAGCGCGAGATGAACGAGAGCGTCAGGCTGAACCTCGTCCGCGTCATCGAGGGCCTGCAGTCGCTCAGCGACGAAGCCGAGGCGCCTAAGGCCGCGGATGTCGCCTGACCCTGGGCCGCTGGCGCTCGCCGCCCAGCGCAAGAGCCACGACGCGATCGCCCGGACTCGCACCGCGCTGCGCGCGCTGCACGACGCCGGCGCCCCGATCACCTTCCAGGGCGTCGCGGTGCACGCCGGCGTCTCACGACAATGGCTCTACAAGAACGCCGCGCTGCGCGCCGAGATCGACAAGCTCCGCGGACACCAGACCGGCCCACGGCGCGTCCCCGTCACGCAGCGCGCCACCGATGCCTCTCAGCGTCAACGCAACGCGACGCTGACCGCGGAGAACAAGCGGCTGCGAGCCGAGAACAGCGAACTCAAAGACGAGCTCGCCACGCTGCTCGGCGAGCGCCGCGCAGCACCTGTCGCCGGCCCGCGGTCGCCCGCGACGGTCAGCCGATGATCGCCTTCAGCTCGCGACGCAGCTCGAGGAAGTCAGCGCCCCGTGTGCCGCGACCGAGCAGCAGCGCAGCGAAGTCATAGATCGAGCCGCCGCGCCCACACCCGCTATGCCGACATCGGCATAGCGGCTGTTAGGCCGACCTTCGGGTTATGCCGACCTGCGCTCGGGGGCCCTGTCGGTGGCGCTGATCTCGGGGAGGTGGGTCGGCATAATCGCGGCGTTGGCCGGGCGTACCGGTGACCGCGGGCGTGGGTAGCTTCGCT
>JBPCJA010000037.1:0-18941 GCA_051005755.1 Solirubrobacteraceae bacterium
ATCCCGGGCCACCCGCGGCTGCGCAACGTCGTCGGCTCGGTCCCCGGGCGCGGGCCGGCGATCGTCGTCGGCGCGCATTACGACGTCGAGGCCGCGCCCAAGGGCTTCGTCGGCGCCAACGACGGCGCGGCAGGGACGGCCGCCGTCGTCTGGATCGCGCGCGCCCTCGCACGCGCGCCGCGGGTGCGCGGCGAGCGCCCCGTGCGCTTCGTGCTCTTCGACGGCGAGGAGGAGCCGGCCGGCTGCCAGCCGTTTTACTCCTGCGGTCTGCGCGGCTCCAAGGCCTACGCCAAGCGCCACGCCGGCGCGGTGCACAGCCTCGTCCTGCTCGACTACATCGCCGAGAAGCGCGGGCTGAGCTTCCCGCGCGAGGCCGGCTCGGACCCGGCACTGTGGAAGACGCTGCGCGCCGCCGCGACTGCAGTCGGCGTCGGCGCGCTGTTTCCGGACTCGACCTCGGGCCGGATCTTCGACGACCACACGCCGTTCACCAAGCGTGACATCCCCGCGATCGACCTCATCGACTTCGACTACCCGCCGCGCGACTCGCTCGCCGACGACCTCGACAAGGTCTCCGAGCGCAGCCTCGACGCCGTCGGCGAGGCGGTCCTGCGGCTCGTCGGGGTCCTGCGCCGGCGCTAGGGCTGCGCAGCGACTGGCGCCACGTCGACTAGAACCGGCGCCTGATCGTCACCGTCCTCCCGGCGTTCGAGACGAAGTTGCCGTCGACGATCGCGACGAAGACGCGATAGCGCCCGCCGCGGCGGATCCGCACGCGCTTGGCGTACCGCGAGAAGGTCTGCCCGGCGCTGCGGGTGATCGTCCCCGCGACGGTCACCCAGCGCTTGCCGCGACGCTTCTGGATCGCGACCTGCGCGCCGGGACGCGCCGGGGTCACCCGGCCGGAGAAGCGAACGACGCCGCCGGTGCGCACGCGCTGCGAGCTGACGTTCGTGCTGACGCGCACCGCGACGCCGACGCCGACGATCGGGCTGGCGACCTCTGGCTTGTCCTGGATGAGGACGCGGTACTGCGTGTTGAGCGGGACCGTCAGCAGCGGGAAGGCGAAGGCGCCCTCGGGGCTCGTGAGCTGCGGGTTGCTGATCGTCGCGAAGCCCTGGGTGTAGGGGAACGGGTTGGCCTGCAGGGCGACCGGGCGGCCGGCGTTGCCGGTGCCGCTGAGCGTGCCGCCGAGGACGATCGGGCGGCCGAAGGGCACCGGGTTGGGCGTTGCGGCGAGGGTCAGCCCGAGCGGCTGGCTGCGGGTCTTGAACGTCCGGTCGGCCCCGTTGACCGCGCCGTTGCGGTTGCGCGCGACGAGCCGGTAGTGGTAGGTCGTGGCCGGCGCGAGGCCGGTGAGGTTCGCGAGCACGGTGACCGGGCTCCTGCCGGAGCCCGCGACTGCGACCGGCGACGCGGAGCCGTAGAGGGTCGTCGGCCCGAAGTGGAAGACGTAGGTCGTCTCGGCGCCGTTCGGCGTGATCCTGCCGAGCAGGGTCGCCGACTGCGGCGTGACGTTCGCAGCCGTGCCGGTGGTGACGGTCGGCTTCGTACTGGCGCCGTACGCGAACGCGGGCAGCGCGAGCGACAGCACGAGGATGGTCAGGACCAAGCCGTGGGCTCGGTGCAGTCTGGGTGGCACGTGTTCCTCCCCGGTTAAGAGCGCCTACACTTCGACTATCTCATTCATCGTCGAAAAGTTGCTGCTCGCCGCCCCGCGCGGCTATTGCGCGGGGGTCGATCGGGCGGTCCAGACGGTCGAGCGAGCACTCGAGCTCTACGGTGCGCCGGTCTACGTCCGCAAGGAGATCGTCCACAACAAGCACGTCGTCGAGCAGCTGCGCGAGCGCGGTGCCATCTTCGTCGACGAGATCGACGAGAGCATCCCCGCGGGCGCGACGACCGTCTTCTCCGCCCACGGCGTGTCGCCCGCGGTCCATGCCCAGGCGACGGCGCGCTCGCTGTCGACGATCGACGCGACCTGCCCGCTCGTGACGAAGGTCCACGTCGAGGCCAAGAAGTTCGCGGCCGACGGCTACACGATCGTGCTCATCGGCCACAGCGGCCACGAGGAGGTCGAGGGCACGATGGGCGAGGCGCCCGAGTCGATCGTGCTCGTCGAGACCGAGGCCGACGTCGACGCGCTCGACATCCCCGAGCCGGACAGGATCGCCTACATCTCGCAGACGACGCTGTCGGTCGACGAGACGCGCACGATCATCGATCGCCTGCGCGAGCGCTTCCCCGCAATCGTCGGCCCGCGGACCGACGACATCTGCTACGCGACGACGAACCGCCAGGCCGCCGTCAAGCAGATGGCCGCCGAGTGCGACCTCGTCCTCGTCATCGGCTCGCAGAACTCGTCCAACTCGCAGCGCCTCGTCGAGGTCGCGCGCGACTACGGCGCCGACTCCTACCTCATCGACAACGAGGCTCAGGTCGAGGAGGCATGGCTGCAGGACAAGCGCGTCGTCGGCATCTCCTCGGGCGCGAGCGCCCCCGAGGAGCTCGTGCGCCGCCTCGTGGCGTTCTTCACCGATCGCGGCGTGGAGCGCGTCTCGGAGTTCGAGGTCATCCGCGAGGACGTGCGCTTCATGCTGCCCAAGCGCATCCGCGAGGATCTCGCGGCGACCGTGTAGTCCGCGCGGACTGCTCACCTCGTCACCGAAGGGTGCAGGGCGCTGTGCATGGACGCACAGGACCGTCACCAGCCTCCGCCCGTCACTAGCCTCAGCCCGCCATGCGCACGCTCGTCATCTCCGACCTGCACCTCGGCACGCGCACGCGCGCCGACGTGCTCACCCGTCCCGAGGCGCTCGCGGTGCTGCTCGACCGCCTCGACGGCGTCGACCGGCTCGTGCTGCTCGGCGACACGCTCGAGCTGCGACACGGCCCGGCCCGCGACGCGCTGGCAGTCGCCGAGCCGGTCCTGCGCGCGATCGGCGACGCGCTCGGCCCGGGCGGGCAGGTCGTCCTCGTGCCGGGCAACCACGACCACGCGATCGCCGCCGGCTGGCTGGACTGGCGCGAGCGCCGACATGCCGCGGATCCAATCCGGCTCGACGAGCGCGTCCCGGCCCGGCGGGCGTCGTGGATCGCCAAGCGGCTGGCCTGCTGGCTGACGCCGGCGGGCGTCGAGGTCGCCTACCCGGGGCTGTGGCTGCGCGACGACGTCTACGCCACGCACGGACACTACCTCGACGCGCACCTCGTCATCCCGACGCTCGAGCGCCTCGCGATCGGCGTCCTCGCGCGGCTGGTCGGCGCGGTCCCCGATCCCGCGACGCCGGAGGACTACGAGGCGGTGCTCGCGCCGATCTACGCGCTGAGCCACGCCAGCGCGCAGCGCGCGAACGGGCGGCGCACCGCGATCGGCGGGCGCTCGGCCGTCGGCGTCTGGCAGGTCCTCGCCGGCGGCAACGGCCGCACGCGCCGGCTGCGCGGCTACGCGCTGGCGCTGCCGTTCCGGCTCGGCGTCGTCGCAGCCAACCGAGCGGGCCTCGGGCCGGTGCAGGCCCGGGTCGGCGTCGGCGAGCTGCGCCGCTCCGGCCTCACGGCGGTCGGCGAGACGGCGCGGCGCCTGCGCCTCGCGCCCGCGCATCTCGTCTTCGGCCACACGCACCGCGCCGGCATGCTCCCCGGCGACGACCCCCGCGAGTGGCGCACCCCGAGCGCGACGCAGCTGCACAATGCCGGTGGCTGGGTCTACGAGCGGCTCTTCACGGGCCGCGGGCCACAGGGCGAGAGTCCGTACTGGCCCGGCGGGGCGATCGCGCTCGACGACGACGGGCCGCCGCGGCTCGAGCGCCTGCTCGGCGACGTGCCGGAGCGCGTGCTCAGGCCAGCCCCGCCGTGAACTGGACGGCGTGGCACGTCACGCGGTCGCCGAGCTCGAGCTCGAGCACGCCGGCGGTGTGGCGTTCGTGCTCGACGAGGGCGAAGCAGCCGGCGTGCGGGACGGCGATCTCGGTCCCGTTGGCGCGGATCGCCGGCGGCGGTCCGCCGACGGCCGCCGCGCCGGGCTCGAGCACGGCCCACACCGCGCCGGCCTCGTAGGGCCCCGACCAGGGACCCTCCTGCTCGGGGGTCGGGACGACGAGCGCCGCTCCCGGTGCGTCCTCGGGGCGTACGGGCGCGAGCGGGGCGAGCTGCGCTCCGAGCAGCTCGGAGATCTCGGCCTCGGTCTCGTCGTAGGCGCCCTCGCCGTAGTGGAAGGAGTGCAGGTGCAGGTCGCGGTCGAAGAGGTAGCGCGCCGGCCAGCCCTCGTTGCCGTACTCCCGCCAGAGCGCGAAGTCCGTGTCCAGCACGACGGGGTGCTCGATGCCCAGCCGGGCGACGGCGTCGCGCACCTGCGCAGGGTCCTGCGACGGGGGATAGCCGCCGGCGTGCACCGAGATGACCCGCAGGCCGGCGGCCGCGTAGCGCTCGTGCCATGCACGCACGTAGTCCAGCGAGCGCAGCGAGTTCACGCGGCAGAAGTCCCAGAACTCGAGCAGCACGGGACGCCCGAGCTGCTTGTCCATCCGCAGGCTCGCGACGTTGATCCACGCCAGCCCGCCCGGGATCGGCGGTGCGCTGATCGTGTCGATCGGTGCTCGCACGGAAGGCCAAGCTAGCAGCGCCGCTGGGCGCGTCCGCTACCTACACTCCCGCGAATGCCTCGGCGTCGCCTGCTCGCGATGATCGTGGTCGCGGCCGGTGTCATGGCGGCGCTGCCGGACGCCGCGCTCGCGCACGGGCTCGTCGGCCGCGAGGACCTGCCGATCCCGAAATGGCTCTTCGGGTGGGCCGCGACCGTCGTGCTCGTCGTGTCGTTCGTCGGCCTGGCGGTCCTCTGGCCGCGCCCGCGGCTGGAGGGGCGCGCGGAGCGGCGGTGGGCTTCGGTGCCGACGGTCCTGGACCCGATCTGCGGCGCGATCGGGGTCGCGCTCTTCGGGCTCGTCGTCTATGCCGGATACGCGGGCTCGCAGACGGCGACGACCAACCTCGCGCCGGTGTTCATCTTCATCATCTTCTGGGTCGGCCTGGCGGTGCTGTCCCTGCTCTTCGGCGACGTCTTCGCAGCCTTCAACCCCTGGCGCGCGATCGCCCGGGGCGTCGCCTGGATCGCGTCGAAGCTCAGCCGGGAGGGGCTGCCGGCGCCGATGGCCTACCCGGCATGGCTCGGGCGCTGGCCGGCGGCCGTGGGCATCCTCGGCTTCGCGTGGGTCGAGCTCGCCTACTCGGGGAGAGGCGACCCCAGCAACCTCGCGACGCTCGCCCTCGCCTACGCGGCCGTCCAGTTCGTCGGCATGAGCCTCTACGGGATCGAGACCTGGAACCGCTACGGCGACGGGTTCGGCGTGTACTTCGGGCTCTTCGCGCGCCTGTCGCCGCTGCACTGGGTCCGCGGCGAGGTCCGCGTGCGACCTCCGCTGAGCGGCCTGACGATGCTCGACCCCGTGCCGGGAACGGTCGCCCTGCTGTGCACGATGATCGGTTCGACGTCGTTCGACGGCCTCTCGAACGGGCCGGCGTGGAGCGATGTCGCTCCACGGCTGACGACCTCGCTGCGCGGTCTCGGCTTCAGCCAGGCGAACGCGCTCGAGCTCGCGTTCACGATCGGACTGCTCTTGTCCGTGCTTGTCGTCTCGGGCCTGTACTGGCTCGGGATAGCGGGGATGCACCGCGAGAGTCGCGACGGCATGCCGGCTTCGGAGCTCGCCCGGCGCTTCGTGCACTCGCTCGCGCCGATCGCGCTGGCGTACATCGTCGCGCACTACTTCTCGCTGCTCGCCTACGACGGGCAGCGCATCGCCTACCTCGTCTCCGACCCGCTCGGTGAGGGCGAGAACCTCTTCGGGACGGCGAACGCGACCGTCGACTACACCTGGATCTCGGCGACGGCGATCTGGTACGTCCAGGTCGCCGCACTCGTCAGCGGGCATGTGGCCGGCCTCATCCTGGCGCACGACCGCGCGCTCGTGACGTTCAAGCAGAGCCGCGTCGCCATGCGTTCGCAATACTGGATGCTCGCGGTCATGATCGCCTTCACGTCGCTGGGCTTGTGGCTGCTGTCTTCGGCGAACTCATGACACTCCCGATCGCACATGCGGGCCACTGGCTCGCCGACCTGCTCTACGTGCTTCCGCTCGCCATCGCGCTGGGCTTCCTCGCCCTGCAGGCGATCCGCGACAGGCGCGAGGACAAGGCGGAGGGCCCGAAGACCCCCGCCGACCACCCGCCGCCCGCCTAGCGGTTGCGGTCGCGCTCGCGCTCGAGCACGGCGATGTCGTGTGCGAGCCCCTCGGGCGTCAGGACGCTCGTCGCGAAGCCGACGCGCTGGCGGCCGCGGCCGTCGAGCACGACCGTCGACGCCGAGTGCTCGGCGTCAGAGGTCTGCGGGGCGACGCCGTAGGCGCGCCAGATCCGCTGCAGCTGCGCGCTCGTGCCGAGGACCCAGCGCATGCGCCCGCTCATCTGCTGCTTCAGCGCGAAGGCGCGGGCGCGCCGGGGGGTGTCGTTGGCGGGATCGACGCTCACGGCGATGACCGGCACCTCGTGGCCGAGGTCGTCGAGCGCCGCGCGGATCTGCTGTGTCGTCAGGGGGCAGGTGTCGCGGCAGGTCGTGTAGAGGAACGTCACGACGACCGGGCGGCCGCGCAGGTCGCGCAGCCGTACGAGCTCGCCATGGTCGTCGCGCAGCCCGAACTCGGCCGGCGGGATGCCGGGGGGCCGCAGCGACCCCGAGAAGCCGGCGCCGCGCGCGGTGCGATCGCCGACGGCGAACAGGACTACGCCCGCGATCGCGGTGAGAGCGAGTGCTGCGGCGATGAAGAGGGTGAGGCGCAGGCGGGCGGGCATCGCCCGATGAGGGTAGCCGGGGGCGGCCGCCGGGGAGTCCAGTGGGCGGAGTGGTGCGATGTCGCGAAGCAAGGGCCCGCCGTGGGGCGCGGTCCCCATCCGCATCCCCTACGGCTCGATGAGCCCGCGCCTGATCGCGTAGCGGACGAGCTCGACGCGATCGCGCATGCCGAGCTTGCGCAGGAGGTTCGCGCGGTGCGACTCGACCGTCTTGGAGGCGAGGTGCAGCATCTCGCCGATCTCGCGGTTCGTGTGCGCCTCGGCGATGAGCTTGAGCACCTCGCGCTCGCGCAGCGTCAGCGGCTCCTGTGGGCCCGAGCTGTCGTCGGCCATCCACTCGCGCACGAGCGAGCGCTCGGCGGCGTTCGTCATGAACGGCTCCCCGCGGGCGACGGCGCGCACGGCCTCGACGAGCGCCTGGTCGGCTTCGCGCTTGAGCACATAGCCGGCGGCACCGGCCTGGAGGGCCTCGAAGAGATAGCGCTCGTCGTCGTGCATCGACAGCACGAGGACGGAGACCTCGGGGGCGTGCGCGCGGATCTCGACCGTCGCCTGCAAGCCGGTCATCCGCGGCATCGCGACGTCCAGGACGCAGATGTCCGGCCGCTCGCGCAGGGCCAGCTCCACGGCCTCGATGCCATCCGCGGCCTCGGCGACCACCCCCATGTCGGGCTGGCGATCGAGCAGGAGGCGCAGGCCGGCACGCATGATCCCGTGGTCGTCGGCGATGAGCAGCCTCATCGCGAGCGCCGACCGCTCGGTTCGACGGTGACGACCGGCGAGCAATGACGCGCTGTCATGATGCCGGCCGGCCCTTCGCGCCGAGCGTGAGCTCGATCGCCGTGCCGACCCCGGGGGTCGTGCGCACCTCCAGGCTTCCGCCGGCGAGCATCGCGCGCTCGCGCATCCCGGCGAGGCCGGAGGCGCCGTCGCGGAGCCGGTCGGGGTCGAAGCCGGCGCCGTCGTCGGTGATCGTGACGCGCACCTGCTGCCCGTCGCAGCCCACGACCGAGACCTTCACGCCGCCGGCGTCCGCGTGCCGCGAGATGTTCGACAGCGCCTCCTGCACGACGCGGTAGACGACGAGCTGCTCGAACTCGCCCAGGACCGCCCGCGTGCCGTCGGCCGCGAACTGCGCGGGGATCTCGAAGCGCTCGCCGAAGAGCCGGACCTGCGTGCGCAGCGCCGGCAGCAGCCCGTGGTCGTCGAGCGCCGCGGGGCGCAGGTCCCGTGCGAGGCCGAGCAGCTCGTGCATCGCCTGCGTGGCGAGGCGCTGGGTCTCGGCGAGCTCTTCGGCGAACTCCGGCGGCGCGCCCTCGGCGGTGGCAGCGAGCCGGATCGACACCGCGGCGAGCGCCTGGTTGACCTCGTCGTGGAGGTCACGCGCTACGCGCGCGCGCTCGGACTCCTGCGCCCGCAGCACGGCGGCGGCGGTGCCGAGCCGCTCGGACTCCAGCCGCGAGAGCATGAGGTTGAACGCCTCGCGCAGGCGTCCGACGTCGGCCGGCTCCCCGCCGGAGGGCTGGGCGCGCATACCCGGCGCCGTGAGGTCGACGCACTCCATCGTCCGCGTGAGCGACTCCAGCGGGGCGAAGCGGCGCCGCAGGACGAGGTTGTTCGCGAGGATCGTGGTGAGGATCGCCGCCACGAGCACGAGGAACTGGCGCAGCCCGGCGGAGTCGCCGAGGTCGAGGCGCGCGGCGACGCTGGCCGCGAAGACGGTCGCGGCGATGACGAGGGTGTTGACGGTCAACACCTGTGAGAGCAATGCAGGTCTGCGCATGGGGTCTGGGCCCCATGTCGGCGCGGGCGCCGGCGACCGATACTGCTGGTGTCGCGCCCTCCACGAAGGTTTGCACCAGACCGGATCAGCGATAGGGGCGTCCCGCGCCCGCGAAGCAGAGGTGTCCCGTCAATGGGGCGCCCCACGCTTGCGAGCGGGGGCGTCCCTTTCGCCGTTCCAGGGCACAACCAAGGAGTAGCCCCTCGCTACACTTTCTGAAGTACCGAAGTCCGACCACCTTTGAGGAGATTCGTGTGAGCCCCTCCGGCGCGGAGTTCATCCGCCAGATCAAGAGCCAGATCGCTCAGGTCGATCCGAGCGACGTCCACGCCGCCCTGTCGGACGCCAACGGCAACGGCCAGATCGCGCTCGTCGACGTGCGCGAGAACGACGAGGTCGCCCGCGGCCTCATCCCCGGCGCCAAGCACGTGCCGCGCGGCTACCTCGAGTCGCGCATCGAGGGAGCGGTCCCGGACCGCTCGCAGCACGTCGTCCTGTACTGCGCCTCGGGCAACCGCTCCGCGCTGGCCGCCAAGACGCTCGAAGAGCTCGGCTACGAGAACGTCGAGTCCATGACCGGCGGCTTCACGCTCTGGAAGGACCGCGGCTACAAGGTCGAGGTTCCGCGCGTGCTGACCCCCGAGCAGCGCGAGCGCTACAGCCGCCACATGCTCGTGCCGGAGATCGGCGCCGAGGGCCAGGAGAAGCTCCTGGACGCCAAGGTCCTGCTGCTCGGCGCCGGCGGTCTCGGCTCGCCGACCGCGCTCTACCTCGCGGCGGCCGGCGTCGGGACGATCGGCATCGTCGACGACGACGTCGTCGACCTCTCCAACCTCCAGCGCCAGGTCATCCACACGACCGATCGCATCGGCGTCCCGAAGGTCGACTCGGCCGAGCAGGCGATGAAGGAGCTCAACCCGGACGTCGACGTCGTGAAGTACCAGACGCGCCTGGACGCCTCGAACATCATGGAGATCATCGCGGGCTACGACGTCATCGTCGACGGCGCCGACAACTTCCCGACGCGCTACCTGCTCAACGACGCGAGCGTGCGCCTGCAGATCCCGGTCGTCAGCGCCTCGATCCTCGGCTTCGACGGCCAGCTCTCGGTCTTCTCTCCCTACGAGGGACCGTGCTACCGCTGTCTGTATCCCGTGCCGCCGCCGGCCGAGCTGGCCCCGAGCTGCGGCGCCAACGGCGTCCTCGGCGTCCTGCCCGGCACGATGGGCCTGCTGCAGGCGACCGAGGTCGTCAAGCTCATCACCGGCGCGGGCGAGCCGCTCATCGGCCGGCTGCTGCTCTACGAGGCGCTCGGCGCGACGTTCACCGAGCTCAAGGTCCGCCGCGACCCGGAGTGCGCCATCTGCTCGCGCCCGCCCGACGAGATCTCCGAGGAGGAGATGGGCGTCTTCCCCGACTACGAGGCGTTCTGCGCCGCAGCCGGCTAGCGGTCCACTAACCTCCCGCCACCTATGGCCACCGTTCGCATTCCGCCCGTCCTGCGTCCGTCCACGGGCGGCGTCAAGGAGGTCGACGCCGCCGGCGACAGCGTCGGCGACGTCCTGCGCTCGCTCGCCGACGCGCATCCCGACACGCAGTCGCAGCTCTTCGCCGACGGCGGCGAGCTCAACCGCTACGTCAACGTCTACCTCAACGACGAGGACGTGCGGGTGCTCGACGGACTCCAGACCCCGGTCGGGGGCGCCGACGTGCTCGTCATCCTTCCGGCGATGGCCGGCGGCTGACGACCCCACTTGCGACGCCGCTCGCTGACGAAGGCGGCGCGTGCGAGCGCGAGCCTGATCCCTCGCGTGCGTGCAGGATGTCCCACATGGGGTGTAGCTGATATGCTACGGCGCTGGTCATGAGCAACGAGGTCTCCGTCCGCGAGTTGCGCAATCACACCGCTGAGGTGTTGCGTCGCGTCGAGGCCGGCGAGCGTCTGCGTGTGACCGTCGATCGCCGGCCGGTCGCCGAGCTCGGCCCGTTGCCTCAGAGGATGACCTGGGTTCCGCGCCAACGCGTGCTCGACGGCCTCGTGCAGGCTGATACGGCGCTGCGCGACGAGCTTGCCGCGGCGCTGCCCGACACCATCGACGAGCTGTGAGGGGCCTGTTGGATACATCGGTGTTCATCGCCGAGGAGCAGGAACGCGGACTGGCGACCGATCGCTTGCCCGACGAGGCCGCGGTCTCGGTGATCACGCTGGCCGAGCTCGAGCTTGGCGTACACATGGCAAGCTCCGACGAGATACGCGCCCGGCGACTGCAGACGGTCGGAGCGGTGCGGGCAACCTACGCAGCGCTGCCCGTCACTGAGGATGTGGCCTCAGCGTTCGCCGAGCTCGTGGCCGCAACTCGCCGGGCCGGTCGGCGCCCCAAGGTGCAGGACGCGTGGATCGCCGCGACCGCCCGAGCGCACGAGGTGGCCATCTACAGCCAAGACGCCGACTTCGAGGACTTCCCGAGTATCAGCGTCATACGCGTCTAGCGGCGGGGTCGAAGGCCCGCAAGGCATGCTCGGGCCGTATAGCTTCTGCTCACACGCGTCGCTCCTCAGCGCAGCGAGTCGAAGTCGCCGCGCAGACGGGCGACGACGACGTCGGCGGCGACGCGCGAGCCGGCGTCGTTGAGGTGGATACCGTCGGGCCTGCGCACGATCGTGGCGCGCCCGCCGACCGGCATGGCGGCGCGGTAGCGCCCGCCCGGGGTGAAGAGGGTCGCCATGTCGAGCACCCGGACCTGGGCGCGGAACGGCTGCGCCGCGACGGCGATTGCGGCGTTGACGGAGCGCGCGATCCGCTGGCGCGGAGCGTCGCGCGGCAGCGGCAGCGTGAGCCAGTAGACCCGCGCCGCGCCGCGACGCCGGTAGGTCTCCATCATCCGGCGCGCGCGGGTCGCATACTGCGCCGCCCACGCCGGACCGCAGCACTGGACCTGCCGCCCGCCGGTCCCCGGCAGCGGGAAGCCCTCGTTGGCGCCGAGGAACATCACGACGGCGTCGGGCCGGCGCTCGCGGGCCTGCAGCGCCGAGAGCTGGCCCCAGTCGACGAGGTCGCTCTTGGAGATGCCTGTGCCGAGATGGGCGTCGCGGACGGTGCGCACCCCCTGCGAGGCCAGGCGCCGGGCGAGCTCGACGTCGAGCGGCTGGGCGAGCGAGTCGCCGGTCACGAGCAGCGTCCCGAGCTTCGCCAGCCGCTCGGGCCGCTCGCCGAGCGCGGCGGGATCGAAGGACTCCGAGGTGATCGGCGCCGTGCCGCCCGCACGCGCCGTGGCGGCGTCGACGCCGGCGGGCGGGGTCCGGAAGGCCCCCGGCCCGCCGCTGAGCTGCTCGTCGGGCGACAGCCAGCCGGTCGCGCGGTGGACGCCGTCGGCGAGCGGCAGGCGGTCGGCGAGCCACCCGGCGGGCCTGCCGACCGCGAGCACGACCGTGCGCTGCAGGCCGGGCTCCATCCGCTCGCCGGAACGGCGGATCGACCGCCCTTCCAAGAGCGCCAGCAGCACGACGGCGACGAACACGCAGACGATCGCGTCGCGGGCGCGCAGGCGGCGGCCCGTCGGACGGTCGAGGATGAAGGGGTCGCGTTCGGTGGCGGACATCAGAACTGGAAGTAGATGAACGGTGGCACGCCCTGGCTGGACACCGTCGCGGCGACGAGCACGATGACGGCCGCCATGCTCGCGCCCAGGGCGGCCGGGTGCAGGCCCTCGAAACGTACGCGCAGCGCATCCATCGGCCGCGCCGGCAAGAGCTGCAGCCCGATGACCGCGACGACGACCGCGACGACCGGCACGGACCACAGCGTCGCCGGCCCCGGCTCGACGAGGTGCGCCAGGAAGCTGCCGGCGAGGTCGAGGTCCGGCGCGCGGAACGGGATCCACGCGAGCACGACGAGGTGGAAGACGACGAGCCACCTCAACCAGCGCGGCGGCGAGATGCGCCCGCGGAAGACGTTCTCGACGACGAGCGCGCCGCCGTGGATCGCGCCCCACAGGACGAAGCCCCAGGCGGCACCGTGCCATAGCCCGCCGAGGAGCATCGTGATCATGACGTTGCGCGCCTGGCGCAGCCTGCCGTGGCGGCTGCCGCCGAGCGGGATGTAGAGGAAGTCGCGCAGGAAGCGCGACAGCGTCATGTGCCAGCGCCGCCAGAACTCGCGGAAGCTCGCGGCGCGGTAGGGGCGGTCGAAGTTCTGGGGGAAGACGTAGCCCATGAGCAGCGCGAGGCCGATCGCGATGTCGGTGTAGCCGGAGAAGTCGCAGAAGATCTGCACGGCGTACGCGTAGGCGGCGAGCGCGACGTCGGGCGCCGCGTAGGCCTGCGGCACGCCGAACACGGGGTCGACGACCTCGCGCGCGAGGAAGTCGGCGATCGCGACCTTCTTCACGAGGCCGATGACGATGAGCGCGACCCCGGCGCCGACGGCGACCTTGCGCGGGTCGCGCGGGCCGGCAAGCTGGGGCAGGAACTCGCGCGCGCGGACGATCGGGCCGGCGACGAGGTGGGGGAAGAAGCTGAGGTACAGCCCGACGTCGATCGTCGGCGCGGGCGCCAGCAGGCGGCGGTGCACGTCGACCGTGTAGGAGATCGCCTGGAAGACGATGAAGCTGATGCCGACCGGCAGCGCGATCGCTGCGAGCGGCAGCGGCAGCCCGAGGCCGGCCTCGTCGAGCACGGCGTTGATCTCCTCGGCGAAGAACCCGTAGTACTTGAAGACGCCGAGCGTCGCGAGGTCGAGCGCGACCGCGATGCCGACGATGAGCCGGCGGCGGCGCTCGTCCTCGGTGCGGTGCACGAGCTTCGCCGCCGCCTGGTTGCCGAGCGTCACCCCTGCGAGCAGCAGGCAGAACTTCGGGCTCGCCGCGCTGTAGAACAGGTAGCTGGCGGCGAGCATGAACGGCTTCCAGACATGCTGGCGCGCCATGAGCGCCCACGAGAGCGCGAGCACGATCGGAAAGAACACTGCGAACTGGATCGTGGGGAAGACCACTGCTGGCGCGCCGTCGTGGCTGGACGCGGCCGGACCCTACCGGCCACGGGCGGCGGCGCAAGCGGGCGCCGCGCCTCACGGCGTGGATCGGGCGCTACGGGCGCGGCCCCAAGATGGCGCGGCGGAGATGGAGACCAGTGCGTCACACGTGGCTACACTCCGTGGGTCATGGGCCTTCCGCCGCTCCAGAACCGCCCATGCGGCGGTCGCTACGGAGACATCGTCCAGTCGATCGGCAACACGCCCCTCGTCGAGCTCAAGCGCCTGAGCCCCAAGCCCGACGTGCGGATCTGGGCGAAGCTCGAGTCCGCCAACCCGACCGGCTCGGTGAAGGATCGCGTCGCGCGCTCGCTCATCGAGCACGCCGAGGAGAACGGGCTCATCAGGCCCGGCCACACGATCCTCGAGCCGACCTCCGGCAACACCGGCATCAGCCTCGCGATGATCTGCCGGCGCAAGGGCTATCCGCTGAAGGTCGTCATGCCCGACAACGTCACGCCGGAGCGCACGCAGCTGCTGGAGATGTACGGCGCGCAGATCGTCTACAGCCCCGGCAGCCAGGGGTCCAACGGCGCCGTGGCGATGGCCAACGAGATGGCGCAGGACACCGACACGTACTACATGCCCTACCAGTACGGCAACGAGGCCAACCCGCTCGCGCACTACAACGGCACGGCGAAGGAGATCCTCGAGGAGCTCGACGAGATCGCCGTCTTCGTCGCCGGCCTCGGCACGGGCGGCACCCTGATGGGCAACGGCCGGCGCTTCAAGGAGGAGTTCGGTGACGCGGTGAAGATCGTCGCCGCCGAGCCGATGCAGGGCGAGCCGGTGCAGGGGCTGCGCTCACTCGACGACGGCTTCATCCCGCCGATCATCGACCTCAGCGTGCTCGACCGGAAGATCTTCGTGACGAACGCCGACGCGATCGTCTGGACGCGCAAGCTCCTCGAAGAGGAGGGCATCTTCGCCGGCGTGTCGTCCGGCGCGATCGCACGTGTCGCGGTACGGCTCGCCAACGAGATCGACGAGGGCAACGTCGTCTTCATCGTCTGCGACGACGGCTGGAAGTACCTGTCCTCCGGCATCTATACCAAGCCGCTTGAGGAGATCGAGAACCTAGACTCCACCGTCTGGTGGTGAGCTCGCGGGCGTGCGCGCCCGCAGCCCGGCCAGATATTCGGTTCCCGACAGAGAGGCTGGCATGGACATCGACGGCTTTCTGCGCGACCCGCTGTCGCGCAGGCGCCTCTTCGGCATGGCGGGCGTGAGCGTGGCGGGTGCCTCCGCCGTCTTCCTCACCGCCTGCGGTGACGACACGAAGGACCGCAGCGTCCAGACCGCCCCCGACGAGTCCGACGCCGCCGACGTCGAGATGCTCAACTCGGCCCTCGACCTCGAGCTCATGGTCGTCGAGGCCTACAAGACCGGCGCACGTCAGCTCTCCGGGCGGGCGCTGCAGATCGCCAAGGGGTTCCTCGAGCAGGAGCAGGAGCACGCCGACGCCCTCGCCAGCGCGATCCGCGACGCGGGCGGCATGCCGAACCGCGCGAAGTCGTCGTACGACTTCCCGCGGCTGCGGTCCCAGCGCGACGCCCTGAGGTTCGCCGTCGAGCTCGAGAACACGGTGATCGCCGCCTACATCGACGCGCTGCCGAAGCTCTCGCAGGGCGACCTGCGCGCCACGGCCGCGGCGATCGTCACCTGCGAGGCCGAGCACATCGCAGTCCTGCGCGGCGTGCTCGACGAGCCGCAGGTGCCGGAGGCCTTCGTCACCGGACAGGCGGCGTAGCGGCGATGGCGGGCGACGCGCGCATCGTCATCGCCGACGGGCACGCCGATACCGGGCACGTCGCCGCCTTCGAGCGCGACCGCCGCGAGCTCATCCGCCGCGGCCTGGGCTTCGGCGGCGCGGTCGTGGCGGCGTCGACGATCCCGCTGCTGCTGGGCGTCCGCACCGCGTTCGCCGAGAGCGACACGGACGAGAAGATCCTCGGCAAGGCGATCACACTCGAGCGCGTCACGGTCCTGGCCTACGACCGGATCATCGGCGGCGGCCTGCTGGAGGACCGCGTCGAGCGGCTCGCCCGGTTGCTGCGCGGGCACGAGCGCCAGCACGCCGACGTGCTGACGACGGCGCTCACCGACCTCGGTGGGACGCCGCCGCCCGCGCCGTCGGGGCTCAAGGACATCGATGCGGTCGTCGAGGGCCTCGGCGACGTCTCGACGCAGGCCGACGTCCTGAGCTTCGCGATCGAGCTGGAGACCGCGACGGTCGCGGCGTACTTCGACGCCCACGCCAAGTTCGTCGAGGCCAAGCTCCTGCAGACCGGCGCATCGATCATGGCCAGCGAGGGCCAGCACCTCGTCGTGCTGCGCCAGGCGGCGGGCAGGCCGCCGGTGCCCAACGCGCTGGAGACCGGCGAGTAGTAGTCGCGGACTCTGGGCGCGCAGCGGTGGGCCGCGCCGGATCGCCGATGCCGTCCGGCGGTTCGCTCAGCCGGCCGGCGCGCCGGTGTCAGGCGGAGGGCGCGTCGAACTCGCCGGCCTTGGCGCCCCTGACGAACGCGTCCCACTCCCGGCGCGTGTAGATCAGGACCGAGCCGTCGGGGTCCTTGCTGTGGCGCAGCGCGACGCGGCCGTCGGGCAGGAAGGCGGTCTCGACGCATTCGCCCGCGCTCTGCGAGTAACTGCTCGTGCGCCAGCTTGCGCCGCTTGAGTCCGGGAGGCCGCAGCCGTGTGTGGGCCGTTCGGTCAGGTGAACTCCCTCCGCATGGCGGCGATCATAGCGACCGACTTGCGCTGGGGAAGGGTGGCGGCGGTCAGACGCCGCAGCGCTTGGGCGAACGGCTCGATGTCTTCGAGGTAGAAGTCTCCGCCGCGCGTCTCGACGGTGGCGATGTCCTGGTCCTCGCGGAAGCGGAGGATCCTGAACGGGCCTGTCACCCCGGCGTGGGCACCGGTCGCGAACGGCAGGACTCGAACGTCGACATTCGGCTGGGCGGCGATGTCGACGAGGTGCTTGAGCTGGGCGCGCATGACCTCCGGCCCCCCGACCGACAGGCGCAGCGCTCCCTCTCCGATGACGGCCGCGAGCTGGAGCGGGTCGTCGTCGGTCAGCCGCCGCTGGCGCGCGATGCGCGCGGCCAGAGTGCGGTCGATCCAGAGCTGGTTGTTGGCCGGATCCCAAGCACGGAGCAGCTCGCGGGCGTAGTCGGCGGTCTGGAGCAGCCCCGGCACGACGCTGTCCTGGAACTCCTCGACCTTCCGCGCGCGGCTCTCCAGCCAGGCGTAGTCGGCCACCGCGACGGACACGTCGACCTCCCAGTCCTCGCGCTCGCGGGCATCCCGCGTGGAGCGCAGCAGCGCGTCGCGCTCCGCCCCGTCCACGCCGTAGAGCTGGAGCATGAAGTACACGTCGGGCACGCGCGGGATCAGGGCGCCCGTCTCCCAGCGGCTCAGCGTCGAGTGGGCGCGCCCCATGCGCTTGGCGACCTCCTCGCCGGTCAGCCCGGCGCCGTCGCGCAGCTCTCGGAGCCGGGCGCCGAGCTGGCGGCCTCGCAGCGTGGCGCCGCCCGCTCCGACTCTGACGGCGACGCGCTGGCTCACGGAGCGCAATCCTATGTCGGCGATGGGTGATGGCCGAGGCATTTCTGGCTTCTGCCGCACGCAAGTTGCGTAAGACAAAAACGATAGCATATTCTGCTGTTGCGGGATACCCTGCCATGCTTGCGCTAGCTACCTGGGAGAGACGTCGTGCTCGGACGCGATCCGTGAGCTCGTTCGCGCGTCGCCGGAGCGCCGACGACAGCGCGCAAACGCATCTCGTTGGCGCTACTGCACGTATAGGGCTAGGACGGCCTCTACCATGAGGCGACCCCAGCACTAGGAGCGTTCGAACATGCCATTCAACATCGGACCGATGGAGCTCATCGTCGTCCTCGTCATCGCCCTGGTCGTGCTCGGGCCGAAGAAGCTCCCCGAGGTCGGTAAGTCGCTCGGCAAGGGGATGCGCGAGTTCAAGGACTCGCTCTCGGACATGTCCCGCGACGATGACCGCGACGACTCCAAGCGCCTGAACGCGTAGCCGTCCGGTCGCGCGGCCCGCGCGACCGGTCATCCATCTAGCCTGTCCCGAATGAGGATCGCCCGTGCCCTGCTCGACGACATCGTCGCGCATGCCGTCCGCGACGCGCCCAACGAGTGTTGCGGCGTCGTCGCCGCTCGTGACGGGGCGGCGACGACGGTCCATGCGACCGAGAACGTCGTGGCGAGCCCGTTTCGCTTCGAGATCGACGGCCCGCAGCTCATGCGCCTCATCGACCGCTTCGAGGCCGACGGCGACGAGCTCGCCGCGATCTATCACTCGCACACCCGGTCGGAGCCCTATCCCTCGCAGACGGACGTGAACTTCGCCGAGCTGTGGCCCGGCGTCGAGTGGCTCATCGTCGGCATCGCCAAGGACGCCGAGCCCACGGTCCGTACCTACCGGATCGACGGCGGCACGATCTCGGAGGCCGAGCTCGAGGTGACCTGATGGCCTCCAGTTCCCAGCCGCTCGTGTGTCCCAGCTGCGCCGAGCCCCACCCGCTCGACGCGCGTTTCTGCAGGCTCTGCAACATGCCGCTCGTCTACGCCGGATCGCTCGGCGTCGGCGGCGCGATCACCGAGCGCCACGAGCGCGCCCGCAAGATCAAGCCGCAGTACGCCGAGGGCGACCTCGTACGAGCCGCCGGCGCCCACAACCAGGCCGAGGCGGAGTTCATCCAGGGCCTGCTGCTGGAGGAGGGCGTGCCCTCGACCCTCCAGCGCACGCGCGGCTTCGACGTGCCGGACATGCTGGCCGCCGGTCCGCGCGACGTCATGGTGCCGGCGTCCGGCTACGCCGCGGCGCGCGACGTGCTGCTGCAGGCCGAGTTCGTCAGCGACGAGCGGCCGGCCTCGACGCCGCCCGCGCGCCTCCTGGCAGGGCTCCTGGCGGGGTGCGCGATCGTCGCCCTCATCGCCTGGATCGGGACGGAGCTCATGGGCTGACGGCGCCGTGGCAGCGTGTTTGCCGTGCAGGACGCCATTGCCGGCAGGTTCCTCGATCATCTGAGGACCCTGCCGGGTTCTGGCTTCGACCTCAGCTGGTGCTAGATCACGATGATCAAGATGATCACCAAGATCAGCGCCAACTCGGTGAGCAACGAGCTTGGGACCATGACGCCTCCCAGGTAGTGGATTCAATCCCGGAGAGCAACAGCCCCGGAACCCGACGGGGGGGACCGTAGCCGACCCAAACTGCCTGTTCAAACGACGACGAGGTGCCCCGCTTGCGCGGGGCAC
>JBPCJA010000038.1:0-7090 GCA_051005755.1 Solirubrobacteraceae bacterium
GCTCGAGGTTCGGCAACCTCCGAGCCGGCACGCGCTCCCCGTCGGCCGGCGCGAATCCCAGGCGCAGCGCCGCGCGGGCGGCGGCGCTCGCCGGCGCCGGCGCCGCGTGCAGCGCGATCGCGTCGCCGTAGGCGTCGAGCACCTCGGCGGCGACGTGCGGCCAGGCGTAGCGCTCGGCCGAGCAGCGCGCCGCCTGCGCGAGCGCGGCCAGGCGGTCGGGGTCCAGCGCAAGGTCGCGCAGCGCCTCGGCGAGCGCCGTCGCGTCGCCGCGCGGCACGAGCAGCCCGTCGACGCCGTCGTCCACGACGTCGCGGTAGCCGGCGATGTCCGAGGCGACGACCGGCGTGCCGGCCGCGAAGGCCTCGGTCAGCACCATGCCGAAGCTCTCCCCGCCGAGCGAGGGGGCGCAGAGGACGTCGGCCTGCTCGAGCACGGCGAGCTTGTCGGCGTCGCTGCACTTGCCCAGCGCGACGACGCCGCGGTCGTCGAGCATGAGCGGCGCGAGCTCCGCCGGCGTGACCCCCACGACGTGCAGCGCCACCGGCAGGTGCTCCCGCACCGCCTCGAAGGCGCGCAGGAGCACCGGCAGGCCCTTGCGCTCGACGGACTGGCCGACGAAGGCGATCCGCAGCGGCTCGCGCTCGGGGCCGGGCGTGCGTGAGGCGGGCGGATGCGCGGGGACGTCGACGCCGTTGGGGATGATCCGGTAGGTCCCACCGTAGAAGCGCCGCCCGGTCCAGGCCGCGGCCTCCGAGACGGCGATCCGCACGTGCAGTCGATTCAGCCGCCGCCGCGCGCCGAGCACGTTCGCGAGGTTGTTGGAGAAGGCGTTCTCCGAGTAGCAGTGGAACGTCGCGACGAGCGGCGCGTCGACGGTCATGAGGGAGTCCCAGCCGGGGATCGGGGCGACCGGCTCGTGCAGGTGCACGACGTCGTAGCCGCGCTCAAGCTCGCGGCGCAGCCCGACGAGGGTCGACACCCCATAGGCGACGTTGGAGATCGCGCCGTTGGACGGGAAGCCGAGCGTCCGGCCGAGCGGGACGAGGTACTCGGGCAGCGCGCGCTGGGATGGGCGCGCCCCGCGGTGGAGGCGCACGGCCGGCCGGTCGTCGGGATCGACCGGGGACAGCACGCGCACGTCGTGGCCCGCGGCCAGATACTGCTCCGCGAGTGCCTCGATGTGTCGCGTCACTCCCCCTGGATATGTCCACGAATACGGGGACACCAGCGCGATGCGCATTTGCGGGATCCTAACCCTCTGCGTCGAGCGCGGGAGCGCCGCGCACGTAGGCCGTCGCGCAGGCCAGCATGAAGACGCCGAAGACGAACAGCAGCGGCCCGGAGTCGTTGGTCAGCGCACCGACGATCGACGCCGTCAGGCCGCCGATGAGCGCCGCATGCCAGGCCGGCGATCCGAGCAGAGGCGCATAGATGCGATCGCGATAGCGCAAGGCGTAGGCGACCGCGAGCGCCGCGACGACCGTGACGAACGGCATCGCGCCGAGCGCGAAGACGTTGAAGGCCAGCGTGTAGCGACGCACGACGACGTCCCACAGCGAGCCGGCGCTGTCGGCGTGGAGGATCGTGCGCGTGAAGTGGCCGTTGCCGCCGGTCGCAAGCTCGAGCGCCGCGAGCGCGGCCAGCGCCGCCACCGGGACGAGCGCCGCGAGCGCCAGGCGGCGCGGCGACGGGCGTCCCGGCAGCATGAGCAGCGTCGCGGCGGCGACCCCGGCGCCGACGGTGATGACCCCGCCGACGTCGGCGCCGAGCTGAGCGGCGCCGGTGAAGATGCCAAGGACCAGCCCCGCCACGGCGAAGACGGCCGCGGTGGCGCGCGAGCGACGCCGGCCCCACAGCAGCGCGCCGAGCCCGAGCAGCAGCAGCACCGCGAGCGTCGCCTCGAGCTCGTTGCCGAGGCCGTAGAAGCGCGACCCGGACCGCGGGTTGACGCCCAGGAGCGAGCGGATGATGAGCGGCGAGCCCGCGGCCAGGTCGATCGCGTACGAGACGACGGCGACCGCCGCCGGCACGAGCGGGCCGCGCGGCCAGCGCACGAGCCGATCGGTGAGCGCGCCCAGGCCGAAGGCGCCGGTGCCGATGATCGCGATCTCCGCCGGGCGCCCCGGCGCGAGCCACCCGGTCAGCAGGAGCATCGGCAGCACCCAGAGCATCGCCAGCGCGCCGATCCGCAGCGCCGCCCGCACGCCGCGCCGATCGGCGGCGAACCCCAGCGCGAGCGTCAGCGCCAGCCATCCGAACAGCAACGCCCCGAGCGCCGGCGTGCGCCGCCCGCTGACGACGCGCAGACGCGCCTCGACGGTCTTCAGCGCGGCGGCGTCGCGCACGCCCTCGGCGCGAATCGGCTGTCCCTTGACCCCGTCCGGAATCGACAGGCCGAGCTTGTGCAGGACCGTCACGGGGATGTCGATGCCGGCGACGATCCCCGGCAGGCGCGTCGTGGGCGAGGTCAGCGAGCCGTTCCCGCCCGGGACGCCGACGGCGCCGGCCGGCAGGAGCTGGGGGACGCGCGCCCGCGGCGGCGTCTGCATGACGACGAGCAGATCGCCGGGACGGCGGTCGCGCAGCAGCGCGTCGAGGGCGGCGTCGCCCTTGGCGGCGGTCGGCAGCCCGGCGACGACGAAGCGGTGGCGGCGCAGCAGCCGCGTCACGCGCGCGGGGAGGTCGGCGGCCGGCCCGAGCGATACGCGGGCGACGTCGCCCGCGCGGTCGGCGGCGACCACCGCCTCGAGGTTGGTTCGTCCGGTCACGCCGGCGTAGGCGGCACCCCCGGGGATCCTGCTGGCGAGCAGGCCGGGGGTGATCTCGGCCAGCGCGGTGTCGGCGCGCTCCAGCGCCTTGCTCCAGCCGAAGATGAAGCCGCTGCGGTCACCGCCGACGACGAGCTCGAGGTCGGGCGGGTCGCGCGGGTCGTAGACGGCCGCCGACGTGCGCGAGCCGGCCGAGAGGTCGAGCACGGCCTGCTCGGGCGAATAGCGGGCCTGCGTCGCGCTGACGAGCCCGAGCGCGAGCTGCGGGCGCGCGTCGAGGCGGTCGAGCACCGGCTTGGGATTGTCGTCGCCGCCGCTGGGCAGGAAGGCGAGGACGGCGCGCGGCTGCTGGGCGCGCGCCGGCGCCGCCCCGCCGAGGGCGAGCAGGAGCACCGCGACGGCGGCCGTGAACGACGGGACCTTCCGAAGGATGGCCATCGCCCGCTCTATCCTGTCTCATCGTGCCGACACGTCACTTCGTGAAGTACACCTTCCTCAAGCTCGATCCCGCCTGGCGGCGCCTGGACGACGACGTGCGCGAGAGGCACAAGCGCGAGTTCCTCGCCGCCTGCTCGGACTTCTCCGACGGCCACCTGCTGCGGGCATTCTCGACCGTCGGGACGCGCGGCGACACCGATCTCATGCTGCTCGCGCAGGCGCAGAACCTCGAGCGCATCCACGAGTTCCACGTCGTGCTCGCGCAGAGCGGGCTCATGAAGTGGTCTCAGGTCCCGTATTCGTACCTGGCGATGACGAAGGTCTCGGAGTACTCCGAGGAGTCACGCCTGGAGGTTCGCCCCGCACACGCGAAGTACCTCTTCGTCTATCCGTTCGTGAAGACGCGGGCGTGGTACGCGCTCGACCCTCAGGAGCGCCACAGGATCATGCAGGAGCACATCAAGATGGGCCGCGAGTACCCGGAGATCGACCTCAACACGTCCTACTCCTTCGGCCTCGACGACCAGGAGTTCGTCGTCGCCTTCGAGACCGACGATCCCGGCTCGTTCCTGGACCTCGTCCAGCGGCTGCGCACGACCGAGTCCTCGCTCTACACGCTGCGCGACACGCCGACCTTCACGTGCATCAACACCTCGGTCGAGCGCGCGCTGTCGGCCCTCGACGGCGTGCCGATCGCGGCGGAGATCGCCTGATGAGCGAGCACCCCGGCGAGATCCGCGACATCACCGTCATCGGCGCCGGCCCCGTCGGGCTGTCGACGGCGTTCTGGGCCGGCATGCGCGAGGCGTCGTCGCGGATCGTCGATTCGCTGCCGCAGATCGGGGGCCAGCTCACCGCGCTGTATCCCGAGAAGTGGATCTTCGACGTGCCCGGCCACCCGAAGGTCCTCGCGAAGGACCTCGTCGAGTCGCTGCGCCGCCAGACGCTCGAGCAGTTCGACGTGCCCGTGCACCTCGATACGACGATCGAGGCGATCGACTGGGAGGACGACATCGTCGTCCTGCGCACGAACAACCCCGACCATCCCGAGCTGCGCAGCCGGACGGTCATCATCGCCGGAGGACACGGTGCGTTCGAGCCCAAGAAGCTGCCCGGCTACGACCTGACGCCCTGGGAGGGCCGCGGCGCGCACTACCTCGTCGGCTCGAAGTCCGAGTTCGCCGGCAAGAAGGTGCTCGTCATCGGCGGCGGCGACTCGGCCTGCGACTGGGTCATCAACCTCATGCACACCGCGGAGTCGGTCGCGCTGTGCCACCGCCGCGAGGGCTTCCGCGCGCACGAGCTGACGGTCAACCAGGTCATGGCGGCGGCCGACGAGGGGCACGTCGACCTGCACGTCCCGTTCCAGGTCCGCGAGGTCATCGGCAACGGCGCGATCGAGCGGGTGCGGCTCTTCCACTCCGAGGACGAGTCGCGCGAGATCGAGATCGAGGTCGACACGATCCTCCTGCAGCTCGGCTTCAAGACCGCGCTCGGGCCGCTGAAGGATTGGGGACTGGAGATCTCCAAGGGCGCGATCGTCGTCGACTCGCTCATGAAGACGAACCTGCCGGCCGTCTGGGCCTGCGGCGACATCACGACCTTCGACGGCAAGCTCAAGCTCATCGCGACCGGCTTCGCGGAGTCCGCGATCGCCGTCGCGCAGGCGGTCCACTCCTTCCGGCCGGAGATGAAGATCCAGCCGAAGTACTCGACGAACACGGGCGTCCCCGGCGCTGCCGAGGGACAGCCCTGAGCGTCAGACCGCCGAGCACTCCTCTTCGTCTGCGACCCGGAACGAGGAGCCGCAGCCGCAGGCCGCGACGACGTTCGGGTTGTTGACCTGGAAGCCGGCGCCCTGCAGCGACTCGACGTAGTCGATGACCGACCCGCGCACGTACGGCAGGCTCGGCTGGTCGACGAACACCTTCAGGC
Source organism: Solirubrobacteraceae bacterium (assembly GCA_051005755.1). Classification (GTDB taxonomy): domain Bacteria; phylum Actinomycetota; class Thermoleophilia; order Solirubrobacterales; family Solirubrobacteraceae; genus CADCVQ01. The sequence continues at coordinate 5,142 of JBPCJA010000038.1, forward strand.
CCGCGAACTCGAAGACCTCGTCGCCGTCGCGCTTCTCGTCGAAGGCGAGGTTGTACTGAAAGCCCGAGCAGCCGCCGCCCTTGACGCCCACGCGCAGACCGGCAGAAGACACGTCGGCGCCCTGGGAGTTCAGGAACTCGTGGACCTTGTCAGCACCCTTGTCCGTGATCGTGATCATTCGGGATCTCCCAACGTGGTTTCCAGCATGACGCCAATACTTCACGAAGTGTAGCGACACCACGACGCGGGCTGGACGATTTCGGAGCCGGCCGGCGACGGTCGCTACGCTGTGCCACATGCCGACCGCAGACGAGGTCAAGACCCGGATCGAGGCAGCCATTCCCGGCGCGGTCGCCGAGGTGCAGAGCGCCGACGACGTCCACTTCAGTGCGACCGTCCGCGCGAGTGCCTTCGCGGGCCTCAGCCGCATCGCCCAGCATCGCCTCGTGATGGACCAGTTCGACGGTGAGCTCGGCGGCTCGATCCACGCACTCGCACTCAAGACGGAGGTCCAATGAGCGACAACGAAATCCGCACCGCGATCGCCTCGGCGATCGCCGACAACGACGTCATCCTCTTCATGAAGGGCTCGCCCGCGCAGCCCGCATGCGGCTTCTCGGCCCGCACGGTCGCGATGCTCGAGGCGCTCGAGACACCCTTCGCGGCGGTCGACGTCCTTCCCGACCCCCGCATCCGCCAGGAGCTGTCGGCGATCTCGAAGTGGCCGACGATTCCGCAGCTGTTCGCGAAGGGCGAGCTTGTCGGCGGTTGCGACATCGTCACGGAGATGTACGAGTCCGGCGAGCTCGCCGCGGCGCTCGGCGTCGCCGCTCCGGACGACGCGCCCGCCGAGGCTCCGGTCGGCGCCACGGCGCAGGCCGCCCCGCTGGGCATCGAAAACCGCCTGTCCTAGCTCTGTCGACTTCCGCCTGAGCGGCCGCCGAGGATCCGTTGGCCGTCAGCGGCGGACCTCCACCTCGTGCCGCGCCTGGCCGCTGATGCGCAGGTTCGGATCGCGGTACGCCTCGCTGTCGCGGCCGCCGATCGTCGCCGTCACGCCGTCGTAGCGCTCGAGCTCCTCGATCGCGTCGGCGACCTCGTCGATCGACTCCGGCGGCGAGTCGACCTCCGCCTCGTCCTCGAACATGAACGTCAGCTCGCCCTCGTCGTCGGGATCCGAGCCGCTGTCGGCCTCGACGCCGGCGAGCTTGATCGTTCGCGGACCCGGATCGAGGTCGCTCGGGACGCGCACGCGGATCGTGCGGGTGAAGCTCACGCCGCTGACCGTGCGCCGCAGCTTCAGGCGCAGCTTGATGCGCTGCCCGCGCCGAACGCTGCTCGGGCCGCTGACGTCGGTGAGGTAGGCCTGGCGCAGCCCGCGGCGCAGGCGCAGGCCGATCTCGACGCCCGTCACGTGCAGCGTGCCGAAGACGTACTCGTCGAGCAGCTGGGCGGCCTGGGCGAAGTCCGTCGCGAGCCCGCCGGCGAGCGCGTTGGGCACGGTGCCCTCGACCGCGTAGCGCTCGCAGAAACGGATCGGCTTCTTGCGCTCGCGCAGGGTGATCTTCACGCACATCTCGCCGCTCTGGCGCGCGGGCGCGCCGCGCATGACGCGCGCGGCCGCCTCGCCCGCGGCCGCCGAGCCGACGACACCGAGGATCGACGGACCCGTCGGTCGCCCTACGTCAGCCTCGTCGGCGATCAGCGTCGTGACCCCGAACCCGCGGCCGGTGTCGCGGTCGCGCGCGAAGACCTTCACCGGGTAGCTCGCCGGCAGCGGCCCGACCCGACCCGTGAGCGCGTCGATGCCGTCGCCGAGGATCAGGCCGATGTCGTTGCCGGCCGTGCCGAGCTTGTACGTCGACAGGTCGGGCGCCCCGATCGGGTTGTTGACGACGGTGTGGATGTAGGCGTCCTGCAGGAACAGCGCGCGCCGGCCGACCCCGTCC
>JBPCJA010000039.1:0-15432 GCA_051005755.1 Solirubrobacteraceae bacterium
CACGTGTTACTCACCCGTTCGCGGCTCTGCCCCGGGGCAAGCCCCGGTTCGTCGCTCCACTTGCATGTGTTAAGCACGCCGCCAGCGTTCGTCCTGAGCCAGGATCAAACTCTCCGTGAAGAACTGCTGAAGGGCTGGCACCCGAAGGTACGGCCCTTCGTCACGTAGAGCTGTCATGACCATGTGCGGCACCGAAGTACACGCGGCGCCGCGATCTATGACGGGTTCATTCTCAGGTCCCTCGCCGCCCGGCTGGGCGCGAGGGATCGAACCTGGACGCACACCGGATCGCTAGGTGGCGATCCAAGTGCGCATGCTGTTGAGTTTTCAAAGACCGTGGCGCACTCCCGTGGAGGGGATTCCTCCCAGAACCTGCGCATTTTGCGGGCGGCCGAAGCCCCCCGCAGACAGGACTGGCCAGTATAGCGCTCCGAAGGGGCCGTGGAAGGCCTCGCGTCAGAGCGGCAGGGACCGGCGCAGGCGCAGTATAGCCAGATCGGCCGGCGCGACCACGCGCGCCCACAGCAGCAATGGACCGCCGCCGTCCCGGCGACGCGCAAAGGCCCCGCTAACCGCGGCGGCGCAACCGGCGGAACTGGCGCTTGCCGACCTGCAGGATCGCGCCGTCCAGCCGCGCCGGGGCCAGATCGAGGTCCTCCGGCCCCAGAGCGTCGCCGTCGAGCTTGACGGCCCCCTGTGCCAGCATCCGGCGCGCATCCGAGCGCGTGCGCCCGAGCGCGTCGGCGATGAGCGCCGGCACATGCACGACGCCGTCGGCGACCGAGAACTCCACGTCCTCGATCTCCTCGGGCAGCGCGTGCTGGACGAACACGCGCTCGAAGTGCTCGGCTGCGCCATCCGCCGCCGCGGGCGAGTGGAAGCGCTCGACGAGCCGGCGGGCGAGGGCGTGCTTGGCGTCGCGTGCCGACAGATCGGCAGGCGCGGGCTCCCCGAGCAGGAGGCTGTACCAGCCCGGCATGGCGTCGTCCGGGAGGCTGAGCGTCTTGCCGTACATCTCCTCCGGCGCGTCACGCACCCCGACGTGGTTGGCCAGCGACTTGGACATCTTGCGCCGGCCGTCGACGCCGGCGAGGATCGGCATCGTCAGCGCAACCTGCTCTGCGATGCCGTAGGCGCGCTGGACGTCACGGCCCAGGAGGAGGTTGAACTTCTGGTCGGTGCCGCCGAGCTCGACGTCCGCCTTGACGGCGACAGAGTCGAACGCCTGCATGAGCGGATAGAGCAGCTCCAGGATCGAGATCGGCTCGCGGGCGCCATAGCGCTTGGCGAAGTCGTCGCGCTCGAGCAGCTGGGCAACGGTCGTCGTGCGCGTCAGCGCGAAGAGCTCCTCCATCCGCATGTCGAGCCACTCGGAGTTGTGGCGCAACTCGATGCGGTCGGGATCGAGCACGGTGGCCGCCTGCTCGACATACGTGCGCGCGTTGGCGTCGATCTCCTCGCCCGACAGCACCGGGCGCGTCGACGAGCGCCCGCTGGGGTCGCCGACCCGCGCCGTGTAGTCGCCGATGATGAGCACCACGATGTGGCCCAGGTCCTGGAACTCGCGCAGCTTGCGCAGCACGACGGTGTGGCCGAGATGGACGTCCGGCGCGGTCGGGTCGAGGCCGAGCTTCACGCGCAGCGGCCGGCCCTCGGCCAGCTTGCGCCGGAGGGCGCCCTCGGGGAGGCAGTCGACCACATCGCGGGCCAGGAAGGCGGCCTGGCTGGCCGGGGATTCGGTCACGGGCCCAATGCTAGAGTCCGCCCCGCCCGTGGCGTCGTTGTCGCCTGTCGTCATCCACGGCGCCGTGGGTTCGTCGTCGCATGGATGCGGCCCGTTCCTGCCTTCGCCAGCATGAGCGTCTCCGACCGTCCCGACATCATGGTCCTCCCCGACCCCCCGCTGGGCCGGCCGCGGCTGAAGCGCCTGCGGCTCGCGCTCATCCTCGTCGGCCTGTCGGTGCTCGCCGTCGTCTCGACGGCCTTCGGGATGATGATGGCGGTCGCCTCGGACCTGCCCCAGCTCGAGAACCGCACGGAGTTCAGGCACGCCCAGAACTCCCTGCTGACCGACGTGCACGGCAGCTACCTCGCGACGCTCGCCGACCAGGGGCGGATCATCATCCCGACGAAGGACATCGCGCCGGCGATGCAGCACGCGATCATCGCGGTCGAGGACCAGCGCTTCTACGAGAACCAGGGCGTCGACGTGCGCGGCATCACGCGCGCGCTGTGGCAGGACGTCACGAGCGGCAGGGCGGTGCAGGGCGGCTCGACGATCACGCAGCAGTTCGTCAAGAACGCGACGCGGGCGCAGGACCGGCGCACGCTGCTCGAGAAGGTGCGCGAGGCCGCGCTGGCCTACCACCTCACGCGCAAGTGGTCCAAGGACAAGATCCTCACCGAGTACCTCAACTCGATCTACTTCGGCAACGGCGCGTACGGGATCGAGTCCGCGGCGCGGACGTACTTCGGCGACGACGTCGACCACCGCGGCTGCGGCAGGCCGGAGCGCCGCTGCGCGAGCGAGCTCAAGCCGTACGAGGCCGCGCTGCTGGCGGGACTCGTCGCCTCGCCGACCGCCTACGATCCGGTCGCCAACCACGCCGCGGCGACGCGCCGGCGCAACCTCGTGCTCGACAAGATGCTCGAGCAGGGGTACCTGACGCCCGCCGAGCACGCGCGCGGACTGGCCGAGCGCGCGCCGCCGAGCGCGACGATCAGGCCGCCGACGGTGCAGGCTGCGAACAAGTCCGTCGCGTACTTCACGAGCTGGGTGAGCCAGCAGGTCGTCGACCGCTTCGGCCCCCGCGAGGCGCTCCTCGGCGGCCTGCGCGTGCAGACGACGCTCGACCTCGGCCTGCAGCGCAGCGCCCAGCTCGCGATCGCCCGCTGGCTCGGCAACCCCGCGGGTCCGCAGGCGGCGCTCGTGGCGATCGACAACGACTCGGGCGAGATCCGCGCGATGGTCGGTGGCAACGACTACTCGAAGGTGCCGTTCAACCTCGCGACCCAGGGCCAGCGCCAGCCCGGGTCGGCGTTCAAGCCGTTCGTGCTCGCCACGGCGCTGCGCCGCGGCATCTCGCCCAACTCGACGTGGACCTCGCGCCGGCAGGTCATCGAGGTTCCCGGCAGCACCGAGAAGTTCACGGTGAACAACTACGAGGACAACTACTCCGGCATGAGCACGCTCACCCGGGCGACGACGTTCTCGGACAACTCCGTCTACGCCCAGGTCGGCATCAAGGCGGGGACGAACCGGATCGCACGAACAGCCGAGCGAATGGGCATCCGCACGCCCGTGTCGAGCAACTACGCGATCACGCTCGGCGGTCTCAGGCACGGGGTCACGCCGCTCGATCTCGCTCACGCCTACCAGACGTTCGCGACCGGCGGCCTGCTCGTCACGGGCTCGCTCGGGGCGGGCGCGCGCGGACCGGTGGGGATCCGCAAGATCACGCTGCGCAACAACCGCGACCGCGTCCGCGACCGCAACGATCCCCGGCGCCGGCGCGTCCTGCCCAAGGACGTGGCGCAGACGACGACAGGCATCCTCGAGTCGGTCCTCAAGGCCGGCACCGCCCGCGTCGCGAACCTCGGCACGGTGCGCGCGTGGGGCAAGACGGGCACGACCGAGAACTACGGGGACGCGTGGTTCGTCGGCGCGACGGACAAGCTCACCGTCGCCGTCTGGGTCGGCTACCCCAACGAGCTGCGGCCGATGCGCACCGAGTACCGCGGAGAGCCGGTGGTGGGCGGCACGTTCCCGGCCCAGATCTGGCACGACTTCATGCTGGCCGCCATCGAGACCGACCAGCGGCGCCTCGAGCGCGAGTGCGCGAGGGCGCAGGCGGCGAGCAAGCCCAAGGACCCTCCGTCCAAGCGCTGCATCGAGGCCGGCCTCGCGAAGGATCCCACGGCCAAGGCGGCGGCGCCGACGGATCCCGCGCCGGACGAGGGCACGGCGCCCGGTCGACATGACGGTGCCGCCCGACCCGGTGCCGACCACGGCGCGCCTACGGACGACACCACGGGTGGCGAGCCGGCGGCGCCCGCTCCCGCTCCCCCGGCGGCGCCCACTCCGGCCCCGGATCCCGCTCCGGCTCCTGGGGCGCCGGCGCCCGCTCCACCGGCGCCCGTGGGCGAGTCCGGCGGGGCCACGCCGACGCCCCCCTGAGCGCCAGGCGGTCAGGATGCGAGCAGGCCCGCGGGCCACGGCCGCGACACGTGCCTGCTGCCCGCGGCGCAGAAGCGCCATGGCAGCTCGACGGCGCGCGTGATCCCGATGCGGCCGCCGGCGACCACCCGTGGCAGCGGCCGCTCGGGAGGCGGCGGGCCGAGGCGGATCGGCCCGTCCAGCAGCGATGTGGCGTTGAGATCGAGTTCGATGCCGAGCGCCTGCGTGAGCTTGCCCGGACCCGAGCACAGCTCGGTTGCGCGATCGCGTCCGCGGCGGGCACGCATGAGGTCCTCCCCCGTCAGCGGCTCGAGCGCGCGGATGAGGACCGCCGCGCCGACGTCCTCGGGCTCGACGACGACGTTCAGCAGCGCGTGGATGCCGTACGAGCGGTAGACGTAGGCGATCCCCGGCGCTGCGAAGAGCGGCCAGGTGCGGTCCGTGAGGCCGGCGAACGCGTGGCAGGCCGGCTCGTGTTCGTGGTAGGCCTCGGCCTCGACGATGACGCCGCTCGTCGCGCCGTGGGTCATCGTGCAGCCGACGAGGGCCTCGGCCGCCGCGACGACCGGCAGCTCGAGCGCGCGCAGGTGCCGCTCGGTATCGGTTCGAGCGCTGCTCACGCCAGGGCCGCACGGGCGAGCTCGAGCTGCTCGCGCACGCGCGCGAGCGCCGTGCCGCCCTCGCTGACCTTCGACTCCAGCCACGAGCTCTGCGTCAGCAGCGCGCGGAACTCCGCCGGATCGAGCTGCTCCGACGCCGCGGTCAGCTCGTCGTCGGTCAGCTCGCCGAGCGTGCGGCCGGAATCGACCGCGATCCGGACGAGGCCGGCGACGATCCCGTGGCACTCGCGGAACGGGACGCCGCGCTTGACGAGCAGGTCCGCCACGTCCGTCGCGGCGATGAGGTCGTCGGAGGCCGCGGCCGACATGCGCGCGCGGTCGAAGCGCGCTCCGCGGATCATCCCCGTCGCCGCGGCGAGGCACACGTCGAGCGTGTCGACCGTGTCGAAGAGGTGCTCCTTGTCCTCCTGCAGGTCCTTGTTGTAGGTCAGCGGCAGCGCGTGCAGGACGCCGTGCAGGGCGCTGAGGTGCGCGACCGTGCGCGGCGCCTTCGCGCGCAGCAGCTCGGCCGCGTCGGGATTCTTCTTCTGCGGCATGATCGACGAGCCCGACGTCCACGCGTCGGACAGCGTCACGAAGCCGAACTCCTCGCTGGACCACAGCACGAGCTCCGCTCCGAGGCGGCTGAGGTGCGTCGCGCACGTCGCTGCTGCGGAGACGTAGTCGAGCACGAAGTCGCGGTTGGAGACCGCGTCGATCGAGTTCGGCACGACGCGTTCGAAGCCGAGCTCGCCGGCGACGGCGGCACGGTCGGTGTCGAAGTTCACGCCCGCCAGCGCGCCGGCGCCGAGCGGCAGCGCCGACGTCTGGGATTCGGCGAAGACGAAGCGCTCGCGGTCGCGCAGCAGCATCCAGACGTACGCGAGCAGGTGGTGGGAGAGGTAGACCGGCTGGGCGCGCTGCAGATGCGTGTATCCGGGCAGCGGCCAGTCGAGGTGCCGCTCGGCGGCATCGAGCAGCGCGGCCGCCAGCGCGTCGATCGCGCGTGTCGCATGGCCCGCGGCGTCGCGCGTGAACAGCACGACGTCGGTCGCGACCTGGTCGTTGCGCGAGCGGGCGGTGTGCAGCCTGCCTCCGACCCGGCCGGCGATCTCGGTCACGCGACGCTCGACGGCCATGTGGATGTCCTCGTCGTCGTCGGCGAACGGGAACGCACCCGCGACGAGCTCGGCCTCCACCGCGTCGAGCGCCTCCAGCAGGGCATCGCGGTCGGCGTCGCCGATGATCCGCTGCGCGGCGAGCATGCGCGCGTGCGCGCGCGACTGCGTGATGTCGTACGGCCACAGCCGCCGGTCAAACGCCAGCGAGGCATTGAGGCGCTGAAAGACGGGGTCCTGGGGCTCGGAGAAGCGCGACACGACGGGCGAGTCTAGACGCGGCGGGTCCAATCTCACGTCTGGCGAAATTGCTGCCCATGCCGCTGCATAGGCGCCACGATCAGCTGGTTCACCCGCTCGCGCGAACTAGACTCGACCGAGCACGTCCCGCAGCGCGGCGGCCACGCGCTCGACCTGCCCGTCGGTGAGCTCGGGGAAGAACGGCAGCGCCATCGAGCGCGCGGCGACGTCCTCGCAGACGGGGAACTCGCCCGGGCGGTGGCCGAAGACCTCGCGGTAGTACGTCATGAGGTGGATCGCCGGCAGGTACGGCTTGGACTGCACGCCGCGCTCGCGCAGCGCGCGGATCGTGTCGTCGCGGTCGGTGCCGCGGGGGAGCTGGACGACGAAGACGAACCAGCCGCGCCGGTCGCCGGCGTCCTCGCAGGGCAGCTCGAGCCCCTCGATCCCCGCGAGCGCGGCGCGGTAGGCCGCGGCGGCACGGGCGCGGCCGGCGAGCATGTCGTCCAGGTGTCCGAGCTGGACGAGCCCGATCGCGCACGCGATGTCGCTCAGGCGATAGTTGAAGCCGAGGCGATCGTGGTCGAGCCAGCTCATGTCGGGCGCGCGGCCCTGGTTGCGCTCGGAGTCGATGCGCTCCTTGACTGCGCTGTCGCCGGTCGTCACCATGCCGCCCTCGCCGGTCGTGAGCTGCTTGTTGGCGTAGAAGCCGAAGACCGCGCCGTGGCCGCGGGCGCCGACGGGCGTGCCGTCGGCATGGACGGCGCCGAGCGCCTCGCAGGCGTCCTCGACGATCGGCAGGCCGAGGCGCTCGAAGGCCGGCAGGTCGGCGGGATAGCCGAAGATGTGGACGGGCAGGAGCGCCGTCGTGCGATCGGTGACCGCGGCCGCAGCCGCCGCGGGATCGAGGTTCAGCGTGCGCGGGTCGATGTCGGCGAAGACCGGCCGCGCGCGCTCGAAGACGATCGCGTTGGCGCTGGCGACGAACGAGAACGGCGACGTCACGACCTCGTCGCCGTCGCGCACGCCGGCGGCGCGCAGCGCGAGGTGCAGGCCGGCGGTCCCGCTGGAGACCGCGCAGGCGTGAGCGACGCCGAGGCGCGCCGCGAAGGCCCGCTCGAAGGCGGGAACGCGCGGTCCGAGCGAGAGCTGGCGCGAGCGCAGGACCTCGATCACAGCCTGCTCCTCGGCCTCGCCGAGCACCGGCCGCGCGAGCGGCACCTCTTCCACGCGGACGCTCATGGGGCTGTCGCCCCCCGCAGGCGACTGGGCTGCTCGGCGTATTCGAGCGAGTCGACAAGCGCCATCCACGACGCTTCGATGAGGTTCGTCGAGACGCCGATCGAGCCCCATGTGTCGACCCCGTCGGTCGCCTCGATGAGGACTCTGATGCTCGCGTCCGAGCCCTTCGTCTCGTCGAGGATGCGGACCTTGAAGTTCGACAGCCAGATGTCGGCGAGGTGCGGGTGCGTCTCGGTGAACACGGCCCGCAGCGCGGCATCGAGCGCGTTGACCGGGCCGTTGCCCTCGGCCGTCTTGACGTAGCGCTCACCGTCGACCCAGATCTTGATCGTCGCCTCGGTCTCGACCTTGCCGTCGGCGCGCTGCTCGACGATGACGCGCCAGGACTCCAGCCGGAAGAGCGGTTCGTAGTCGCCGGACTCCTTGCGCAGGAGCAGCTCGAACGAGCCGTCGGCGGCCTCGAACTGGTAGCCGGTGTGCTCGAGGGCCTTCATCCGCTCCAGCGCGCGCGCCGTCGTCGCATCGTCGAGGTCCAGCCCCGCGCGCTCGGCCTTGTCGGTGACGGTGCCCTTGCCTGAAAGCTCCGAGATGAGCAGCTCGTTGCGGTTGCCGACGAGTGCCGGATCGATGTGCTCGAACGTCGTCGCGTCGGCGCGGATGCCGGCCACGTGCAGGCCCGCCTTGTGCGCGAAGGCGTTCTTGCCGACGTACGGCTGGGCGGCGTCGGGCTGGCGGTTGAGCAGCTCGTCGGCGAAATGCGCGGTCTCGGTCAGCAGGCGCAGCTGCTCGTCGGAGACGACGCGATGCCCGAGCTTGAGCTGGAGGTTCGCGATGATCGTGATGAGGTTCGCGTTGCCGGTCCGCTCGCCGATGCCGTTCATCGTGCCCTGCACCTGGGTCGCGCCGGCCTCGACGGCCACGAGGCTGTTGGCGACCGCACAGCCGCCGTCGTCGTGGCAGTGGATGCCGAGCGGGACGTCCGGCAGCGCCTGCGAGATGTCGGTGACCGCGCGCGCGACCTGGCTGGGCAGCGACGGCCCGTTCGTGTCGCACAGGACGACGCGCTCGGCACCCGCGTCGGCGGCCGCGCGCAGGCACCGCAGCGCGTACGCGCGATCCGCTCGCAGGCCGTCGAAGAGGTGCTCGGCGTCGAAGATCACCCGCTTGCCCTGGGCGACGAGGAAGGCGACCGACTCGGCGATCATCGCGAGGTTCTCCTCGCGCGAGACGCGTACGACCTTCTCGACGTGCAGCGTCCACGTCTTGCCGACGAGCGTGCACACGGGGGCGAAGCAGTCGGCGAGCACGCGCAGGCCCGCGTCCTGGTCGGCCGCGACGCCACGGCGGCGGGTCATGCCGAAGGCGGCGATCGTCGCGTAGGCCATCGGCTCGTCCTCGAGCAGCGCGAAGAGCTCGGCCTCCTTCGGGTTGGAGGCGGGGAAGCCGGCCTCGACGAGATGCACGCCGAGGTCGTCGAGGCGGTGGACGAGGCGCACCTTCTCCGCGGCGGTGAGCGACATGCCGCCGCCGCCCATGCCGTCGCGAAGCGTGGCGTCGTAGAGCTCGATCTGTGTCATGAGGTCGGGGGTCCTTTCGAGGTCGGGGGCGAGGTTCCTGGGCCAGGCGACCAGGACGCGCGCGTGCGCGTCAGGCCGCCTACGGAATTCGCCGCCCGGCGCTCATCGCGAGCGCCCGCCTTCCGGCTCGACGCCCGCCACGGTCGAGCAATGGCGCGCTGTCATCGCGAGCGCCCGCCTTCCGGCTCGACGCAGGTCATGCCACCTTCGCCTCGGCGCGCGCCGGCACGGGGTCCAGCCACTCCCGGTAGCGCTCGCTGCGGCCCATCAAGGCGTCCTCGAACGCCGCCTGCACCGCCCGCGTGATCGTGCCCGGCGTGCCGCCCCCGATCGTGTGGTCGTCGATCTCGCGCACGGGCACGAGCTCGGCGGCCGTGCCCGTCATGAAGACCTCGTCGGCGAGATAGAGCTCAGCGCGCGCGATGTCGCGCTCGATGACCTCGACGCCGAGGTCGCGCGCGATCCGGATCGCCGACTTGCGCGTGATGCCGTCGAGGATCGAGGAGGCCGCCGGCGGCGTGACGATCCGGCCCTCCCAGACGACGAAGATGTTCTCCCCCGTGCCCTCGCAGACGCGCCCGTGGTCGTCGAGCAGGATCGCCTCCTCGTACCCGGCCTTCTGGGACTCGATCTTCGCCAGCACGCTGTTGAGGTACTGCCCGGAGGCCTTCGCGCTCGGGATGAGCGACTCGGGGCTGATGCGCCGCCAGCTGGAGACCTTCGCGCGGATACCGCTGCGCTTGCCCTCCTCGCCGAGGTAGGCGCCCCATTCCCAGACGGCGATCGCGACGTCGACCGGGGCCTCGAGCGGGTTCAGGCCCATCTGGCCGTAGCCGCGGTACATGATCGGGCGGATGTAGCAGGAGCGCAGCCCGTTGCGTCCGATGAGCTCGTGTGTCGCGGCGCGCAGCGCCTCGACGTCGAAGGGCATCGGCATGTAATAGAGCTCGGCGGAGCGGCGCAGGCGCTGCAGGTGGTCGCGGTGGCGGAAGACCGCGGAACCGATCTCCGTGTCGTAGCAGCGCATGCCCTCGAAGACGCCCGTGCCGTAGTGCAGCCCGTGTGTGAGCACGTGGATCTTCGCGTCCTCCCAGGCGACGAACTCCCCGTTCATCCAGATGAGGTCCGCTTGCTTCACTGAGAGCTCCTAGAGGTTGTCGACAACGGCCCGGGTCGCCTCGGCTGTCGTGGCGGCGCCGCCCAGGTCGCGGGTGCGCAGACCACCGTCAAGCGCGCGGTCCACGGCCGATTCTACGGCGGCGGCCTCCGATTCCCAACCCAGTCCATGTCGCAGCATGAGCGCGACGGACAGGAACATCGCGAGCGGGTTGGCGATGCCGAGCCCGGCGATGTCCGGCGCCGAGCCGTGGACCGGCTCGAAGAGCCCGGGTTCGTCCGCCGCGCCGAGGCTCGCGCTCGGCAGCATCCCGATCGAGCCGGTGATCATCGCGGCCTCGTCGCTGAGGATGTCGCCGAAGAGGTTCTCGGTGACGATGACGTCGAAGTCGGCGGGGCGGGCGAGGAGCTGCATCGCCGCGTTGTCGACGAGGACGTCGACGAGCGCGACGTCGGCGTACTCGTCGGCGTGGATGCGATGGACGACCTCGCGCCACTGCCGCGAGGTCTCCAGGACGTTGGCCTTGTCGACGCTCGTCACATGATTGCGGCGCGTGCGCGCGGCCTCGAAGGCGGTGCGCGCGATCCGCTCCACCTCCGCGACGCTGTACTCGCAGAGGTCGCTGGCGCTCGTCGCCGTCCGCGTCTTGGCTCCGAAGTAGATCCCGCCGGTGAGCTCGCGTACGACGAGCAGGTCGGTGCCCTCGATGCGCTCGCGCTTGAGCGGGCTTGCGTCGTAGAGCGCCGGGAGCGGGCGCACGGGGCGCAGGTTCGCGAAGAGGCCCAGGCCCTTGCGCAGACCGAGCAGGCCCTGCTCGGGGCGCGGAGCATCGGGGTCGGTCGTATCCCATCTCGGCCCGCCGACGGCGGCGAGCAGGACCGCGTCGGCGCCCTTGCAGGCCACGAGCGTCTCGTCGGTGAGCGCGGTCCCGTGGATGTCGATGGCGGCACCGCCGAAGAGGTGCTCGTCGAAGGAGAAGTCCTCGCTGACGGTGCGCAGCAGCTCGAGCGCGGGGGCCATGATCTCAGGGCCGATCCCGTCCCCGGGCAGGGTGACGATCGTGGGCATGGCGCGGGAGGCTAGACGTCAGGCGAAGAACGCGCCGACGAGCGGCGACCAGCCGGCGACGACGTCGTCGAGCTCGAGCGGCTCGTCGGCTGAGATGATGCGGATGTCGTGTCGCGAGCGGTACACGGTGGCCGTCCGCAGCGGCGGATCGACGACCACGACCGCGCGCGTGCCGGCTGCGAGCCAGTCCAGCGCCTTGCCCTCGACCTTCGAGTGGCGATCGCTCGGAGATACGACCTCGATCGCGAGGTCGGGCGGCCCCGGCCAGTAGCCACGCGGGATGCCTGTCTCGGGCACGCGATCGGCCGCGATGAAGGCCACGTCGGGGGCTCGGACCGTGTCGGGGTCCGACGCCAGCTGAAAGCCGACCTCGCTGGCGAACACGATTCCGAGGCCTGACTCGTCGACGGCGTGCGCGAGCAGCATCGCGATCTGCATCGCGACCCGACCGTGCTCTGCCCCCGGCGGCTCCATCTCGTAGAGCCTGCCTTCGACGAGCTCCTGCCGATACGGCTCGTGCGTGTAATCGAGCAGTTGCTCCGCAGTCATGAGACGTTGCGGCGCCTCGGACGTCACAGGTCGACTGTACAGCGCCGGGCGACGATGTTCAGGCGAACGTAGTCGATCGTCGGGTGCTCCCCGAGGCGGGCCATGACGGCATCGAGGAAGCGTTCGTGCTCGCCGGGCGCGAGGCGCTCGAGGTGCGGGCCCAGGCAGACCGTCTCGAGATAGGCGCGCGGCTCCTCGGACTCGACCGGCCACGGCTGCAGCCAGCAGCGCACGTCGTCGAAGCCCGCGGCGCGCAGGCGCCGCTCGGTCTGCTCGGGGCCGGCGAAGTTCCAGGGCCGCGGCCAGCCCTCGAAGCGGTCGGCGAGACCGGCGTCGGCGGCGGCCGCGATCGCCGTCGCGTGCAGCGCCGCGACGTTGCCCTCTCCCCCGCACTGGATGCTCATGCGCCCGCCCGGTCGCAGCGCCGCCGCGAGGCGGGCGAAGAGGGCGTCGTGGTCGTCGACCCAGTGCAGCACGGCGTTGGAGAAGATCGCGTCAACCTGCTCGCCGGGCTGTAGTTGCAGCTCGACGAGATCTGCCCGGCGGACGTCGGCGGGGGTGCCGGCGAGCTCCGCGCGCGCCCGCGCGACCATCTCCGCCGACGCATCGACGGCGATGACGCGACCGCACGGCAGGCGCTCGAGCAGCAGCCGGGTGACGCGGCCCGAGCCGCAGCCGGCGTCGAGCACCGTCTCGTCGCCGCGCAGCTCGAGGCGATCGAGCACCGCCGCGGCCATCGCGACCTGCGGGCCCGACACCCGGTGGTAGGCGTCGGCGTTCCAGTCGCGGGCCGGCGCGCTCATCGCGACAGGCAGCGTCGGGGCTCAGCGCATGCCGCGGGCGAGCGATGACGCGCGGTCACAGCGCGGTCGTGACAGGGCCGCCGCGCTCGCGCTCGGCCTCGTAGGCGGTGATCGCGTCGTCGCGCTCGAGCGTCATCGCGATGTCGTCGAGGCCGTTGAGCAGCCGGTGCTTCGTCGCGGGGTCGATCTCGAAGGACGCGACGGCGCCGTCGAAGCGCACCTCCTGCGCGTCGAGGTCGATCTCGGCCTCGCCGGCCCGCATGAGCGCGCGCACCTCGTCCTCGGCCAGCGCGATCGGCAGCAGCCCGACCTTCGTGCAGTTCGACGCGAAGATGTCAGCGAACGACGGCGCGACGATCGCCTTGAAGCCGTAGTCCTCAAGGCCCCAGGGCGCGTGCTCGCGGCTGGAGCCGCAGCCGAAGTTGCGCCCTGCGACGAGGATCGGGTTGCGCGGCAGCTCCCAGCCGGGCTCCTTGGCCCAGTCGTAGAAGAGGAACTCGCCGAAGCCCGTGCGCTCGACGCGCTTGAGGAACTGCTTGGGCATGATCTGGTCGGTATCGACGTCGGCGCGGTCGAGGACGCTGAGCGGTCCGCTGATCACTGAGATCGGCTCCATGGGAATGGTCTCCTAGCTCCAGTCGCGGATGTCGACGAAGCGGCCCTGGATCGCCGCCGCGGCCGCCATCTCGGGCGAGACGAGGTGGGTCCGCCCGCCGCGGCCCTGACGGCCCTCGAAGTTGCGGTTGGACGTCGACGCGCAGCGCTCGCCGGGGGCGAGCGTGTCGGGGTTCATGCCCAGGCACATCGAGCAGCCCGCGCCGCGCCAGTCGAAGCCGGCCGCGCGAAAGATCTCGTCCAGGCCCTCGCGCTCGGCCTGCGCCTTGACCTGGGCCGAGCCCGGCACGACCATCGCGTGAACGCTCGAGGCAACCTTGCGGCCCTTGACGACCTCCGCGGCGACGCGCAGGTCACCGATGCGGCTGTTCGTGCAGGAGCCGATGAAGACGCGGTCCAGCGCGATCTCCTGGATCGGCGTGCCGGGCCGCAGGTCCATGTAGGCCAGGGCGCGCTCGTGGCCCTCGGTCGCCGGCTCGGGGACGACGTCGGCGACGCCGGCGACCATGTCGGGCGCCGTCCCCCACGTCACCTGCGGGCTGATGGCCGCCGCATCGACGGTGATCTCGCGGTCGAACTGCGTGCCGTCGTCGGTCTTCAGCTCACGCCATGCGTCGGGGATCTCGATCCCCGCGCGCTCGGCGACCCACGCGAACGTCGTCTCGTCGGGCGCGACCATGCCGGCGCGGCCGCCGCCCTCGATCGTCATGTTGCAGACGGTCATCCGGCCCTCCATCGAGAGCGACTCGATCGCGGCGCCGGCGTACTCGACGGCGTGGCCGGCGGCGCCGTCGACGCCCATCTGGCCGATCGTCGCGAGGATGAGGTCCTTGGCCGTCACGCCGAAGCCGAGCGCGCCCTCGTAGCGGATGCGCATCGAGCGCGGCTTGGGCGCGACGAGGCACTGCGTCGCGAGCACGTGCTCGACCTCGCTCGTGCCGATGCCGAACGCCAGCGCGCCGAACGCGCCGTGCGTGGCCGTGTGGCTGTCGCCGCAGACGATCGTCATGCCCGGCTGGGTGACGCCGAGCTCGGGGCCGATGACGTGGACGATCCCCTGGCGCTCGGAGCCCAGCGAGTACAGCGGGATGCCGAACTCCTCGCAGTTGCGCTCGAGCGTCTGGACCTGCACGCGGCTGAGCTCGTCGGCGATGAGGGCGACGGTCGGCGTGCCGTCGGTCGGGACGTTGTGGTCGGCGGTGGCGAGCGTGCGATCCGGGCGGCGGACGCTGCGGCCCGCGAGCCGCAGCCCGTCGAAGGCCTGCGGGCTCGTGACCTCGTGCACGAGGTGCAGGTCGATCCACAGCAGGCCCGGCGCCACCTCGTGCGTGGCCCAGATCTTCTGAAACAGCGTCGTCGGCGGGGATGCGCTCATGCGGTCAGCTCCTACGTAGGCCGGCCGAGACGACGGCGAGCAGGACCGCGTCGTCGGAGCCGGGGTTCTCGAAGTGGTGTTGGAGGTCGGCGTCGAAGGTGACGCAGTCGCCGGCGGCGAGCTCGTGGCACTCGCCGTCGATCTCGAGCACGACTCGCCCCTCCAGGACGAGCGCGCTCTCCCGGCTGCCGGGCTCGTGCATCGGCGGATCGCCCGGCCCGCCGGTGATCGCTCCCCCGCGCAGCACGTGGCGGGAGAGCTCGGCGCGCTGGCCGGGCAGCGGCGGCGTGAGGATCTCGGCGCGGTGTCCGGAGGCCGGATCGCTCGTCCCGGGCCGGCGCTCGGACGCGCGCACGATCGCGACCTGCCCACCCTCGTCGAGGCGCAGCAGCTGCGAGAGCCGCAGGTCCAGGCCGGCCGCGATCCGGCTGGCGATCGCGAGCGTCGGGCTCGTCTCCCCGCGCTCGACCTGGCTCAGCATCGGCGCGCTGACGCCGCTGCGCTCGGCGAGATCGCGCAGGCTCAGCCCGATCGCGTCGCGCAGCGCGCGGATGCGTTGACCGATCGCCGCAGGGTGCTCGAGAGTCACCATACGTTTGTACGTTATCACGTACAAACGTATGGAGGGGGCGATAAGCGCGCGCACCAAGCTCCGCGCGCGGCCGAGTCGAACGAAACGCCGCCTGAGGCGGCTTGACGTTCGTCTCGACCTGCGTGCGGCCACAGTGACGGCCCGTCCTGACCGGGCCGCCGCGCCGCTACGCTGAGCCGGCGTGGCCGACACCTTCCTGTCCCCCGACGTCCTCGTGCTCGCCAGCGGCGGCACGCTCGGAGAGGCGTGGATGAGTGGCGTCCTCGCCGGCATCGAAGACGCCACCGGCCACGACTTCCGCGCGACGGAGTCGCTCGTCGGCACGTCGGCGGGCTCGCTCGTCGCGGCGGCGCTCGTCGC
>JBPCJA010000040.1:0-3926 GCA_051005755.1 Solirubrobacteraceae bacterium
CGCCGGCGCCGGCCGAGGCCCCCGACGTGCCGACGCGCCCGCGCCGCGGCCGCCCCAAGGCCGCCGAATCGCCGGCCGAGGAGCCCGTCGCGTCGCCGGCGGCCGAGACCGAGACCCAGACCGAGGACCCAGTTCAGTGAGCGACATCAGCGCGAAGGACGTCAAGGCCCTGCGCGACCAGACCGGCGCGGGCATGATGGATTGCAAGCGCGCACTCCAGGAGACCGGCGGTGACATCGACGCCGCCGTCGAGCTGCTGCGCGTACAGCTCGGCAGCAAGATCGGCAAGCTCGCCGGCCGCGAGGCGACCGAGGGCACCGTCCAGTCCTACATCCACGCCACGGGCAAGGTCGGCGTGCTCGTCGAGGTCGACTGCAACACCGACTTCGTCGCGCGCAACGAGGACTTCGTCGCCTTCGCCCGCGACGTCGCGATGCACGTCGCCGGCTCGCCCGCGACCCGCTACGTCTCCGAGGAGGAGATCCCCGCCGACGAGCGCGAGGCCGAGCTGCGCGTCTACGAGGGCCAGGCCGCCGACAAGCCCGAGAACGTCCGCTCGAAGATCGCCGAGGGCAAGCTGCGCAAATGGACGGAGGAGATCGTCCTGCTCAAGCAGCCGCACGTCAACGGCGACAAGTTCGACGGCAAGACGATCGAGGAGCTGCGCGCCGAGCTGTCGGCGAAGACGGGCGAGAACGTCGTCGTGCGGCGATTCACCCGCTTCGCGGTCGGCGAGTAGGCTCGCGGCTTGACATGACCCCTGAACCCGCGTTCACGCGGGTCCTGCTCAAGCTGTCGGGCGAGGCGCTCATGGGCGACCTCGACTACGGAACCGACCCCGAGCGGGTCCGTGCCGTCGCCGCGCAGATCGCCGCCGTGCGGGCGCGCGGGGTCGAGATCGCGATCGTCGTGGGCGCCGGGAACATCTATCGCGGCCTCAAGGGCGCCGCGGCGGGCATGGATCGTGCGACCGCCGACTACATGGGCATGCTCGCGACCGTGCTCAACGCGCTCGCGCTGCAGGACGCTCTGGAGAAGCAGGGCGCCGACACCCGCGTGCAGTCGGCGATCACGATCTCCGAGGTCGCCGAGCCCTACATCCGCCGCCGCGCGATGCGCCATCTCGAGAAGGGGCGCGTCGTGATCTTCGCCGCCGGCACCGGCAACCCGTTCTTCACGACCGACACGGCGGCCGCGCTGCGCGCGGTGGAGATCCACGCCGAGGCGATCCTCATGGCGAAGAACGGCGTCGAGGGGATCCTGTCGGCCGATCCGCGCGAGGATGCCGACGCGCAGCTCATCCGCGAGATCAGCCACATGGATGCCGTCCGCCGCGGGCTGCGCGTCATGGACTACACCGCGCTGACCCTCTGCGCGGAGAACCGCATGCCGCTGCACGTCTTCAACATGAACGACGAGTCCAACATCGAGCGGATAGTGTCCGGCGAACAGGTGGGAACCGTGGTGGTGACGCGAGATGAGTGAGCTGATCGACGAGCTGCTGGCCGACGCCGGCGAGCGGATGACGAAGTCCGTCGAGGCGACGAATCATGAGTTCGGCTCGGTGCGAACCGGCCGCGCGAGCCCCGCGCTGCTGGACCGCGTCCATGTCGAGTACTACGGCGTCTCGACGCCGCTGAAGCAGCTCGCGACGATCAACGCGGCCGAGGCTCAGCTGCTCACCGTCCAGCCCTACGACAAGTCGTCGCTGAAGGCGATCGAGAAGGGAATCTCCGAGGCGCAGCTCGGCCTGACCCCGAACAACGACGGCACGATCATCCGCCTCGTCATCCCGCAGCTCACCGAGGAGCGCCGCAAGGAGTTCGTGAAGATGGTGCGCCACATCGCCGAGGAGGGCCGCATCGCGATCCGCAACATCCGCCGCGACGTCATGCACGACCTGCGCGAGCTCAAGGACGAGGGCGAGGTCGGCGCCGACGAGGAGCATCGCGCGGAGACGGGGCTGCAGAAGCTCACCGACGCGAAGATCGCCGAGCTCGACGCGCTGCTCAAGGGCAAGGAAGACGAGATCCTCGAGGTGTAGTGCGCCTGCTCGCGCACATCACCCGCGGGTCACGGGCGTGACATCGGAGCGCGCGACGTCTGCGCGCTACGTCGCGATCATCACCGACGGCAACGGGCGCTGGGCGCAGGCTCGGGGCCTGCCCGTCGGCGAGGGGCACCGCGCCGGCGCCGACACGCTCAAGGCACGCCTGCGCGACGCCGGCGAGCTCGGGGTGGAAGAGCTGACGGTCTATTCGTTCTCGACCGAGAACTGGTCGCGGCCCGAGGAGGAGGTGCTCGGGCTCATGGCGCTGTTCGCCGAGCGGATCGTCGAGGAGACGCCGGAGCTTGACTCCAACGGCGTGCGGATGCGGTTCATCGGGCGCCGCGAGGGCGTCGATCCGGCGCTCGTCGAGCAGATGGAATGGGCCGAGAGCCTTACGGCCGGCAACGACCGCATCACGCTCTTCGTCGCCTTCAACTACGGTGGCCGCGCGGAGATCGTCGACGCGGCACGGCGCTTCGACCGCGGCGACGAGGACGACTTTCGCGCGCTGCTGTACGCGCCCGAGATGCACGACCCGGACCTCATCATCCGCACGAGCGGCGAGCAGCGCCTGAGCAACTACCTGCTCTGGCAGTCGGCCTACTCCGAGCTCGTCTTCCGCGACGAGCTGTGGCCCGACTTCGACCGCGCCGCCTTCGAGGCGTCGCTCGCCGAGTACCGCGCCCGCCGGCGCCGCTTCGGGGGGCGCTGATGGGCGTCGCCGGCCGCTGGCCCCCGGTGCGCCGGGCCCGGCGCCCAGAGCGCGAGCGTAGCCGCGGCGGCTCGGACCTCGGCGCGCGGATCCTCGTCGCGATCCCGGCGATCGTCTTCGCGATCGCGATCATCGCGCTCGGCGGCATCTGGTTCACGATCGGCCTGCTCGCGCTGGCGTTCGTCTGCCTCGGCGAGCTCTTCGACCTCTACGCCGACGTCGAACCGGTGCGGCTGGCGGGGTTCATCGGCCTGGCGGCGGTCATCCTCGCGGCCTACGCGGGCGACGACCTCCACGTGCTGCTCGCCTTCGTGGCGTTCTTCCCGCTGCTCTTCGCGGTGACGCTCGCCCAGCGCCGAGCCGGCACGCTGGGGATGGCGCTGACGGTCTTCGGGGTCGCGTGGATCGGCCTCGCGCTCGCGCACGGGGTCCTGCTGCGCGAGCTGCCCCACGGCGGCGGCATCATCGTCGACATCCTCGTCGGCACGTTCATCGGCGACACCGGCGCCTACCTCGGCGGGCGCTGGTTCGGCCGCCGCCCGCTCGCCCCGCACGTGTCGCCGAACAAGACGGTCGAGGGCCTGCTCATCGGGATGGGCACGGCCATCCTCGCGACATGGCTTGCCGGGACCTACCAGGACTGGCTGTCCGGGACGGATGCCCTGCTGCTCGGCCTCGCCGTCGCGCTCGCGGCGCCCGCGGGCGACCTCTTCGAGTCGTTCGTCAAGCGCGAGGCGGGCACGAAGGACAGCGGGCGCCTCTTCGGCGCTCACGGAGGCGCGCTGGACCGCCTCGACGCGGTTTTGTTCGCCGCCGTCGCCGGCTACTACGTGTGGCTTGCGCTGGTGTAGCGCCCGTTGGCTAGGCTCCCGGCGACCCGGTCGCCTGGCGCGGCCGCTCCGCCCGCTCGTGAGATCCCATGTGCTCGGCGCCCTCGGCGCCCTCGTCCTGATCCTGGCGGCGCCGTCCGGCGCGGGTGCTGCGACGCTCGCCGCACGCACGATCACGGCCGGAGCGGCGCACGCGGGCAGCTGCCACGCACGCGTGCTGACGCCCGGGCCTGGGGGGGGGGGGGGGGGGGGGGGGGGAGAGCAGAGAGGGGGGAGGGGGGGGGGGGGGGGGGAGAGGGAGGGGGAGGGAGGGGGAGGGCGACAGGGCAAAGAC
>JBPCJA010000041.1:0-4625 GCA_051005755.1 Solirubrobacteraceae bacterium
GTGTTCGAGTCCCAGCGCCCGATCGCCGCGGTCGCGCGCGATCTCGGCGTCCACAAGGAAGCGCTACGGCTGTGGGTGCGCCAGGCCGAAGCGGACGCCGGGACGCGCAACGACCGGCTGACGAGCGCCGAGCGTGAGCGCCTGCGGGCGCTGGACTGCGAGAACCGCGAGCTGCGTAAGGCCAACGAGATCCTCAAGGCCGCCAGCGTGTTTTTCGCCAAGGAACTCGACGGGACCCCGCGGAGGTGAGCGCGTTCATCGACTCTGAGCGCGAGCGCTTCGCCGTCGAGCTCCTCTGCGACACGCTCGGGGTATCGGCATCGGCGTACTACGCCCGCAGGTTGGGGTCGCCGTCGGTGCGGGCCGTCGAGGATGAGCGGCTGCTCGCGCGCATCGGGGAGCTGCACGAGGCCAACTACTGCGCCTACGGCTACCGGCGGATGTGGAGGGCGCTGCTCAGGGCCGGCGAGCCGGTTGGCCGTGACCACGTCAAGCGCCTGATGCGCCAGGACGGCATTCAGGGCGCCAAGCGGCGCGGCAGGCCGTGGCGCACGACGATCCCGGATGCGTCGGCGCAGCGCAGCCCAGATCTCGTGCAGCGCGACTTCGCCGCCCCCAGGCCCGACGCGTTGTGGTGCGCCGATTTCACGTACCTGCGCTGCTGGGAAGGCGTCGTGTTCTTCAGCTTCGTCATCGACGTCTACAGCCGCCGCGTCGTCGGCTGGCAGTTCGCCGGCCATATGCGCACCACGCTCGTCCTCGACGCCCTGCGGATGGCGCTCACGCGCCGCCGCGCCGGCGCCGACGTCCAGCTCGTCCACCACTCCGACGCCTTCGTAGCGGATCACGTAGAACGGTAGGAGCAACTGAGAAGCGATGGCCTCCGCGACGCTGGTCTTCCCGTTGCCCGGCGGCCCGGAGAGCAGCAGACGGTGACGCGGTTCGATCCCATAGCTCCGCAGCAGGTCGGCGCGCTGTTGTTCTTCGATCAGTTCCGCGATGACCTGCCGTGGAACCGATGCAAGCTCCAGATCGTCAAGCTCCAGATCGTCAAGGCGACGATTCGGGACGGCCTCTTGCACTAGGTCGCGGATGGCAACGGCACGATCATCGCGAGTGATTCCCTGCCCCGTCGTGCTGATGAGCTCCGCGAGCCGGTCGGCGAGCAGGTGATGCTGATTGGCGCGCTCCTCGGCGATCACGGCCTCGACCAAGACGCGGAAACGGTCCCGGTCGCCTCGGTGCTCAGCTTCGACGAGGTCGAGGAGCAGGTCTGCGCGCGCCATCGCTCGTCTCCTCAGTCGCGAACTCGCATTTGGCCGAGCCTACCGAGCGACGCAGACATCCTGTACGCCGATAACGATCGGCAATGCAGCGAGCGGACCACTACGGCTCGTGGATAAACCAGCGCGCGGTGCTGGACGATGACACGTTCCAGGCGACAGATTATCGCTTCTGCCTCCGCGTGCCACGAGCGCTCTCGACCCGAGCCAGCCTCGCGCACGAATCCCGACTTCCTGCCCACGCATCTCGTTGAGACTTTCTCTACTTCCTCAAGGGCGGCGCTACGCGCCGCCGCCGGCCGCGCCGCTGCCTGCGGCCCGCCTGCCCCTCCCGGGCTGACGCCCTCCGGGCCGGCGGCCGCGGCACGGCCGGCTCACCGCGGGGATGCGAGCAGCCATGAGGCCGTCGATCAGCACCACGACCGATCAGCGCACATCCGGGTAGCTGCGCCGGTCGAGGCGGTCAAGTGCCCCGCTCCGCGGCTCGCATCCGCTCGGCCCTGACGGGCGGCACTGGACAGCCCCGCCCGGCTCCGCTTGGAAGGCGATCAAGGTCCGGCGGGGCCGGACTCGGGGGCAACGGCAGCGTCTCGATGGCGTCTGCGAGAGGGTGGCGCGGTGCGTGCGGTTGGGGTCACGCCGGTTGGTGGGTCTTGGCGTAGGCGCAGGCGTCGTGGAAAGTGGCGTGGTCGCCGTCGTGCATGGACCAGCCCGATTCGCTGCTGCGGCGTTCGGCGACGAGCCAGCGGTGCCGTAGCTCGGTGGTGAGCCTCCACGGGTTTGCGATGCGCCATTGGCCGTCGGTGGACTCGAAGAGTCCGCGATCGATCTTGCGCCAGCCGTCGGGCGTCAACGTTCTTCTCCATCGTTGGGAGGGTGGAGTTCGCAGCCGTGTGCGAGCGTTTGGTCTTGCAGGACGCCGACGGCGCGCTTGAGGGCGTTGCGCTGCGCGTGTTGATGGGGACTCAACGTTGGTTTCTTGGACCAGCGTGCGAGCTGGCGGTGGGCGGCGAACTTCATCGCGAGGATCTCCTCGCCGCTGAGGCGTCTGGCGGCGGGTGGGTCGCTCATCGCGTTCGCGTGGGTTGGCCGAAGCCGAACTCGATCTCGTGCAGCGGGCCGTGGCGCCTGTGCGGCGGTCGCAGGCCGCCGATGATGCGGTGGTGCTCGCCGCACGGGTCATCGATGAGCAGTTCGATCGGGGCGATGCGCTCGGCCGCGCGCTCGGAGGCCGTGCCGCGGCGGCGCACGAGCTCGGTCAGCTCGGCGCGCAGGGCATCGTCGACGGGCTCGCAGAAGCGCACCCGGACGATGCGTCGCTCGCGCCGGGTCAGCCCGAGCCGATCGTCAACGCTGACTGTGACGTGCACGCATCCGCAGACCAGCCGGCCCGCCCGATACGCGCGCCCCACACGCCAACGCCCAGTGCCCGGCGTCGGCTCTTCGTCCGGTGCTGCCGCCGAGTCGCCGCGCGCCAACGCCATCCGGCTCCTACCGGCTGCAATACCCATGTGACTCCCTCGCTCGACGGTTGCGGCCAGGCGCATGTACGAGCACCCGGCGGGCGGTTCGCGACGCTCCGATCCGGCGGTGAGCTACCGCCGCCGTCAGGCGCGTGTGACGCCTCGGCGCACGCTATGGGGCTCGCCCCGGGCTGCGCCAGGGACGAGTTGTCCGTGACGGGAACCAGTCGGACGTGGTGTCCTAGTCCGAGGTCAGGGTCATGCGATGTCGGGCACCGCCCTGAGGAGACGGCGGTCATCTCGGTTCTCTGGGACGCCGGACGCTGGTCGTCTCGTGGCGTCAGTCGCTGTGGCCGCGGCCAGATCGGTAACGCTCGTCGAACGCCCGCACCGAGGCGACGTCGCGATGCGGACCGAGCGCGTGACGCAGGTACGCGAGGCGCTCGTCACTGCGCGCCGAGTTGACGCGATCGCCGAGCTCGAGCACCCGGATCGCGGTCGCCCCTGCGCGGTCGATCTCGCCGGCCTGAAGATGACTCTCGGCGAGCCAGCTCGTGTAGAGCGCCGCCTCGCGGGCGCGAGCGTCCCCGTAGCGCTCAAGGACGCCAGACAGCAGCGGCACTGCCGCCGCGGGACGACGCAACTCGGTGTAGCAGCGGCCGGCCATCACATCGATCTCGTCGCGATCAAGCCAGTACACCCACGGCGGGTCCTCCTCAGCGCAGCGGTCCTCGAACGCGCGATCGACCGCATCGAGCGCCCGTTCGGTCTGCGTCAGCTCGCCTGCGCGCGCGTGCGCCCACGCCACGCGTTCGAGCAGCAGCGCCTGCGTGGTCGCCGTCGCCGTGCCGCGCGCGCCCTCGTATGCACTGCGGGCGAGCACCACCGCGGTTCTCGCGTCATCGCCGCTCGCGGCCTGGTAGGCAAGCGACGAGATCGCCTGCGCAGCGAGCGGACGATCGCCGCCAGCGTCAGCCGCACGCATCGCCGCGAGGTAGTAGCGCTGCGCCGCGAGCCGCAGGCCGGCGTCTGACGCGACCCAGCCGGCAAGCTGGCAGAGTTCGCCGACCGCGATCAGCAGCCGGCGACCCAACTCATCGGTGTATGCCGCCGACTTCAACAGCCCGATCGTGACACGCAACTCGCGCGCAACGAGATCGTGCAGATCGCGACCGCCGACGAAGTCATCGATGTACCGCAGCTGCTCGACCCGACGCTCGACCCGATCCACGAGGCCGTTACCGATCCGTCGACCGGCGCGTGTTTCTGCGAGCTGCGGCGGGTCGACGACGAGCCATTCGTGCACGACCCGCGCGATGCCGGCAAGCGAGAGGGCAGCGTCCTCGCCGACGAGGCGCTCAATCACCGACGCCGCATCATGCGGCTCACACCCGCCGAGTGGGAGTGACAGCTCTGGCATGTCGCGGTCAACCGTTCCTGATGCCGTCTGGACGTCTCGGCGTGCCACCGGGCCGTCTGCCTCGCTGTCCTCGATTTCGAGCACGGGCATCGCGCGTTCGACCAGCGCCGACAGCTCGACATCCAGAGCACGCGCGAAGCTCGCCAGCGAGCTGAGCCGAGCGGTCTGGCGTCGGCCCTGCTCAAGCTTGGCCACCAGGTCGCGGGAGACGTTCGCGCGATCGGCCAGCTCCTCCTGCGTCAGCCCCCGCCAGCGCCGCAGCCGACGTAGCTGATAGCCGATCGTCTCGCCAACCTCACGTGACTCGCTCACCGACCCGAAGGCTACAGCCGAATCATGCCGGCTTCGCCTCCTGTCGGCGTCGACGGATGTCCGCCCTGGGGGGGGGGGGAGAGGAGGCGGGGCTGGGGGGGGGGTTTCGGAAGAGGGAAAGAAAAAGGTAGTGGGGGAAACCACTGA
>JBPCJA010000042.1:0-9944 GCA_051005755.1 Solirubrobacteraceae bacterium
CGACGACGTGGGGGGATGGGGGGGGGCGGCAGGTGGGGGAAAGGGACGGTCTCGAGGCTCGCGGGCGGGGGCGTCCGCGCGCGTGGCGGAGCCGGCGAGCCAGACCGCCTGGCCGGCCACGGCGGCCTGCCACATCACGCCGGCCAGAACCGCGATGAGCGGCAGCAGCGCGACGAGCTCGACGGTCGCCTGCCCGCGCTCGCCGGGGAAGGGAATGAGGGGCGCACGAGCCATGCGACGAGGCTGTCGCAGGGCGCGTCACAGGACTACGCGCGTTCGTGCCGAATCGCGCGCGGACGTGTGACAGAAGACGCGCTCGCGCCGGCCACGGCCGCGGCGCGCCCGGCCGCAGCCCTCACGCGCGCCCGGGGCGCGCCGCTGCTGATCTGCGACGAGGTCGCTTCGACCGGCGCCAGGGGGTCATCGAACCGGCCTTGACGTCAAGTGTGTCGCGTTTTCCCCTATGGAGGGGAGAAAGCGACACGCTCACGCTGTGGGCGTGGGATGGAGGCGTTTCCGCATCCATCTCATGCGGAAGTCGCCCCGGCCACGCGCCGCTCGCGCCGAGGCTGAACGGCCCGCCGGCGCTCACGCCCGCGCGGACGCACCGGCGCTCACGCCCGCCCGGCCGCAACGCTCGCGCGCACCCGGGGCGCAGCACGTACGCGCGCCGGCGCCGGCGCTCACACGCGCCCGATCCCAGCGCTCACGTATACGAGCGGTGTCGCTGCCAGACGAGGTACAGCGTGTAGGACGCCGCGCCGACGAGCCCGAACCACAGCACCGCGCCCGCGCCCGTCTCGAACAGCCGCCGCGAGGCGGCCACCGTCACGATCGCGACGCCGACCGCCGCGTACAGCGCGAACCTCCAGGCGTCGCCGAGCGAGAAGATCTCGCCGCGGTACTGGCGGTAGAGGATCCCGCAGATGAGCGCCACCGTGACGATGAAGATCGCGTTGAGCAGCTGCTGGATGAACGTCGCGCCCTCGCCGCCGCCCGGCGCGAGCCAGACGACGAGCGCGATGAGCACGACGATGCCGATGTTGCGGGCCGCCTCGACGGACACGCCGACAAGGGTAGTGGACGTGGGCCGCCAGCCCATGCGACCCGCGGGTTACACGAGCACGTGGAGCTTGCGCGCCGGCTCCGGCGCGGCAGACGGCTCGCGCACCGGCGGCGCCGCCACCGCGGTGGGCGGCTCGATCGCCGCCGCCGGCGGCGCCGCGCCGTCCGCGGGCTCGTCCTCGCCGCCCCACTCTGCCGCGAAGCGATAGCCGACCCCGAAATGCGTGTGGATGTAGTTCCAGTCCGGCGAGGCGTGCTGGAGCTTGGAGCGCAGCTTGCGCACGAAGACGTCCACCGAGCGATCGCCGTGGGCCATCGTGTAGCCCCACACCCGCTGGTAGATCTCCTCGCGCTCGAGCACCCGGCCCTCCGCGGCGGACAGCAGCTGGATGAGCTCGAACTCGCGCCGCGTGAGATCGATCGAGCGCCCATGGGCGAAGACCTGGAACTGGTCCGGGCGGACCTCGATCTCGCCGGCGAGCACGGCGTCCGCGGCGGCGAGCCCGCCGGCCCGGCGCCGGCGACGCACGACGGCCTCGATGCGGGCGATGAGCTCCTCCGGGTGGCACGGCTTGGTCACCCAGTCGTCGGCGCCCAGGCGCAGCCCGCGCACGCGCTGCGAGACCGTCGACTGCCCCGTGCAGACGATCACCGGAAGCGCGGGGAGCTCCCGGGTCACGCGCTCGAGGTACTCCCACCCGTGTGGGCCCAGGAGGGCGAGATCGAGCACGAGCGCCCCGAGGCGCATCGAGACGAGCTGCTCCACCGCCACGGCACCGGCGAGCACGCGGTGCTCCCATCCGAGTCGGTCCAGTCGCTTCGTCAGCACCTGCACGAAGCCAGAGTCCCCGTCCGTGACTGCGACGCGCGACGAGCCGCCTGCGGCGGCAGCGAGGTTCGTATCGGTCATGTCGATCGCAGTCTACGGCCGGGCACCCATGGCCTCGTAGCGTCGATCACAGGATTTTTACAGCTGAGAATCCATGACGTGCTGCCGATTCACGAGCGCGCCGCGGCGGTCGAGGCGTCCGAGAACTCGCGGAACAGTCCCGTGACGACGAACGCCGTCTGCTCGCCGATGTCGACCGCGTTGTCGCCGATGCGCTCGAATGCGCGGGCCACGAGCGTCATGATCATCGCCCACTCGCGGACGTCGGCGTCGTCGCCGGCCTCGATCGCGAGCCGGAAGATCTCGCGGTTGAGGCGGTTGACCGTCACGTCGCGCGTTAGCAGGTCCTCGGCCATCTGGACGTCGCGTTCGGCGAAGGAGCGCTTGCACTGCACGACCTCGGCGCGCGCGAACTGGCCCATCTGCACGGTCTTCGAGAGGATCTCCTGCTGCACCGGCGGCTCGTGCCCCGACAGCGGGATGAGCTTCGCGACGTTCACGCACTGGTCGCCCATCCGCTCGACGTGCTTGATGAGGTGCAGCAGCGCGGCGACCAGCCGCAGGTCGCCGGCGACCGGCGCCTGGAGCGCGAGCAGCGACAGGATCCCCTGGTGGACCTCCAGGTAGCGGCCGTCGAGGCGGTCGTCGTCGGCGACGACGATCTGCGCAAGCTCGACGTCCTGATGCTCGAGTGCCTCGATCACGCGATCGAGCTGCTCGCAGACGAGATCCAGCCCGCCGAGCGCGCTGAGCTCGAGATCGGCGAGCTGTCGCTGGAACTGCAGTCGCTGCTCGGTCATCGCCTAGCCGAACTTCCCGGTGACGTACTCCTCGGTGCGGATGTCGTCGGGCTTCGTGAAGATCTTCTCCGTCGGGGCGAACTCGACGAGCTTGCCGACGCGCTTGCCCTCCTCGAGCTTATCGACGTTGAAGAACGCCGTGCGATCGGAGACGCGGGCGGCCTGCTGCATGTTGTGCGTCACGATGACGATCGAGTAGTTGCGCTTGAGGTCGAGCATGAGCTCCTCGATCGCGCCGGTCGAGATCGGGTCCAGCGCCGAGCACGGCTCGTCCATGAGGATGACGTCGGGCTCGACGGCCATCGTGCGCGCGATGCACAGCCGCTGCTGCTGACCGCCCGACATCCCGAACGCGTTCGTCTTCAGGCGGTCCTTGACCTCGTCCCAGAGCGCGCCCTTGCGCAGGGCCCCCTCGACGATCTCGTCCATGTCGCCCTTCATGCCCAGCACCCGCGGGCCGAAGGCGATGTTCTCGTAGATCGACTTCGGGAACGGGTTGGGCTTCTGGAAGACCATGCCGATGCGCTTGCGCACCTGCACGGGGTCGACGTCGCCCGCATAGAGGTCCTGGTCGTGGTAGAGCACCGTCCCCGCGACGCGCGCGCTCGGTACGAGGTCGTTCATGCGGTTCAGGCAGCGGATGAGCGTCGACTTGCCGCAGCCGGACGGTCCGATGAAGGCGGTGATCTCGTTCTCGAGCAGGTCGAACGTCACCTCCTCCACCGCGGCGACGCCGCCATAGGTGACGCGGACGTCGCGGAGCTTGAAGACCGCCTCCCTGGCAGCGGCCGGCTGCTCGCGCTTGTCGAGCTTCGGCAGCGCCTTCGGCAGTCCCGCCGACGCCCTCACGCCGGGCCTCGTGTCGGGGGCCGCAGCGTCCGGGGTCGTCCGTTCCATGTCATCACCACTTGGTCTCATAGCGGTTGCGTAAATAGATCGCGGCCGAGTTCATGAGCAGCAGGAGGATCAGCAGCACGAGGATCGCCGCCGCCGCTAGTTCCTGGAAGATCGGCTTTGACTCGGTGACGTTGTTGAAGATCTGGATCGGCATCGCGGAGAAGGGGCCATCGACCTTCGGGTCGAAGAGCTGGAACGCGCCGGCGCCGACGAGAATGAGCGGCGCCGTCTCGCCGATCGCCCGCGACAGCGCGAGGATCACCCCGGTCGCGATGCCGGCGATCGAGCCCGGCAGCACCTGCTTCCAGAGCGTCTGCCACTTTGTCGCCCCGAGCGCCAGCGAGCCTTCGCGGATCGACGGCGGCACGGCCCGGATCGCCTCGCGCGAGACGATGATCACGACCGGCAGCACGAGCAGCCCGAGCGTCAGCGCCCCCGCGAGCAGCGTCGGCTGGCCCTCGCCGAGGCCCCAGACGTCGACCGGGCCGCGGACGATGAACGCGAGGCCGAGGATCCCGTAGACGACCGACGGCACCGATGCGAGGTTCTGGATGTTCACCTCGACGAGCCGGTTGTACCAGCGCGTCGGGTCGGCGTACTCCTCGAGGTACACGGCCGCCGCCACCCCGACCGGGACGATGAACAGGCCGCAGAGCACCATCAGGTACAGCGTGCCGAGCAGCGCCGACCGCACGCCGGACGTGTCCGGCGTCAGCCGCGACGGATAGGACGTGACGAAATGCGGCGACAGGAACCCCGCGCCGTCGATGACCACGTCGACGAGCAGCACGCCGAGGAAGAGCACGGCGATGAAGAGGCACAGCAGCAGCGATAGGCGAAAGAGCAGATCGCGCGTGCGCTGGCCGCCGGAGGCGCGCTCCACGACCTTGCGGGTGATGGCGGACTCGGCGACGGCCATGCGGCTACTCGTAGACCTGCCGGTACTTGCGCACGAAGCGGATCGCGACGAGGTTGAGCAGGAACGTCATCACGAACAGCGTCGCGCCGACGGCGAAGATCGTGACGTACGCGACGCTGCCGGCCGACGCGTCCGAGCGCGCGACGTTGGCGATGAAGGCGGCCATGTTCTGGTGCGCCACCGTCGGATCGAGCGTGAGGTTCGGGTTGTTGCCGGCGGCGACGAGGATGACGACCGTCTCGCCGATCGCTCGCGAGGCGCCGAGCACGAGCGCGGCGACGATCCCCGACAGCGCCGCCGGGACGACGACGCGCACGACGACCTGCCACTTCGCCGCGCCGAGGCCGAAAGCGCCCTCGCGCAGCGATTGCGGCACGGCCGACATCGCGTCCTCGCTGACGGATGCGATCGTGGGCAGGACGAGGATGCCGAGGATGATCCCGGCCGACAGCCCGTTGAAGATCTGCACGTCGATCCCGAGCTGGTCCTTCAGCAGCGGCGTGAAGAACGTCAGCGCGAAGTAGCCGAAGACGATCGTCGGGATCCCGGCGAGGACCTCGATGATCGGCTTGAAGGTCTTGCGCACCCGAGGCGAGGCGTACTCGGCGAGGTAGATCCCGACGCCCAGCCCGAGCGGGATCGCGACCACCAAGGCGATCGCCGTGAGGTAGAGCGTGCTCCAGATGAGCGGGACGACGCCGAAGGACTGCGACTCGCCACCGGCGAGCGGGGCCCAGTTCGTGTTAAGGAAGAAGTCTGAGACCGAGACCTGCCGGAAGAAGCCGGACGACTCGTTGATGAGCGTGACGACGATGCCCGTCGTCGTGAGGACCGACAGCAGGGCGGCGCCGGCGAGCAGGGCCTTGACGGCCTGCTCGCCGACCGAGCGGCGCGTCCGGGTCCGGATCAATCCCGTCGATCCTGCGCCCGGGCGCGCCGCCATGTCCTGGCCGCCGTCCACGTGTGACCTACTTCGCCGCCGTCTCGACCGGCTTGGCGGCGTCGAGGTCGGCCTTGGCCTGCGTGAGGAGCTCGTCGGTCAGCGGCACGTAGTCCGCCGCCTCGACGATCTCCTTGTTGTTGTCGAGGATGTAGGCGACGTAGCCCTTGACCTCCGGCTTGGCGACCGTCTTCGTGCTCGGGTACATGAACAGCGGCCGCGAAAGCGGCTTGTAGGTGCCGTCGGCGATCGTCTCCACCGCAGGGGCCACGCAGCCGTCGCCGCCGTCGACCTGAAGGATCTTGAGCTTGTCCTTCTGCTGATCGGCGAACGAGAAGCCGACGTAGCCGAGCGCACCCGTCGTGCCCTCGATGCCGGTGATGATCTGGTTGTCGTCGGCCGATGTCTGGACGTCCTTCGTGCGCTGCTCGGCGTCTGTCTCGAGGACTGCCTCGGTGAAGTAGTCGTACGTGCCGGACTCCGTGCCGGGGGTGAAGAACGACACCTTCTGGTCGGGGAAGCCCTCGCCGAGCTCCTTGTAGTTGGCGACCTTCGACTTCGGGGCCAGCAGCTTCTTGAGCTGCGCGGTGGTGATGCAATCGTTCGGAATTGCGAGGTCCTTGTTGGCGACGACCGACAGGCCGTCGATGCCGACCTGCACCTGGACGGGCTCGATGCTGGCCTTCTTGCAGGCCGCCAGCTCGTCGGGCTCGATCGCGCGGGAGGCGTCGGAGATCGTCGTCTCGCCGCGGCAGAAGCGCTTGAAGCCGTCGCCGGTGCCCGCACCGCCGACGGTGATCTTCACGTTGGGCGCCTCGCCGTTGAAGAGCTCGGCGGCGGCCTCGGCGATCGGCTGCACCGTCGAGGAGCCGTCGATGCGGATCGTGCCGCTGAGGTTCTGGTTGTCCGCGGCGTTCGTGCTCGCACTGCTGCTGCCGCTGTCGGTGTTGTTGTCCCCGCATGCGGCCACGCCAAAGGCGAGCGCGCTGCAACCGGCGAGCGCAGCGACGAAGCGCTGGAGCTTCAAGGTGTCCGTCCTCCTCTGAGAGTTCCCATAGCGCGGCCGACCGTCTCAGTGCATGATCGGGATGCTGTTACCGAGCGGTGGCTCCCGTGTGAAAAGGATGTGAAGGCGCCGGATCGAGCCGGTAGCCGAAGCCGACATGGGTGTGGATGAAGCTCATGCCCGGCAGCGCGTCGTCGAGCTTGCTGCGCAGCTTGTGGACGTAGACGTCGCAGGAGCGGTCGCCGCGGCGCAGCGTGCCGCCCCAGGCCAGCCGGTAGAGCTCCTCCCGGGACACGATGCGGCCCGCGTTGCGCGCGAGCGCGACGAGGAGGTCGAACTCGCGCACGGACAGCGTCAGCGCCCGCCCATTGGCGAGCACGAGCCCCTCCCGCGCTCGGATCTCCAGATCTCCGATCCTGACAAGCTCCGCATGAGTCGCCTCCATCGCGCCGTCAGCGTGCGCCGCGCCGGCCACCGAACCGTTACCGAGCGGTGAACTCAGCGTAAAGATCGTGTGAAAGCCAGTGTCTCAACCTTGAGTCGAGGTTGAGGGCCTGGTGATTGAGGTTGAGGCTTGGGACGGTCGAGGTTGAGGCTTGGACGGTTGAGGTGGGACGATCGAGGTTGGGCTCGGACGGCGAGCGCCGCATGGGCGGACTCGCCCTCCGTGCGCAGCCAGAGGGCATCCACATCAAGACACGCCGCCGGCTCCACAGCTAGCCTCCCGGCGGTCGGTCGACCTCAGGTGGACGAACGACCGCCGGATCCACAGCCAGCCTCCCCGGCGGTCGGTCGACCTCAGGTGGACGAACGACCGCCGGATCCACAGCTAGCCTCCCGGCGGTCGGTCGACCTCAGGTGGACGACCAATCGAAATTCGCGCCCGCCCGGTAAGGTCGCGCCCGGCAAGCGCCGATAGCAGAGCCATCGCCCTGGCTGGGGCGGCAACCGGAGATCCAAGGGGACCGATCCACCCGATATGAAGGCGCAGCAGGCCAAGGGCACCATGCAGCGCACGAGCCGCAAGCGGTTCGCCGCTGCGCTATGCACCGCCGGGGTCGTCGCGGCCACCCTCGGTGGCAATCTGCACGCGGCCGCGGCCGAGGACGCGCCCGTCGTGACCGCGCCGCCGACGCAGACCTCCAGCGGCGCATCCACTGCTCCTACGACGACCCCGACGACGCCGGGGGAGCCCGCGGGCACCCAGACCCAGGCGCCGCAGACGCACACCGCCGACGTGCCGGCCGCCGACCAGCCCGCCGGCCCGGCGCCGGTGCCGGCGCCGGCCGAGTCCCCTCAGGCTGCGGCGCCCGTAGCCCCGCCAACGCCCACTCCCACGCCCGCGGGCGCGAACATCAAGCCGTTGCCGCTGGGCGGGTATGCCGGCCCTCCGGAGCTGTCCGGTGGCGTGCACTGCTCCGGATCGGCGCCTACCGCGAAGAGCCGGGACGCGGGCGCCGACTTCAGTCGCGGTGGCGCATCGACATCCGAGCAGGCGGCGGCCTGCGGTACGGCGTCGGCCGAGTCGAGGCGCACGATCTCGCCGGAGCGCATCGAGGCGCTGAAGGAGGACGAGGCGCCCGGGGCCGTGTTGCGCGATGACGGTGGAGTGCCGTCGGTGTCGAATCCGACGATGTCGTTGGCGTTGCCTGGCGCGGTGCCCCTCGGGGTGCCGAACTTCTTTATCGACAAGTTTCGGATTCCGCCGTTTTTGTTGGGGATTTATCAGGCGGCGGGTGTGGAGTATGGGGTGCGGTGGGAGGTGTTGGCGGCGATCAATGAGATCGAGACCGATTACGGGCGTAACTTGAATGTGTCGTCGGCGGGGGCGTTGGGGTGGATGCAGTTCTTGCCGCAGACGTGGCGGCTGTATGGGACTGACGCCAACGGTGATGGCCGCAAGGATCCGTTCAACCCGGTCGATGCGATCTTCTCGGCGGCGCGGTATCTGAAGGCGGCGGGCGCCGACCAAGATCTGCGCAGGGCGATCTTCGCCTACAACCACGCTGATTGGTATGTGGAGTCGGTGTTGATGCGCGCGCGGTTGATCGGTGGGATGCCGGCCGATCTGGTCGGCTCGCTGAGCGGCCTGACGCAGGGCCTGTTTCCGGTCGTCGCCAGGGCGCGGTATGCCGATGACATCGCCGAGCGCCAGACCGCGCGGCGCGCGGCGATGCGCGCCAACGCGGCGGTGCCGGTGGATGCTGACGCGGCGCGCCGCGGGATTGACATCTTCGCCAGGGCGGGCTCCCCGGTGATCGCGGTGCAGGACGCCACGATCACCGCGATCGGCCGGTCTGAGCGGTTGGGGCGCTTTGTCCGGGTGCGTGACGCCTACGCCAATACCTACACGTACGCGCATCTGAAGAAGATCGCCACCCAAGTACCGGTTCCCAAGCCCGCTGCGCAGAGCAAGGCGTCGATCGCCAACGAGCTCGCGCTGCCCAAACGTGACCCCACGCCGACGCAGCCAGCGTCGGCGGGCAAGCAGACCACCAAGCGGCCGGTCGCACCGGCGCGTCAGGTCACGACCAACCCCGCGGCAGCGAAGGAGCGGTTGTTCGCGCACCCCGGGCGGTCAAGCGCGCTGGCCAACGGCGGCAGGCAGCAGATCCTTGAGCTGGCGTCCACGTTCCCGGCCGGGCAGACGCTGAAGTCCTACGTCACCGGCGCCTACGGCCTGGACAAGCACGACGTCGTGCTCAAGCGCCTGGCGGTCGGTCGGCGCGTGATCGCCGGCACGATCCTCGGACGCATCGGCACCACCACCCAGGGAGTCGCGCCGCGGCTGCATTTCGAGATCCGTCCCGCGGGTCGCGGCGCGCCGCGGATCGATCCCAAGCCGATCCTCGACGGCTGGAAGCTGCTTGAGTCCACCGCGATCTACCGCGCCCAGGGCAAGAACCCGCTGCTTGGCAGCGCGTCGATCGGCCAGATCATGCTCATGAGCAAAAAGGCGCTGACCGAGCGCGTGCTCGCAAACCCGCGCATCGAGATCTACTCCTGCGGACGCCGCGACATCCAGGCCGGCACCGTCGACCGCCGCGTGCTCGCAACACTCGAGTTCCTCGCCGCCAGCGGCCTGAAACCCACGATCACCTCGCTGAGCTGTGGCCACAGCTTCTACACCACCGCCGGCAACGTCTCCGAGCACACCTCCGGCAACGCTGTGGACATCGCCAAGATCAACGGCATCCCGATCCTCGGCCACCAAGGCCAAGGCTCGATCACCGACATCACGATCCGCCGGCTGCTGACCTTGCAGGGCACGACCAAGCCCCACCAGATCATCAGCCTCATGACCTACAAGGACACCGACAACACCCTCGCCCTCACCGACCACGCCGACCACATCCACATCGGCTACCAACCCCACTACCAACCCGGCACACCCCACGCCCACCAACTCCAAGCGATCCTCAAACCCA
>JBPCJA010000043.1:0-4929 GCA_051005755.1 Solirubrobacteraceae bacterium
CCTGATCACGCAACGATGCGTTCTCCGCCCTCAACTCGCCAAGCTCGTCCGGCCGCGCCACGCTCCATAACTACGCGCCCGACCCCGAAAAGCCTGCTCACACGTCCAGACCCCCTGAATACGTACGCAGGGCGAACGCTTGGTCAAGCTCGCTGACGACATTGTCAAGTATGACGTCGATCCCACTGCGCTCGTCGCCGTCGTCGCCGTCGGTGACATTCGTAAGCGCTATCGGGTGATAGAGGGCAATCGGCGCGTC
This sequence comes from Solirubrobacteraceae bacterium, assembly GCA_051005755.1. GTDB lineage: Bacteria > Actinomycetota > Thermoleophilia > Solirubrobacterales > Solirubrobacteraceae > CADCVQ01. The sequence goes on from JBPCJA010000043.1 coordinate 260, forward strand.
TTGGCGCTCAAGGCACTTGAGACCCCGTCACTCGTTACTCCCGCACTCGCACCCAAGGACGGCCGGAAGCTCGTCAGGCTGTCCAGCGAATACGCACAGTTCGGCGAGCCGCACAGCGGGAGGTACGTCCACGTACGTCGCTTTCAACGGATCCTCTCGTCGTACAACGCACCCACGGCTCGGGTCCTCAGGGCTCGGGCGAGATTCTCGTGCGTGCCGACAGTGCAGGCGCGACACCGACCTGCTGGACTTCTGCCGCCAGCACCGGCTGCGCTTCTCGGTCGGCTATGAGCTGACTGACCAGATCGGGTCGCCGCCGCCTCGGGAGGGGATCGTTGAATCGCGGCGCTCGGCGCAAACGTGGTCGCCGACTCCGTGGCAGGAATTCGACCGTGGAGACGCCAACCGGCCCGACCCGTTACGACGTTCAGCGCCCAACCCCCACGACATACGTGAGCATCGTCCGGCGTCGGGCGCGAGACTGGCGCCGGTACGGCGTGCGCGTCGTCGATTATGGACTCTTCGAGCCGGGCGCCGTCAGCGCCCAGCCCCTGCCCGCTCGCGTTGGGTCTTGATCACGGTGTCGATCACGACGGCCACCAGCAGCACGCCGCCGGTGATCATGAACTTCACCGAGGACTCGAGCGCCAGCAGGTCCATGCCGTTGGAGATCGACCCGATCACGAGCGCGCCCAGCAGGGCGTGCCAGACCGAGCCGCGCCCGCCGAACAGGCTCGTGCCGGCGATGACCGGCCCGGCGATCGCCAGGAGCAGCAGGTCGCTGCCGCCCGACCCCTGGTTGACCGCCTGAAGTCTCGCGGCAGCGAGGATGCCTCCGGCCGCCGCGAGCGTCGAGGCGAGCGTGAACACGGTCATCCGCACGCGAGCTACGCGGATGCCCGCTCGCCGGGAGGCCTCGGCGTTGCCGCCGACGGCGAATACATGGCGGCCGAAAACGGTCCGCGTCGTGACGAACACGAAGGTCGCGCACAGTCCAACGAGGATCAGGCCCGCCAGCGGGATGCCGCGGTCGGACGTCAGGACGACCACCGCGACGAGCGACACCTGCACGACGAACGCCGCGAGGCTCGACTGCGCGAGGCCGGCGCGTGCGCGCCGCATCCGCTCCAGCCAGCCCGAGGCCGCGAAGGCGACGACGACCGGCGTCAGCTCGCCCCGCCGAGCCGGCACGAGAGGACACATTTCGAACAGCTTTGACAGTCCGAACGTCATCCACCCCCTGCTTGATGAGACGCATATGCAGGCACCTCACCGGTGGATACGGCGGACGGGTTCTCGGCCTCTGGACATCCTCTCTGCCCGGGCCAGTCGGCCCAAGCGCTCGAGCGTTCACAAGACGTCGGGATGCCGGCCGCCGCGATGCACAAGATGCAGCACGTTGTCCGCCGCGTCGACGGGGATCAAGCCGAGGGCAAAGCCGCGCGCGGTCGGCGTGATGCGTCACAGGGCGAGGCTGACCAAGCTCGAGGCGACATGAACGAGCAGCTGCTACATTGCGCACATCCTGCGTCGTATCGGTCGTCTTCGTCGAATACGCGGGTGCACATTCTGGGGTCAATAGGAATTCGAGCCGCCCGTCTTGGGGGAGGGGAAGGCAGTGTTCGCACGTTATGCAACGACGCGATGCGCTTACGCGCGTCGTGGTCGGTGGCTGGTCACGCCGCTTGCGGTCATCGCGGGGTGCCTGGCGTTGACTCCTGCGGCTGCGCAGGCCGGTCAGGGGAACTCGACGACGCCGACGTTCCCGGTTGACGCCCGAGTCGGTGACATGGGGCTCGATGCGTCGATCTCGATCGTCAACACGTCGACGGCGCCGCAGTCCGTCGGCCCGAGCACGATCTGCAACTTTGGCGACGGCGGCCAGTGCGCCGGCGACGAGGGCATCACGCTCATCCCGTCGTGTGGTGAGCTCGACCCGACCGTGCGCACGTGCCCCGGAGCGGATCCGGGCGTCTTCGCGATCGCGTCGACCCCGGTCGGCGCTGACGGCTCGGGCTGCGCCGGCATTTCCTTTGACGTCACCGTCGCGGACGCGACGGTCGGAAAGCTGCGGTTTACGCCGCAAAACGGCGCACGCATCTCGCTGAATTCCGGTGCGACGTGCACGATCGCCTTCAAGGTCAACGTGCTCAAGCAGCCCACGATCGACATTGATCCGGCGACCGATGGCATCCAGACCAAGCAGCTTGCCAGCTCGCGGCTGGTCTCCAGCGTGTTGCCGACGATCGGTCAGGGGACCGGCACGTCTTTCGGAACGACGGTGAAACCGCCTCCGCCTCCGCCGTCGCCGAAGCCGCCGTCACCGCCGAAGCCATGTGTCCCGCCGCCGGGGCCTGTGCCGCCGGGCGGCGTTCTCTGCCCACCCGCGCCTGCTGGGGGAAGTTCAGTGCCGAGTGGTCGCTCGCGGATCGCCGGCAAGACGGGGTGTGTGACGCTGAACTTCAACGTCACGGTCACCGGCCGGCAGATCCGTCGGGTGACATTCTTTCTTGATGGCAAGCGCATCAAGACGCTGAGCACGCCGAATGCCGGAAGCGCGTACCGCATCGCGGTACGACCCGGTCGCCTAAAGTTGGGGAGGCACCGCATCGTGGCACGGACCATGTTTACGCCCGAGAGCGGAACGCGCTCGCGCGAACTGCGCGTCGTCTTCCAGCGTTGCGCGCGCGCCGCCAGCAGGCCGAAGTTCACCGGATAGCCCCCGTCTGAGATCCCGCCGGGGATGCGTCGCCGCGGCTACGCATCCCCGGCACACCACCACGCTCGGTCTCACAGTCCGGGAATCACTCAATCGGCAGAGCATCCGGCTATCAAAAGACCGCAAGAGCTTCGACCCCCAGCTGTTCGACCGCCGAACTCCAGCAGCAACTCAACCAACCCCCTGGACCTCCTCGCTTTTCTGGACACCGGAGGGCTTGCGTGCGCAGCCGCGAAAGGATGGTGTCGGGCCATGCCCAGTATCCGCATCGGAGGCTCGCCGGACGCCGCACAGTCACATGTCTGCGCCTCCGCGAGTTGCAAGGCAGATTACAAAGCTAGACCCTATGGAGGTCACTGAGCCGGGACGTTGAAGGCCGGACCCAGTTCGCATTTTGCGGGGGTTTGTCTGGCCGGAGATGGGCTCCGGCTGACCCCATACGAAGGAGGGTCCGGCCGTGACCGGAACGATGACATGGGCGGCGATGGATGTCCACGCGCGCTCAATTCATGCTGCGACGCTCGAGGTGGCGACCGGCGAGCTCTCGCGCAGGCGCTTTGACTCGGGCCGGGTCGAGCCGGTCGTGGAGTGGCTGGCCGCGCTGCCGGCACCGGTACACGCCTGCTATGAGGCGGGCCCGACCGGCTTTGGGCTCTACCGCGCGGCGACGGCGGCCGGGGTGCGTTGCGAGGTGATCGCTCCCAGCAAGACACCGCGGGCCAGCGGCGACCGCGTCAAGAACGATCGCAAGGACGCCGAGCATCTGCTGCGCCAGCTGATGGCCGGCGCGCTGACCCGGGTCGCGGTTCCTCCGGCGAGCCATGAGGCCGCGCGCGACGTGGCCCGCGCGCGCGAGCAGGTCCGCAGCGATTTGATGCGCTGCCGCCACCGGCTGTCGAAGTTGTTGCTGCGTCACGGCCGCGTCTGGGAGCAGAGCACCTGGACCCAAGCGCATCAGCGCTGGCTGGGCGCGCAGCGCTTTGAGCACGTCAACACCGAGCTGGCCTACCTGGACAACCTGGCCGCCTGCCAGGGGCTGCTCGCGCGCCGCGAAGCGCTCGATGAGCGCCTCTCCCACGTCGCGCGCGACCCGCAGTTCTGGCCGGTCGTCAGCCGGCTGCGCGCGTTCCGCGGGATCGACACGCTCTCGGCGCTGGTCATCATGCTCGAGGTCGGCGACTTCGGGCGCTTCGAGCGCGCGGTGCAGCTGGGCTCCTGGCTGGGGCTGGTGCCCTCCCGCCAACAGTCGGGCGAGACCGACACCCACGGACCGATCACCAAGACCGGCTCCAGGTACGCACGCCGGATCCTCGTCGAAGCCGCCTGGCACTACCTGCGAGAACCGAGGGTCGGCGTCACGCTCGCCGCCCGCCACGACGGCCTGCCCGACCACGTCCTGCAGATCGCCTGGCGCGCCCAGCACCGCCTGCACCGCGTCCACCGACGACTGCGCGCCCACCGCAAACCCCCCAACGTCGCAAACGTCGCCGTCGCACGCGAGCTCTCCTGCTTCCTCTGGGCCGCCGCCACCGCCCCATAACCGCAAACTGACAACCCCCTCCCGCTCGCGGGGAGGAGGCGCCGGGCCACCGCAGTCCGCCGGCACGCACGGTCGAACTATGGGCAGCCACCAGGCCACGCCCGCTCCTAGACAAGCGCTCGCCGGCGACGAAACAGGGACCTGGGGTGCCAACCCCCGCATATCAGACTGACCGACGCGTCGACAACACGGCCCGACGCCTCCTCCCCGCGAGCACCACACCCAGCGCACCACCCGAGCGGCGACGCGCCAGATCAACACGCCCAGTTGACAAACCGACCTCCATATCAGTTGGGTGCGGCTCGTCTGAGGGAGAGCGGGCCGACGTGGTGGTTCGGGCGGATTGGTGGCTGTCAGGGGCTCGTCGGTCGGGCCCGGCAGGGGGCGTTGAGAGGGCGCCGAAGGGAGGCG
>JBPCJA010000044.1:0-20802 GCA_051005755.1 Solirubrobacteraceae bacterium
TCAAGCTCTTCATAGCTCGGCCGCTCCCCGCTGACATCCGATCCCACCACGGATACAAGATTCCCTGCAAAACCACGTAATCCTGCTCACAACACCGCAGCGGCCAACGCCGACCTGAACAGTTACGACCAGCCAAACTCCGCCAGCCGGCCACTCAATTCTTCGGCCTCGTGTGGCCCACGGACTGGCGGCTGGTAGGTAATCGACCACCCGAGATGTGAGTAGTCCAGTGCTCATGCGCCCTGCTGAAACGACGCGTACCGTCGCGCCCATGCTCTACAACCACATTCGACGTGGCGCGCCCGGTGCACCGGCGCGCCGATTGACGTTCAGCACGCGCGCGCTGGCGGTGGGCGCGGCGGGGGTCCTGCTCCTGACCGGCGCGTCGAGCGCCATGGCCCAGACGCCGTCTCCCGCAGGCGCGGTCGACCCGGATATCGCGAACGGAACGGCCCAGCACGCGATCGTGCAGCAGGCCATCAACGATCGGGTCGAGCGCCTGGGCGTCACATACGACGCGCGCGGCGTACCGCAGTCGATCTCCATCGACCGCAGGTTGATGATCGCCGACGACGAGATCACCTACCGCATCACCGGCTTCACCGTCGACCCCCGATCGCGTCTGCTGGTCGCCTTCCACCGCACCGGCGGCTTCATCGGCGTCGACGACCGGCTCTCGGTCGCGCGCGACGGCCTGGCGATCCGCACGGCGAGGACGGGCGTGGCTTGATGCCCAACGTGACCGCGCCGTCGTCGCCCCGAACCTCAGCGGCCCCCGCTGTGAAAGAGCGTTTAACGGCGTTGTAAGGACGCTGCAAAAGCGACTGCGCAAGCTGCTGTGAGATGAGCGCCCCGCTGAACAGCACGGCAGCACCCGAAAGCAATAACTTGGAGCATTAGATGTCAGTCCCTCGCCTACAGCAGGTCGATGACGCTCAGCTCGAAGGCTCACGCGTGCCGCGCGCGAGGGTACCAAGGATGCCTGGGGACGACGCGCCCAGCCGACTTCCTGGCGGAGCTGTGACGTTCATGTTCACCGACGTCGAAGGATCGACTCGCCTATTGCAGGCTCTCGGTGAGGCAACCTTTCGCGAGGCGCTCGATCGACACCACGTCCTGGTGCGCAAGGAGCTCGATCGTCACGGGGGTGTCGAGGTCCGGACGATCGGCGATGCGTTCTTCGCGGCCTTTACCGACCCCGGAGCCGCGTTGCTTGCCTGCGCCGGTATTCAGCGGGCGTTTGCTGCGGAAGCCTGGCCCGGATCGACGCGGTTTGCGGTGCGCATCGGCGTTCATTGCGGACGGGTCGAGCCGCATCACGACGACTACGTCGGTCTGGCCGTGCATCAGGCAGCTCGCATCGCGGCCACCGGTCACGGCGGTCAGGTCGTGGTCTCAGCAGCGGTCCGCGAGGCCACCGATCCAGAGCGCAACGGACTGCAACTCGTGAACCTCGGCGAGCATCTGCTCAAGGACTTCGATGTGCCCATCCAGCTGCATCAGCTCGCCGCACCTGACCTTGCCCGTGATTTCCCTGCGCTTAGCACGCCACGACGCCGAGACCACCATCTCCGGGCTAGGACGACCACGATGATCGGGCAGATCCTGCGCCGCTGGGCTACCTACTTCCACGCAAGCGGGTCACGCACACTAGACCCGGCAAGCCAGACGGCATGATGCAGTGAGAGCGAACCAGTGGCTGAACCACCTTAATTAGGTGTGTCACTTGTCGGACCGCAGAGCACTACCTTCGGGAGTGTCAGGCCGATCTGTGGCGCCCGTATCGTTGCAGTACGGCGGCCTGGCCGAGTCGGAGCGGCGCAGTCGCTTCCGTCGTGAGCTTCAGCGATCGCGCCTTGTCGGCGAGCGCCGTGAGGCCGAGCTGTTCGGCCGTGGTGAGCGCCTGCCGGAGGAGTTCGAGTGCCTTTTCGTTGTCGCCGGGGTGATTGCGCGCGAGGAGCATGCGGGCGTAGTCGTGTTGGGTGTGGGCGATCCAGAGCGGTGATCTGATCTGGGCGTTCATCTTGAGGGCTTGCTCGAAGTGCAAGGTCGCGTCCTCGAACAGCGACAGCGTGGTTGCGAGCAGTCCGAGTGGACGCGAGGCAGAGCCTTGGCACAGGAGCGCGCCCGTGGCTAGACAGCGATCGGCGTAGGGCAACAGCGGCGTGTAGAGCAGCTGCGCGCGTCGAGCGTCGCCGAGGAGGGCAACGACCTCGGACAACGTTGACATGTTCACAAGCCAAAACATGTCGCGCGGGAGGTCGGCGAAGTCGTCACGTGCGAGCGCCTCGAGCTCGTGACGCGCCTGCGCGCTGTGTCCGAGCTGCGCATAGATAATGGCAAGCGCGCAGCGCCAAACGGCGACCTGCGGGACTTGCGCGGTAAAGCTCTTGACCGATTCGACGAGCTCGTCGAATCGTCCCTGCGCACTGCGTACGAAGAGCATCTGCGCCGCGAAGATGCGGGCGGCGGTCTCGTCGTGGCCTTCGAAGCTGCGCGCGCGAGCGTCGTGCGCCAGCGTCTCGCAGTCCTCGATTCGCCCTTGGAGAAGGGCGTGGCTGGCCCGAATCACGCCCAGAACCCAGTTGAAGTAGCGTTCTGTCCGCGTTTCGGTTAGCCGCTGCAACGCGTCGAGTTCGCGCTCGACCGCGTCGATGTCCCCGAGCTCGAGCAGGCGGGGCAGTAGCCATTCATGCGCCACCGCCCGAAGGCGGCTGTCGCCGATCTCCTCCGCGACGCCCCCGAGCTCAGCTGCCAAGGCGAGCGATTCGTGCAGGGCATCTGGACCTTGGGTGGCCCATTGGCCGCTGGCAAGGACGTCGGCGAGCGTCGCCCTGTCTGCGATTCGTCGGGCCATCTCCAGTGCTTGGCGCCCGAGCACCGACCGGCGTTGCTCGACATCCGAATACCCCGCCAAGCGGCCCATCAGCCGTGCGCGCAGGGCACTGTCATCCTCGCCGAGGGCAGCGAGGGCTCGTTGTAGCAGGATGGTGATGGCCCGGATTGCCGCTGGGGCTGCCTCGACGCGGTGCGGTCCGCAAAAGCCAAGCGCGGCACGGGCCAGCGCGGTCGCGTCGCCGAGTTGGTCGGCGAGTTTGGCCGCTTGCGCGCAGGCTTGCCTGGCCTTGTCGAGGCCGCCGGCCCCCCAGCGTGCCTCGCCGAGCGCGAGCAGCAGCTCACAGCGCCGGTGCTCGTGCGGCTGGCCAGCCACCGTGAGCGCCTCGAGGCCACGCTCGTAGTGAGCAATGGCCTCCTCGTAGCCCAGCCGAGCGATTGCGCTCCGCCCGGCGGCGAGCGCGTATGCGGCCGCCTTGTCGCCTTGGCCGTCGGCTGCGGCCTCAGCGAAGTGATGCGCGAGCGCCTCGACATGGGCGTCGGTATCGGCGAGGGCCTCCAGTGCCTCGCCGAGCTGGCGGTGAAGCCGAATTCGCCGCGCCGCGCCGAGCTGCGCGTAGATCGTCTGGCGCACCAGCGCATGCGCAAAGACATAGTCACCGTGCCCGGCCTCGGCCAGCAGTCCTGCGGCGACGGCCTCATCCAGGGCGTCAAGCACACCCGAACGCTCGCCCAGCATGCGCTCGAGCAGCACGAACGAGAACGTCGGTCCGGCGACCGCCGCGACGCGCAACGCGCGTCCGGCGGGCGCTGATAGCCGCGCGACGCGATGACTGATGACCTGCCGCAACCCGTTGGGAGTCTCGCGCTGCGCCGCTGTGACACCCGCACGTGAACGCTCGCCCGCGAGGGAGATCGTGCCCGACTCCGTCCAGTGGGCCAGCAGCTCACGGAGAAAGAACGGGTTGCCGGCGGTCTGGGCTCCCAGCACGTGCACGAGCTCTGCGCGCTCCTGGAGGGGGTGCCCGACGGCCGCCTCGACCAGCGCTGCGATCGCGGGCTCGTCAAGCCCGCGGATGCTCAGGCACTCAGCGCCGGCGTCCCGGCGCAGCTCGGCCAACAGCTGCGCCAGCGGCTGGCCGAGATCAAGCTCGGTCTGACGGTAGGTGCACAACACCAGCACATCGCGCAGGCGCTCCGAGCGGAGCAGGTGGCGCAGCAGCAGGAGCGTGGGATTGGCCGCCCACTGCAGGTCATCGAGGACCAACAGGGCGCGCCGTTCATGCGTCATCGCCTCGATGAGCGCGGCGACGGCCTCAAACAGCGCGAAGCGCTCAGACTCCGGGTCCCCGCGGATCGGCTCGCCGAGCCCGGCGAGCTCGGGCAACAACCGCGCAAGTTCAGGCGTCAGATCGCCAAGCTCGGCGCGCAGGCGATCCAGACCAACCCTGCGGGCGTACGGCCGCAGCGCCTCGACGAACGGCTGGTAAGGCACCACGAGCCCCTCATCGCAGCGCCCGTAGAGCACGAGCGCGCCCTCCTGGTACACGGCCCTGGCGAGTTCGCTGGCAAGGCGGGTCTTGCCGATGCCCGGTTCCCCGCCGATGACGACCGCTGAGTGTGCCCCGCCACGAACCCGCGTCCAGTGCTCGTGCAGGCGCACGAGCTCGGCGTCGCGACCGACGAACAGGGAGCCCGCCGGGGCATGCAGCGAACGTGGAAACGCCAGCATGACGGGCTCGTCCTCGCGTCCCAGGGGCGGAGAGGCGCTCGCGGCATCCAGCGCGGGTGACCCGCGCGGCACACCGTCGCCTGGTCCGAGCGCGATGTGCTGGCGCAGGATCGCCTCTTGCAGCTCCCGCAGCCGGGGTCCTGGCTCGAGGCCGGCCTGGGCGAGGAGCACGCCCCGGGCGTTCTGGTAGACCGCGAGCGCGTCGGCCTGGCGGCCGCAGCGATACAACGCCAACATCAGCTGGGCGACGAGGCGCTCGCGCCTCGCGTTGACTGCCACCAGGCGCCGCAGCTCGGCGACGAGCTCGGCGTGCCGCCCGTCCGCGAGGTCCGCCTCGATGCGCGTTTCGAGTGCCGCGAGGTGCTGCTCCTCCAAGCGCGCGATCTCGGCGGCCGCGAACGGCTCAAACGCAAGCTCCGCCAGTGCCGGCCCGCGCCACAACGAAAGCGCCTCACGCAGGATCGTCCCCGCGTGCCCGGGCTGGCCGCCGGCAAGGGCGCGGCGCCCGTCCTCGACAAGCCGGTCAAACAGGGCGGCGTCGAGCTCGTCGGGGCGCACCCGTAGGCAATAGCCGGCCGGCATCGTTTCGATCCGGGCCGCGTCACCGAGCGCTTTGCGCAGCCGCGAAACGTGGACCTTCACTGTGTTCGTCGTGCGGTCCGGAGCATCCTCACCCCACAGCGCAAGCGCGAGCCGTTTGGCGCTAACCGGCTCATTGGCGTGCAGTAACAACACCGCGAGCAGCCCCCGCAGCTTGTTGCCACTCAGTGCAACCGCGCCGTCCTCACCACGGGCCTCCAGGGGCCCGAGGATGAGAAACCGCATCAGCCAATGCTACCTGCTCCTGGAGGTCCCATCTGTGAGATCCGACCAGGACGCCACCAGACGCCGCCGAAGTGCGCCGTGCGCTGCCTCACCGCTCACCTGTCGGCAGTACAGAAGCACCCGACGCGTACATCGAGCGCTCCAAGAATCCTGACGAGCGACATCCGGACTGGTGGCCTGCCGATCTCGTAGCGGCGATCCGCGTCGATGCGCTGCTCGCGCCTTCGGTCACCCGTCGCCTGCTGGACGGCGAGTCGGCCTGCGGCTACCTGTCGCTGCATGAGCAGCGCCAGGTGGCGGTCTCCGGGCGATCCACGACCTGTAGAGACGTGCTCAACGACGCCGCGAGCCCTCCAGGGATCGCGGGGCTGACGACCCCGCGGCAGGTTCGAGACCTGCCCGCACGCGTTCAGCTCGCGGGTGGCGGCGCCACGGTGCGTCTAGGCGGTGGCGTCTTCCTCCTGCGGCCGGCGACCGCCGAGGAGCAGTTGCAGTTCAACGCTCCGCCGGGCTACTGGCGCATCGCCTCTGGCGTGACTGCGCTGCTGCCGGCGGGCTGACCGCGGCGCGCTCAGCACCCGACGAATGGTGGGAGGCCACCGTGGGACCTGTCGTCGGCCGCCAGCCGGATCCTGTGCCTACCGCGAGGCGAGTACCGACGTGCGCCGCATGCGCCGATCCGGTACTGGAAAGAGTCGCCCGCAGGCCGACGACCGCGCCGCCCCCGTCGGGGAGCATCTGCCGCATGCCCGACGACACGGCCGACCGCGGACTGCCTCGAAGCACACCTGGGTGGCACGTCACGCCCGCGCCTGACGGACGCGGGACCCCGCCCCCGCCGCCGGGCGGCGGCCAGCGGCGTCGCTTCGGTCGCTTTGGTTGGTTCGTGCTCGCGCTGCTGGCGCTCAACTGGCTGTCGGTGTTGCTCTTCACGCCCAGCTCAGCCCCGCCGCGGGTGGCGATCCCGTTCAACCCGGTCTTTCTCCAGGACGTCCAGGCGGGTCGCGTGAAGTCGATCTCCTCGACCGCGGACACGATCGACGGCACGTTCACGTCGCCGCAGCGCTATCCGTCCACGAGCAAGACGACGACGACCCTGTTCAGCACGCAGGTCCCGACGTTCTGGAACGGCAACCAACTGTCCGCGCTGCTGCAGTCCAAGGGCGTGCAGATCACGGCCGAGTCCCCCACGCAGGGTGCCTCGCTGCTGACCCAGGTGCTCCTTGGCTTCGGCCCGACGCTCCTCATCGTCGGTCTCTTCGTGCTGCTCGCACGCCGCGCCGCCGGCGGCGCGGGCGGGATGGGCGCGCTCAGCGCGTTCGGGCGCTCGAAGGCACGCCGCGTCGATGGCGCCAGCATCCCGGTGACCTTCGACGACGTCGCGGGGATCGACGAAGCGAAGGCCGAGCTCTCGGAGATCGTCGACTTCCTACGCGATCCCGAGCGCTATAGCCGGCTCGGAGGGCGCATGCCGCACGGCGTCCTGCTGTCGGGCGCCCCCGGCACCGGCAAGACTCTCCTCGCGCGGGCGGTGGCCGGTGAGGCCCATGCGGCCTTCTTCTCGATCTCGGCCTCGGAGTTCATCGAAGCGATCGTCGGGGTGGGTGCTTCGCGCGTGCGTGACCTCTTCTCCCAGGCGAAGGCCGCGGCGCCGTCGATCATCTTCATCGACGAGCTCGACGCGGTCGGGCGGGCGCGCAATGCGCAGGTGGGCGTCACCGGCGTCAACGACGAGCGCGAGCAGACGCTCGACCAGATCCTCACCGAGATGGATGGCTTCGAGAGCTCCGAAGCGGTCGTCGTTCTCGGCGCCACCAATCGCGCCGACGTGCTCGACCCGGCGCTCCTGCGTCCCGGGCGCTTCGATCGTCGCGTGGCGGTGCAGGCACCCGATCGCGAGGGTCGGCGGAAGATCCTTGAGGTCCACACACGCTCCCTCCCGCTGGCCGGTGATGTCGATCTCGCCTCGCTCGCGTCGAGCACGCCGGGCATGGTCGGCGCCGATCTCGCCAACCTCGCCAACGAGGCCGCGCTGCTCGGCGCGCGGCGCGACCACGAGCGCGTCCAGATGAGCGACTTCACCGACTCGCTGGAGAGGATCCTGCTGGGCGCGCCGCGCGGGATCATCCTCTCGCCGGAGGACCGCCGGCGGACCGCCCACCACGAATCGGGTCACGCCCTGGTCGCCATGCTCACGCCCGGTGCCGACCCGGTCCGCAAGGTCTCGATCATCCCGCGGGGCGCGGCGTTGGGCGTCACGCTGTCGGCGCCCGACGCCGACCGCGTGTTCTACTCGCGCGAGGAGCTCGAGGCGCGGATCCGTGTCGCGCTCGGCGGGCGCGTCGCAGAGGAGCTCATCTCCGGCACCATCACGACGGGCGCCGAGTCCGACCTCCGTCAGCTGACCGAGATCGCGCGCGAGATGGTGGGACGGTGGGGAATGAGCGATCGGATCGGCCCGGTCAACGTGCTGCCGGACGACGGCTCGGGACCGCTGCTTCCCGGCGGGGTGGCACAGTCCCAGGGCACGCAGCAGACGATCGATGCGGAGGTTCGCCGGCTCGTCGACGAAGCCCACGCCGACGTGACGCGGCTGCTGACCGAGCACCGCGAGCAGCTGCGGTCGCTCGCCGATGCACTGCTCGCGTCCGAGACGCTCGACATGGCCGAGGCCTACGCGGCGGCAGGCGTGCCGGCGAGACTTCCGCAACTCGACGAGCAGCCGCCGGCCGCCGCAATCGCCGCCGGGGCATGACGGTCGCGATCCGCTTGCCCGGCGACACTGCCGGCCTACATCTTGGGAGCAGTGCAGCGCCAACCACGGCCGCTCGGATCCGCAGCCCGGGGAGCAATCACCCGACGCGGATGTTGCCAAACTCACCCCTCCGGTGAGAGGATCGTCGTTGTCCCGATGCGCTCGACACGAGCTGGACATAGGCCATGAGCTCTTCGGGGTCTCGTTCGCGTTCTTTCGAGTCGCTGCGACGGTTGCCGGTCATCGGTCGGGCGATGGACTGGGGGCTGGGCCCGAGTGCAGCGTCAGGGCAAACGCTGAGAGCGGCGGCGAGGATTGCCGGGATGAAGGTGACCGAGTCGGTGTGTCCGTTCTGCGCCGTGGGGTGCGGCCAGCTGGTGTACACGCGCGGCGGCGAGCTCGTCGACATCGAGGGCAACCCGCGCTCGCCGATCAACCAAGGGACGCTGTGCCCGAAGGGCGCGTCCTCGCGCCAGCTCGTGCAGCAGCCCGGGCGTCTGACCAAGGTCAAATACCGCCGGCCGGGCGGTACCGAGTGGGAGGAGCTCGACCTCGAGCAGGCGATGGACATGATCGCCGAGCGGGTGATCGCTGCCCGCGAGAACGGCTGGCAGGACACCGACCGCCACGGCTGGCGTGTGGACCGCACCCTGGGGTTCGCGCACCTGGGCGGCGCGACGCTCGACAACGAGGAGAACTACCTGATCAAGAAGCTGTTCACGGCGGCGATGGGGGCGATCCAGATCGAGAACCAGGCCCGCATATGACACAGCTCCACGGTCCCCGGTCTGGGGACCTCGTTCGGGCGCGGCGGCGCCACCAATTTCCAGCAGGATCTCCAGAACGCCGATTGCATCGTGATCGAGGGCTCGCAGATGGCCGAGGCACACCCGGTTGGGTTTCGCTGGGTGATGAAGGCCAAGGAGCGGGGCGCGCGGGTCATCCATGTCGATCCGCGGTTCTCGCGCACCAGCCAGCTGGCTGACCTGCACGTGCCGATCCGGGCGGGGACGGACGTCGCGTTCCTCGGCGCAATCATCCGCCACGTGATCGAGAGCGAGTCCTACTTCAGGGAGTACGTCGTCAACTACACCAACGCCTCGACGATCGTCAGCGAGAGCTTTCAGGACACCGAGGACCTCGAGGGTGTGTTCTCCGGGTTCGACCCCGAGACCGGAATGTACGACCCGGCCTCGTGGATGTACGAGGACGGCCAGGTCGCCGTCTCCGCTGGGGTACGCGAGCACGCCACGCAGGCGTTCAGCGAGAACACCGGCGCGGGGCTGCGGGTGGAGGAGATCAAGCGCGATGACACGCTCCAGCACCCGCGGTGCGTGTTCCAGATCCTGCGCCGGCACTTCGCCCGCTACACGCCCGAGATGGTGCAGCGCATCTGCGGGATCTCGAGCCAGGACTTCATGGCGGTGGCGGATGCGCTGATCGCCAACTCGGGGCGCGAGCGCACGAGCATGTTCTGCTATGCGAACGGGTGGACACAGCACTCCGCGGCTGCGCAGCTGATTCGCACTGCCGCCATTCTCCAGTTGCTGCTCGGCAATATCGGCCGGCCCGGCGGCGGCATCATGGCGCTGCGCGGGCACGCGTCCATCCAGGGCTCAACCGACATCCCGACGCTCTACGACCTGCTGCCGGGCTACCTGCACATGCCCCGCGCGCGCGAGGGTCACTTGACGCTCGAGGACTACATCGGCGGCGGCAAGGCCGACCGCGGCTGGTGGTCTCACTTCGACTCCTACATCGTCTCGCTGCTGAAGGCCTGGTATGGCGACGCCGCGACCGCGGAGAACGACTACGGCTTCGCGCACGTTCCGAAGATCACCGGCAATCACTCGCATTTCTCGACGACGTTCCGCGCGCTCGACGGCGGGCTGGAGGGCTTCTTCGTGATGGGGCAGAACCCGGCGGTCGGCTCTCAGCATGCGGGGCTTCAGCGGCGCGCGCTGGCCAAGCTGAAGTGGCTGGTCGTGCGTGACATGGCCGAGATCGAGACCGCGACGTTCTGGCGCGACTCCCCGGAGGTGCAGTCGGGCGAGCTGCGCACCGAGGCGATCCAGACCGAGGTGTTTCTCATGCCTGCCGCCTCGCACATCGAGAAGGAGGGGACGTTCACGAATACCCAGCGCCTGGTGCAGTTCCGCGACAAGGCGCTCAATCCGCCGGGTGACGCGCGCTCGGAGCTCTGGTTCATGCACCACCTCGCCAAGCGGGTCAGGGCTCACTACGCGGGGTCCGAGCGCGAGCGCGACTGGCCGATCGTGAACCTGACGTGGGACTACCCGGAGTGCGGCGAGGTACGCGAGCCCGACGTCGAGGCGGTGATCAAGGAGATCAACGGCTACGACGTGGCGACCGGCTCACCGCTCGGCTCGTTCGCCGAGCTGCGCAGCGACGGCTCGACCGCCTGCGGCTGCTGGATCTACTCGGGCATCTATGCGGACGGCGTCAATCAGGCGCGCCGGCGCGAGCCGGGTGACATCAGCGCCGAGGGCGGGATCGTCTCTCCCGAATGGGCGTGGGCGTGGCCAGCCAACCGGCGAATCCTCTACAACCGCGCCAGCGCCGATCCGCAGGGCAGGCCGTGGTCCGAGCGCAAGCGCTACGTGTGGTGGGACGAGCAGCAGGGCCGCTGGGCGGGCTACGACGTGCCCGACTTCCCCGTCGACAAGCCCCCGGACTATCGGCCGGCGCCGGATGCTCGGGGGATGGACGCGATCGCCGGCGCGGACCCGTTCATCATGATGGGCGACGGCCGCGCCTGGCTGTACTCGCCCAGCGGTCTCCTCGACGGGCCGCTACCCACCTACTACGAGCCGGTCGAGTCGCCGATGCCGAACCTGCTCTACCCGAAGATGAACGCCAACCCGGCCACGATCCGCTGGCGGCGGCCCGAGAACCCATACCACCCCACCGGCGACGCGCGCTACCCGGTGGTGGCAACGACCTTCCGGCTGACCGAGCATCACACCGCGGGCGGGATGAGCCGCACCGTGCCGTGGCTGGTGGAGCTGCAGCCCGAGATGTTCGCCGAGATCGATCCGCGGCTCGCCGCCGCCCGGGGGATCGAGGACGGCGGCTGGATGACGATCGTCACCGAGAGGGCGGAGATCGAGGCGCGCGCCAAGGTCACCGACCGCATCCGGCCGCTGCGGATCGACGGGCGCGTGATCCACCAGATCGGGCTGCCGTGGCACTGGGGGTACAGCGGGATCTCGCGCGGTGACACTGCCAACGAGCTCGGCGTTCTCTCGGGCGACCCGAATGTCACGATTCAGGACTCCAAGGCGTTCACCTGCGACGTCCGGGCGGGCCGCAGGCAGGGCGCGAGCACCGCGCGACTGGCCGGCGCCGCGCTTGTGGGGCATCACATCCGGCCAAGCGAGGATGACCCGGCTGCGGAGAACCCGCAGGAGGCGAGCGAGTGAGCACCAACGTCCCTGAGACCGAGATCGCGATCCATCGGGTGGGTGGGGCCCAAGTCCAGCGCATGGGCTTCTTCACCGACACGACGGTGTGCATCGGCTGTAAGGCCTGCGAGGTCGCGTGCAAGCAGTGGAACGACCTGCCCGCGGATGGCTCGAAGCCCGGCAAGGGCGCTTCGTACGACTACACCGGGGATCTCTCTGCTTCGACGTGGCGTCACGTCCGTTTCGTCGAGCTGTTCGAGCCCTCGCCGCAGCTCAAGGAAGAGGCGCAGCGCGCGCTCGAGGCCGGGGCCGGGGGCAAGCTGCCGGCGATCCCGGCCGCCGGCGCCGTCGACCTCGTGGACGTGGCGCAGTCTGTCCCCGGCGTCGTAGACGTCGCGGAGGCGGTGCGCAAGATGGGCGATTGGGTGTTCATGTCCGACGTCTGCAAGCACTGCACCAACGCAGGCTGTCTTGATGCCTGCCCCACGGGTGCGCTGATCCGCACCGAGCATCAGACGGTGGTGCTGCAGCCGGATGTGTGCAACGGCTGCGGCTACTGCGTGCCGGCGTGTCCGTTCGGCGTGGTCGACCGCGACCCGGAGGACGGGCGGGCCGGCAAGTGCACGCTCTGCTACGACCGTCTCGAGGACGGTCTCGAGCCGGCCTGCGCGAAGTCCTGCCCGACCGACTCGATCCAGTTCGGGCCCCACGAGGAGCTGGTGGAGCTCGCCTCGCGCCGGGTCGCCACGCTGCACGAGCGCGGCATCGAGGGCGCCTACCTCTACGGCGCCGGCGACGAGCCTGACGAGCAGCTCGCCGGCGGTCTCGGCGCGTTCTTCCTGTTGACCGAGCCGCCCGAGCGCTACGGGCTGCCCGCGCACGCGGACTCGCCGGTGCAGGAGAACGTGGTTCCGGCGACGCTGGCCGGGGTCGCCGCCGGTCTGCTCGCGAGCGCGGGCGCGGTCGTCACGTTCGTCACGGTCGCTCGCCGCGCCCGTCGCACGCGCGTCAGGAGCACCTGGTGAGCACCGAGCACCCGTGGGAGGGAACGCTCGAGCACAGCGGTGAGCCGGCGCAGTTGGCTCCCGAGCACGAGCCTCCCCCCACCTCGCGCGGACGCGAGACCGACTGGGTGGCCGACCACGACACGGAAACCCGCGACATGCGCCCGGCACTGGGAACGCACGGCGAGCCCGGGCCGTGGACCGCGGCCGAGCCGGGAGCGCCGGTCGGCCTGGCGCGCCCCGGCTTTGGTGACGCTCAGTGGTCGTTTCTCTACAAGGCGCGCGATACCGACTATGCCGCCGCGAAGCCGGCTCCCGGTCAGGTCGCGGCGGCAAACCGGCGGATGCGCGGCGCGCCGGTCTCGGAGATCCACGGGCCGTTCATCCACGCACCGGTGTGGTCGTGGCAGGTCCCGCTCTACTTCTGGTTCGGCGGCATGGCATCCGGCTCGGCGTTCGTCGCGTTGGGGTGCGACGCGGCCGGCGACCACCGGTCCGCCGCGATCGCTCGCAAGGTCGCCCTCGGTGCCCTCGCACCCGCGCCGCTTCTTCTGATCGGCGATCTCGGCCGCCCCGAGCGGTTCCTGAACATGATGCGGATCTTCAAGCCGCGCTCACCGATGAACACGGGCGCATGGTGCTTGGTCGCGTTCAGCGGCTCGAGTGCCCTGGCGGTGGGAGCCGACCTGGCCGCGCGGCCGAGGGCCGCCCGCGCGCTGGGGGCGCTGACGTCGCTGCTCGGCAGCTACCTCTGCTCCTACACCGGCGTGCTGCTCGCCTGCACTGCGGTCCCGGTGTGGGCCCGCAGCCGCGTGATCCTCGGGCCGGCATTCGTCGCCACCGCAACCGCTAACGGGGCGGCCGCGACCCGCCTTGCGCTCGTCGCGAGCGGCCTACCGGAGGGCCACCCGACCCGCAGGGCGCTCGGCACGATCGAGACCGCCTCGATGCTCACCGAGCTCTCGCTCTCGGCGCTTGGCGAGCGGCGGCTGGGAGACGCCGCCGAGGCGCTCCGCCGCGGGCGTCCCGGGGTCTTCTTCCGTACCGCCAAGAGCCTCGTTGTGCTCGGGCTCTCGCTCCGGTTGGTCGCGCGCCGCACCGGCCCGCGCGAGCACGACATCGCCAGCGTCATGTATCTCGCGAGCGGACTGGCGTTCCGCTTCGCCTGGGTCTACGCAGGAAAGGCCTCTGCTACGGACGACGCGGCCGTGGCTGCGATGGCCCGCGGCCGGCGCGCGCTGCAGGACGACCGCGAGGAGCCGCGGCAGCACCGCGCCCTGTCGGCCCGCCGCTCCCCACTGCCACTGCCTGACGCAGCGCGACGCGCCTACGGCGAAGCCGTCAGGCGCGCCAGCCTCGCGATCGAGCGGCGACTGCGGCGCTGACGAGCGGTGGGCGGGGCCCTTAGCGCGGTTAGCGTAGGTCGAACTCGCCGCGCTTGACGCCCCCGACGAATGCGCTCCATTCGGCGGGGGTGTAGAGCAGGACGTGGCCGTCGGGGTCCTTGCTGTGGCGAAGGGCCACACGCCGGTCGGGCAAGATGGCGGTCTCGACGCATTCGCCCTGCCCCTCTGAGAGCGTGCTCTTGCGCCAGGTCAGGCCGGCGAGGTCGGGCCGGTCGGTCGTGTCATGTGATCTCCCGTCGCACGGCGGCGATCATGGCCAAGGACCGCCTCGGGGTGAGCGTCGCCTTCGCGAGGCGGCGGAGCGCCAGCGCGAAGGGCTCGACGTCTTCGAAGTAGATGTCGCCGCCGCGGGTGACGACCTGGGCGAGCGGCGGGTCGTGGCGTGAGTGCATGACGAGAAACGGTCCCGGGAAGCCGGCCCACGCTGCTCTTGCGTACGCCGCGAAGGGGATGACCCGGAGCTCGACGGTCGGGAGCGATGCCCGGTCGACGAGGTGGCGCAGTTGCGCGCGCATGACCTCTGTTCCGCCGACCGGACGGCGCAGGACGGCCTCGTCCAGGATCACCGAGAGCTGCAGCGGGGTCTCGCTCGTAAGGCGCGCCTGGCGGGCGAGGCGCGCCTCAACGGTGCGCTCGATCCGCTCCGCGCTGGCCGCCGGGTCCCACCCCTTGATGACGTGGCGGGCGTACTCCGGGATCTGCAGCAGCCCGGGAAGGGTGATGTCCTGGAAGATCTCGAGCTTCGACGCGCGGCTCTCCAGCCAGACGTAGTTCCTGACGACGGCCGACACCGTGTCCGTCGTCGACCGCCGCTCGCGGACCTCCTCCTGCAGGCGCAGCAGCGCGTCGCGCTCCTCGCCGCGCACGTCGTAGATGTCGAGCAGGAAGGCCAGATCCGGCAGCCGCGGGATCGCGGCACCGGACTCCCACTGGCTCAGCGTCGAGTGCGAGCGCTGCATGCGCCGCGCCGCCTCCTTGGCCGTCAGCCCGGCTGCCGCGCGCTTCTCGCGCAGCCGCGCGCCGAGCCACCGGTCGCGCAGCGTCAAGCTGTCGGGGCCGGCTCTGATCACCGTTCGCTCCCCCACGAAGGTCACCTCCTCGCGTTGGCCCAGGGCACGCGACAGGCAGCGCGCCCCGGTCTGGTTTCGAACATGTTAGTGAGCGACACGGCTTGCACGTGGTTGTCTGACCCCTGGTCGTCTGGAACGCTCAGTGCCATGGAGACGGGGATCGATCGCCTAAGCATCGCCTTGGCGGGCGTGCGGGCCGCTCGGGCCGAGACGTATCGCGCCGACGGCCTCCTGCGCCGCGCGATCCGCGTCGCCGCTCGGCAGGGCGTCGCGCCCGAGCATCTCGCCGGCGCCGCCGGCACGTCGGTCGCGACGGTGAAGCACATCGTCGGCGGCCGGGTCGCGAGCGGCGCGCAGGACGCCGATTCTCGCCCGATGAACCGCGCTGACGAGGCGACTCGGCGGTCCGCTCCCGAAAGGGCGCGCGCATCGACCCGATCGAGCTCGTCATCGACGATTCCGACACGATGAACGACGAGCAGACCCGACGCCTCTCCGCCGACCAGGTCCTTGCGCTGAGGTTCGCCGCGCACCGCCAGCTCGCGCGCTGGTCAAACAAGCCCAAGCTGAGCCCCCGCCAGCATGCCCAGCGCACCGCACTTACCCGCGCCGTGCGCATTCTCCAAGACCACGCGTTCACCGACGGGTGCGATCTGCGTGCCTGCACCGACGAGGAGAACGTCGATGGCTGAGGGCTGGCGCAAGATCGAGCGCGGGCTGTTCGAGTCCGCCGACGGCGAGTGGCGGATCTCCAATCCGTGGATGCTGACCACCGAGCTGCGTCATCGCTGGCTGGTCGCCCAGCGCGGCTCCAGCGGGTCGGGCTGGTGCATGCACGACGGCGACCACGCCACGCTGCACGACGCCCGCGCCTACGTCGAGGCTCACCCCGATCTCACGCTGCCGAGCCCTTCTGTACATGAGCACTGACGTCCCTGAGGAGGTCCCGTTGGAAACGCCAGCGAGCCGCGAGACGACGGGCCATCCGCTGACCGAGCGTCGCTACCGGGCGCGTGCGTACCGTGACGGCGAGCTGGTCGGCGACGACGTTGAGCTCACCGTCAGGACGGACACGCGACTGGGCCTGGCGCCACGCGAACGGCGATGCCTCACCGCACGGTTCCCGGAGCGTCTGCACCCCGCGCTGCGCACAGAGCTGACCGGGCTCGTCCGCCGCCGCGGTCCGATCGCCGCCCGCGCCGCCGAGCGCATGCAGCCCGTCGAGATCATCGTCGACGATCCCAGCCTCGGTCGCCAGCAGATCATCGGCTGCATCCAGCCCCCACAGCTCCGACACGGCGCTCTGCACAAGATCGAGTTCGGCCTGCGCGAGCAGCCTGCATGACTGTCGTCAGGCCGGTCGGCGAGCGACCTCCAGCGGATCGGGTGGTGCATGCACGACGGTGACCACGCCACGCTGCGACACCCGCGCCTACGTCGATGACCTCATCAACTCCACCTTCAGTAAAGGAGAGCGGCAGCGGTCGAGCTGCGGGTCCGTGCGCGGGTGGCGCGCGCGCCGGGCGATCCGAGGAACGGGTGGCAACTCGCGAGCGATCTGGGGCTCCAACGCAATGGCCGCGGCGCATGTCCGGCCCTTCGTACTATCCATGAGAGCGGCGTTCACCCACTGCGGCCTGCGCTGGCACGCGTCGCGCCGATGACCGATATGGCGAGGTCAACCTCGACCGCGCCGCACGGCAGTCGAGGCACCCGGGGCGGTGGCCAAGCGCCAGAGGCGCGACATCGCATAGATGCCGACCACCGACACGAAACACAGGCAGGCGGTCGAGGAGATCGCGAACAACGTGAGGTCGCTCTCCATCTGCACCGGGATCCGGCCCGCCAGCAGGACCTTCCAGTGCGACGCGTTGTCGGTCAACAGCCCCACGATGAGGGCGCCGACGCCGCTCGAGGAGTCATAGAGCGCGTGCAAGAGCGCCACGAAGAGGTAGGCCGCGACGACGCTGGGAGCGAGCCGGAGCCGACCATCGCGCGCAGCCATGAAGAGGACACCCGCCAACGATGCCCGTCCACAGGCCGTGCCCCACCGGCGCGAGCAGGCCGCGTTCGAGAACGGTGCTGATCATGTTGTGCAACTCCAGTCCGTGCGGGCCGAACAGGGCCACCAGCGCGTAGCCGCTGCTCTCGAACGACGCGAAGCCAAAGCCGACTGCAACACCGAGCACGATGCCGTCGCGGATCGAGCAGCGACTGCGCGGTGGCCGCCGCGGCGGGCGGCGGTGATGAAGCCAGGGTCGTCATGCGGCCTGAATCGCCGCCCCGTAGCCGAGGCCCGTCGCGACGCGGGAGCCGAGGTCGGCGTCGACGTTGGTCCAGTACTCGATCACGCGGCGCTGGACCTCGGGCGTGACACCGGCGCTCGCGTGAGCGACGATGTTCGTGACGAGGTGGTCGCGGTCGGTCGGCGTCATCACGTCCCGGTAGAGCGTCCCCGGCTGGATGAAGTCGTCGTCGTCGCGATGCGCCTCGTAGGCGTAGCGGCCGATCTCGGCCGCCTCGACCCACCAGCTCGGCAGCGCCTTGGCCGGGTCGGCCTGCGGGCCGCCGTACGAATTCGGCGCGTAGACCGGCTGCGCGCCGGGGTTGCGGTACGTCATGCGGTCGGCATGGACCGCGAGGCGCTCACGCCACGCGACCGGCGCACCCGTGCCGGCGGCCGACAGCACGACGACCTCCTCGGCGTTCGCTGGACTCGCCGCGGCGATGGGCGGAGATGGGCGGTCCAGATGCTCGCCGAGGCTGAGCTCGTCGGTCGGCGCGATAGGGCTGATGTCGGTGCTCATGGGCATGGTGGGCGCTGGGCGCTGCGTCCAGTGCACCGGACGTCGGCCGACGCGGCAACAACCGACGCCTCTCGTATGAGAGGGACGCCCGTTCGTCATGCCGCGGCGGTTGACCGCCGCGGCAGGAGCTCGTCGTCCGTGCCCCACGGCACGACGCTCCGCGTGACGCTCCCGGTGTGAACGAAGCGGCGCCCAGGCCTCCCATGCTCACTACCGTCGTCGGCTCGTGTCGTGGTCTCCGAGCGTCTCATGGCGTCGTCGCCTGCGGACCGCGGTCCTCGTCGTGGCGGGCCTCGCGCTCGGCCTGGTGGGGCTGGCCGCTCGTGGCGGCGCCGATTCCCGCTCAGCGCCCCCGGTGCGCGACGTGTCCGCGCGCCGCTCTCGGCCGCAGGCTGCGCGACCGCCCGCGAGGAGGAGCGCCCGACACGGGAGTTCACGCTTCGTCTAGCTCGCCCGGAGGGCGTCCGGACGGCGCTGGTCCGGGTGCCCGCGCGCGCGGCCGGCAGGCGTTCGCCGCTCGTCGTGGCGCTGCACGGCGGCGGCGCCTCGGGACGCTTCATGAACGGCTACTCGGGGCTTGCGGCCGTCGGCGACCGGGCGGGCTTCGTCGCGGTCTTCCCCGACGCCACCGGGCCGCAGCGGTTCTGGAACCTCAACGCCACGACGGCCCCCGACGACGTCGGCTTCGTCGAGGCGCTGCTCGAGCACGTGGCGACCGTGGCCTGCGTCGACCCGGCACGCGTCTACGCGGTCGGCGTCTCCAACGGCGGCGGGCTCGCAACCCGTTTGGGGTGCGAGCTGTCCGAGCGCGTGGCGGGCATCGTCGTCGTCGCCGGCGGCTTCGGGCGCCTGCCGCAATGCCATCCCGAGCGGCCGGTCTCCGTGCTGGAGATCCACGGCTCCAACGACGCAAGCGTGCCCTACGGCGGCGAGCCCGAGGACGGGCGCGCCGGGGACGTCCGTCGCTGGCTGGCCGGCTGGGCACGCCGCGACCGCTGCGCCGCCGTCGGTCCGCGCCGGCGCGTGGCGCCGCGCACGGTGCGGATCGACTGGCGCGGGTGTGCGCCGCGCACCGCGCTGACCCACATCCAGGTGCTCGGGGGCGGGCATCAGTGGCCGGGCGCTACCCCGCCCGACCCGGGGCCACCGAGCACGATCTCGGCAGCGCAGCAGGCATGGGCGTTCCTGGCTCCGGTGCGGGCGCCTCGAGCGAGCTCGCCGCCAGCAGCCCCGCGACCACGACGAGCGCGAACGCCCCGGCGTGCAGCGCCGCGAGCGCCGGGCGCGCGCCCAGCGACTCGCCCATGACGAGCAGCCCGCCGAGGATCGCGATGACGTTCGTCCCCGCGGTCATGAGCGTGACGACGCCGGTCGCCGGGCCCGACTGCAGGCCGCGCTGGAAGGCGAAGAAGCCGCCCGCCGTGACCGCTGCGCCGGCGACGATCGCCACCGTGACGAGCGCGGCCGCGCGGCCGGATGCCAGCAGCGCCGCGAGCGCCACGTTCGTCGCGCCGTAGAGCACGCCGGCCGCCATCCCGAGCTGGTGTGGGCTCGCGTCGCCGGCGGGCCCGCGGCCGGCGATCGCGCAGGCCCCCAGCGCCGCGAGCGCCTCGAACGCCACCAGGACCATCGCCGACGGCGCGCCCGCTGGCCTGGCGCCGGCACCGACACCGAGCGTGGCCAGCGCGACCACGATGAGCGCGATCGCGACGAGCTCACGCGCGCCGGGCCGGCGGCGGCGCGCCCACGCGGCGCCCAGCGCGACGACGACGAGCCCCGCCGCGATGATGCTCTGCACGAGCGACAGCGGTGCGAGCCCGAGCGCCAGGATGTTCAGCGCCAGCCCGCAGTAGCTCAGCAGCGCGCCCGTCAGCCAGGTGCGCGATGCCAGCAGCGCCCGCGCCGTGACGAGCGGGCGTGACGGGCGAATGACCGGCGCGGTCGCCAGGCCGGCGTGCTGCACGAGATAGCTGGCGTTCAGCAGCAGCGCCGCCGCGCTCGCCGCAACGATCCCCGCGGTCAGGCTCATGACCCGATCCTTGCCGGACGCCCGTGTGGGCTCGTTGGCGCTCCGTTGTGAGCGTGTTGGGATCCGCGCCGTTCTCTCGGCGTACGCTCGGACAGGTCTCAGGCGATCGTGACGGGGACGGACGACACTGCAGGAATGAGCAAGCAGCGCAACACAACTCCCCGACGCCAGCAGCGCCCCAACCGCCGCTACCGGCGCCTGCTGCCGACGGCCGTCGCCGCGGCCGCGCTGGCGGCCGGTGGCGCTGGCGTGGCGTCGCCCGCCGACGCGCACCCCAAGAGCCACGGCACCCCGCAGCTGTCCGGCCACGCCGGCAAGGCCGGGGCACCGGCCGCCCGGCCACCGGTCAAGGCACGCTGATGAGCGTCGCGCGCCCGTCGCTGCACCAGACGTGCGCGCTGTCGGTCGTGTCGCGGCGGTACGGCTCGGCGTTGCCGAGGTCGACGACGTTTCGCTGGACGCGCCAGCGCAGCCGCCGGGCGACGACCTCGGCGACGCGCCGCTCGGCCTCCTCCGAGAAGCCGAACACCGTCGGCGGCGTCGAGCAGCCGTCGGCGCGGTCGAGGTGCGCGGTGGCGTCGACGAGCAGATCGCTGAGCCGGGTGGCGGTGAAGCGGACCGGCTGCGACCGGTAGCCGCCGGGGGCGGCCACGTATCCGGGGACCGTCGCGTCGACGCCGCGCAGGGGCGACGGCAGCGCGAGCAGCGCCGTGGCGCCGATCGTGGTCCCGGCGGTCCGCAGCTCGCCGATCTGCACGATCCTCACAGCGGTCGCGGCGGAGCCGAGCGCGTGGCGCAGGGCGCCGGAGCGCAGCTCGCGCCCGATGATCGCCCGCGCCCGGCTCCTCAGGTTGGCGTCGCGCGGCGCCGGCCGGGCCGGCGCAGCGGTCGCCGCGACCGGCTCGCCCTCGCGC
>JBPCJA010000045.1:0-7407 GCA_051005755.1 Solirubrobacteraceae bacterium
CCTGATCACGCAACGATGCGTTCTCCGCCCTCAACTCGCCAAGCTCGTCCGGCCGCGCCACGCTCCATAACTACGCGCCCGACCCCGAAAAGCCTGCTCACACGTCCAGACCCCCTGAATACGTACGACTTCGAGCTGCCCAACCAGGACGGCGAGCCCGTCCGCCTGTCGGCCCTGCGGGGCCGCACGATCGTCCTGTACTTCTATCCGAAGGCCGACACGCCGGGCTGCACGACCCAGGCCTGCTCGATCCGCGACCGCGACGCCGACTACTCCGCCGCCGGCGTGAAGGTCATCGGCGTCTCACCCGACCCGGTCGCCAAGGTCAAGCGCTTCCACGACAAGCAGTCGCTGAACTTCACGCTGCTCGCCGACGCCGACCACGCCGTCTGCGACGACTACGGCGTCTGGGTCGAGAAGTCGATGTACGGCCGCAAGTACCGGGGGGCCCAGCGCTCGACGTTCATCATCCGCCCCGACGGGATCATCGCCCACGTCATCCCGAAGGCCTCGCCGAAGACCCACGACGACGAGGTGCTCAAGGCGCTCGGCGATGTGGGTGCGGCGACGTAGCCGCCGCACCACCCGGCCGGTTCGTGTTCAGAACAACTTTGGCGGTGGCTCCGGGGCTGTCGCGGCGGCACGCTCGGCGGCCTCCAGCTTCGTAAGAGCGCTTCGCCCGGGAGGCCGGCATGAGCGGGTTGCGAGCGCGTGCGCCAAATCCCGCTCGCCGGTCACGCGAAGTTCCTCCCAAGCCACGACCCAGCCGTCAGGTGTCCGCTCAGCGAGCTTTGCGGTCTTCAACAGGTCGAGGGCGTGCTCCACGTCGCGCGAGCGGACGCCGCCGAACTTGTCGCGAAGCTCGGCCGCTACGTCAGCGGCCTTTAGCTCCAAGCGCACGGGCCGCCGACCATCGGCGGCCATGGTCGGAAAGGACTTCGCCCAGAGGTGCGTCGCCAGATAGAGCACATCTACCGGGTCGTTCATGAATGCGCGGTCCGCCTTGATGTCGCTGAACCGACTCGGCTTCGCCTTGAAGTCGCCGTTCTCGTCGAACCAGCGACCGAGGCCGTCGATCCGGTCGCCGTCCCGCAGAACTCCGTTGGTCGGTTCGAGGAGACGTTGGAAGATGTAGCGGTCTTCGTCGAACGCGTACTGGACTACGCAGGGGGGTACGTCGGGCTTATAGGGATGGGCCGGTGCCGCGTACCGCTCGACCACGATGCGCTTCACGGCTGCCACCCCCACCGACTGTGGCACTAGCAGCAGAACGTCGGTGTACGTCACTTCGACCAAACCATCGGGTCCCGGAAGTACGCTGAGCGCGTCGTACTTCGCAATCTGTGCACACACGCTCTCCACGCTGTTGTCGGGTAGGGCCAGGCGGGCAATCTCACCGACCAACCCTGCGCCGTCCTTGAATACGACCGAGAAGTCCGGCCTGAGTTTATTGCCGTCAGCGTCGGGAACCCGCGGGAACCGCTCGAAATGCTCGACGGTGCCGGGCACGTCGCTATGGGACGTCGTGAACGCCATCTCGAACGCCGATACGACGTCGACCGCCCTATCGTAGGTCGTGAAGCCTCGGAGGAGCCGCTCGACGCACTCCCCGACGTCGCTGGCAGGGCTCAAGGTCAGCCAGTTGTGAAGAGCTCGTCCCGAGTGGGCGGCTTGGATGCTGGTACGTCAGCGACCTCCCGGGCCGCGAACCGTTCCGCGATGTGCTCGGTCAGCCTCGTGAGCGCACCCGCAGACGCTCGGTAACCGGGGTAGATGACTACCGAGTCGTCACTGGTCACAAACGCGTCGAAGTTGGACCCATCGAGGTAGTCCGTCACGGCGACATGGAGGTACGGGTTGCGATGAAGCACCGCGATGCCCACGCCCCGCTGCTCGGCGAGAGCTTCGAGAAGCTCGGACACCGACTCCCCCTCAGAGAAGATGCCCGAGGGCATCTGCACTGCGATGGCGCGTTCCGTCCGCACGTGGGCATGTCGCTCACGGCCGCTGAGCAGGGCGCGGCGGCGGGCTGCGGACCCGACGAGAGCAGCGAGCACGACGTCCTCGAAGAGCCGGAAACTCCCGCCGTAGAACGTTGCGCCTGCCTGTCGCCGCAGATGCAGTGACAGCAAGTCTCCGACATGGACCGTTAGTGTGCGCACCGATGCGAAGTCCTCCACCTCGGCCAGAGCCTGGCTGTAGGTGGGGCGAGGGCTGCGGCGCCCCTCTGCCCAGCCGCGGGTGTAGGACGAGCCGTCACGCAGAACGCGCGCGGTGAGTCGGCTCACCTCTACTCGGCCGTGCTCCGCAAGCGCCGCGCCGATACCCTCGAAGTCGGCTTGGTTCAGCACGAAGGGCACGAGACGCGGTGCCGAGTTCGCCAGCCACCGCTCGACACGTCGCCAACGCTCGTCGGTCACGGGCACCGTGCCGATGAGGTGGTGGACACCCTCCTGGGTCGTCGGCCACACAGAGACGGTGTACGCGTCTTCACCCTCGCCTACGCGTAGGACGCCGATTGGACCGGCCCAGATGAACGCTGACACCGTGCCGGCAGCCGCCTGGGCGAGACGTTCCGCGGGCTCGCATCCATCAGCGATGATGGTCGAGACGGTCAGCTGGTCTCCTCGCTCACCGTGTAAGGGTCCGTGCACCAGATCTCGCAGCGAGTCAGGCGCGCGGCCTTCCTCCGCCGCCGCCCACAGCGCGGCGTCGAAGGGCTTCGAGATGTGATCCACGTGCGCGGTCATGAGGGGACTCGCAAGGCTACAGATGGTCGCTCCAGCGTAGGACGATGCAGCCACTGTTGCGGTGCGTGCCCGACGCTGTGCGCACGGTGCATCACGGTCAGGACTACCATTAGGCGTCGCAGGCGGACCAGCACGGCACCGATGTCGATGCTCATCCTCGGGCTGCGCCGTCACCGAGACTGGTGCCTCGTCGTAGATGACCGGCGAGCCGTTCGGCCTTGTGGCCAGCTGCCAGCCCTGCTGTGCGACACGTCATCCCGAGGTCTCGCCTAAGCGCCACGACGACGAGGTGCTCAAGGCGCTCGGCGAGCTCGCGCTCGCGGCGGGCTGAGCTCTCGCCGCGAGTGTCGTGCCGCCGAGCGGGGAGTGAGATCGGGGGTAAACCCGCTCGTCGTGGCGCCTGTGCAGCGGTATGGGCAGCAAATTCGCCACGACCCGACTGGATGACAAGCGAGCCTCCTACCGAAGAGCTGTGGCGGGTCGGCCCAGGAGGAGCGTCATGCCGATCGGTCTGGGCGGTGTGGGCAAGTCCGTTGGCACAGCGACCGGCTCTCGACCGAGACGCCCTCGGCGGCCGCTGCGCGGAACGCGCCGTGCAGAAGCCTGGCCGCTCAGCGCAGCCCGCCCCCCGGGGCACACCGTCGAGGCGGCACGGCAAGGGCCACCAAGATAAGTTGCATGTGGCAACGACATATGAGTCTGATTTCTCACCTTCGTAGGGAAAGCAAGCAAGTCCGAGAGAGGGAGGCGAAGATGGAAGGCGGAAGCGACGCGGTAACCCCGTCGACAACCGTGCTGAGAGTTGGCATCGATCGCGCGACGATGCGGGGGCGGTGGCTTGGAGCCCGGCTGCGCGAGCACGGCCGCGCCGCCGGGCTGAAGGGCGCCGAGATCGGCGGGCGCATCGACCGATCGGCGGGCACGATCAGCAAGTGGGAGAGCGGCGAGCTCATCCCGCGGTCCGCCGACATGTACTACATGCTCGAGATCTACGGCGTCGGTGGCGAGGAGCGCGACATGCTCATGCGCCGGGCCGAGGCGGCGCGGCAGCCGGGCTTCTCGGAGGTCGACGTGTCGGCCGCCATCGCCGACCACGTCTGGCTGGAGAGCCAGGCGTGGCGGATCGAGACCTTCCACATCGCCGCCGTCCCCGGCCTCCTGCAGACGCCCGAGTACGCCCGCGAGGCGCTCATGGCCTGGGATCCGACCGCGACCTCGGAGCGCATCGAGCGCGCGATCGCCGCCCGCGAGCTGCGCCAGCGGCGGCTGACCGGCGAGGACCCGCTCGAGCTCTCGGCGATCCTCGACGAGGCGGTCCTGCTGCGCCCGGTCGGCGGCGCGGGGGTGATGCGCGCCCAGCTCCGGTTCCTCGCCGAACGCGCCGCGCTGCCGAACGTCGACCTTCGCGTCGTCCCGGTCGCTGTCGGCGCCCACGCCGGCCTCCACGGCGGCGCCTTCGACGTGCTGCGCTTCCGCGACGAGAGCGACCTCGTCTACGTGGAGACGCGGGGCGGGGACATGTACGTCGAGCGGTCCGAGCGCTTCGCCGCGGCGCTGCGGCGCCTCGAAGCGGTCGCGCTGCCGGCGCAGGAGTCGCTGGCTATGATCGGCGACTCCATCGCCAGGGAGATCGCATGACCGCCTACGACGATCGGCAGACGCCGGATCCGGAGGATCTCGGCCACGCCGGCTGGCGCAAGAGCCGCCACAGCACCGGTGAGAGAGGCTGCGTGGAGACCGCCTTCCTGGCGGACGGCCGTGTCGCCGTCCGCGACAGCAAGGACCGCGACGGGCCCGCCCTGATCTACGCGCCCCGCGCGTGGGGCGCGTTCATCGCGGGCGTCCGCGACGGCGAGTTCGAGCTCCCGTGACCCCGTCCCACGACGAGGTGCTCACGGCGCTCGGCGAGCTCGAGCTCGCGGCGGGCTGAGCCCGGGCTCGAGCTCCCGCCGGCTCGGGCACATCCGCGCCAGCGCGCACGCGTCGCAGGCCGGTCGCTGGGCATGGCACGTGCGCCGGCCGTGGCGCAGGAGGTTGACGTGGAGCTCGAGCTCGGCGCCGGCGGGCGTGAGGTCGACCATCGCGTCGTGCAGCTCCTCGAACGGGGCCTTCGGGCGCAGGAGCCCGAGCCGCGTGCCGACACGCGAGACATGCGTGTCGACGGGCACGTCGCGTAGGCCGTACGCGAACAGCAGCACGCACGCGGCGGTCTTGCGCCCGACGCCGGGTAGCGCGCAGAGGTACGCGCGCGACTCTGCGACCGGCGCGTCGCGCATCCAGGAGAGGTCGAGCGGGTCGCCGATCGCCCGCAGGATCGCCTGGATGCGGACCGACTTGACCTTCGAGATCCCGCCGGGGCGGATCGCCTCCTCGATCTCCTCGACCGGCGCGTCGCGGACGGCCTCCCAGCTCGGGAAGCGTTCGCGTAGGCGCAGGAACGCCACGTCGCGGTTGCGGTCATTCGTGGACTGCGACAGGACGGTGAGGACGAGCTCGGCGAGCGGGTCGCCATGGGGCTTCTGCACCGGCACGCCGTAGACCTCGGCGAGGCGCCCGCGGATCCGCGCCACGCGCGCGCGGGCGGGCGCCCGCCAACCCGCGCGACTCACCCCAGCGCGCCCCAGTGCTCGCACGCGTAGGCGGCCTGCGCGGCGGCTTCGGGCAGGGCGGCGGCGAGCGCCGCCGGATAGAAGTCCGTCATCCCGAGGCCCGCGAGCAGGACGCCGAGGAAGACGTCGCCGGCGCCGACGGTGCTGCGCACCAGCACCGGGCGGGCGCCGACGTCGAAGCGCATGCACTTCGCGCGCAGGATCGCGCCGCGCCCGCCGAGCGTCACGACCACGTGCTGCGCGCCCGCCGCCAGCAGCGACGCGGCCGCCGCCTCGGGCTCGCTCTCGCCGGTCATGAGCCGCGCCTCGTCCAGGTTGACCTTCACGAGGAACGCACCCGGCACGCACGCTTCGGCCGCGGCGCCGGCGCGGCCGGGGTTGGCGTCCCAGCGCCCGAGGCGCAGGCTTGCGTCGAAGACGATCGGGCGACCGAGCTCGAGCGCGCGCTCACGCGCGGCCATCGTGAGCTGCGCCCCGCGCTCGTCGGCGAGCGTGTTGGAGGTGAACATGAGCGCTCCGCAGGCCTCGACGGCCTCGAGCAGGCGCCCGTCGAGTCCCTGCACCGCCGCCGCGATCCCGTCGCCGTAGAGCTCGTAGGCGGGCTCGCCGTGCTCGTCGACGGTCACGAACGCCAGCGCGGTCGTGGGGCCGCTTGCGAGGTGAAACCAGCGCAGGTCCACGCCCTCCGCGGCGAGCCGGTCATGCAGCCAGGCGCCCCAGCGGTCGTCGCCGGCACCTCCGGCGAGCGCGACGTCGGCGCCCGCGCGCGCGGCCGCCACGGCGACGTTCGCCGTCACGCCGCCGGGGTACGGCGCGAACGCGTCGGCGGCCCGCAACGAGTTGGCCGGGCGCCGGCAGATGAGATCGACGATGGCCTCGCCGAAGCAGAGGGTCCGCACGTCCGCCAGGCTATCTTCCGCGGCCGTGCATGCCGTCACCGAGGAGACGATCGAGCTCGACGACCAGCCCGTCTTCCTGCGCCGGGCAGGGCATGACGACGTGCCGATCCTCTACCTCCACGGCATCCCGACGAGCTCCTTCGACTGGCTGGAGCCGCTGGCGCTCGGCGGCGGCATCGCCGTCGACCTGCCCGGCTTCGGGCGCAGCGGCAAGCGCGGCGACCTCGACTACTCGCTCGCCGGCCACGTCGCGTTCGTCGACCGCCTGCTGGAGCGCCTCGCGCTCGAGCGTGTGCGGCTGTGCCTGCACGACTGGGGCGCGGCGGTCGGCCTGCGCTGGGCGATGGGCCAGCCCGAGCGCGTGGAACGGCTGGTCGTCATCGACGGCGTGCCGCTGCTGCGCGGCTTCCGCTGGCGCGGGCCGGCGCGGCTCGTGCGCGCGCCGCTGCTGGGACCGATCGCCGTGGGCGCGGCGACGAAGCCTGTGCTGCGCAGGCTCTCACGACGCGCGTGGGCGGGGCCGGGCCCGATGCCCGAGCCGTTCGTCGCAAGCGTCGCCCAGGCGTTCGACCTCGGCACCGAGCGCGCCGTGCTGCGGCTGTGGCGCAGCGCCTCGCCCGAGCTGCTCGCGAGGGCCGGTGCGAAGCTCGGCGCGATCGGCGCGCCGGCGCTCGTGCTGTGGGGCGCGCGAGACCCCTACATCCCCGCGCGCTTCGGCGCCGGCTACGCCGCGACGCTCGGCGACGCGACGCTCGAGATCGTCGACGACGCCGGGCACTGGCCGTGGATCGACCGGCCCGAGCTCAGCGGCCGGATCGTCGAGCACCTCGACGGCTGATCCTGCGAGGGTGCGGGCGTGAGCCGGCGCGTGCTGCTCAGCCCGTGGGTCGTGGCCGCGCTCGGCGCCGCCGCCTACCTCCTCGTCGACCCGCCGAGCGCCGATCTGGCGGCGCAGGAGTACCGCGCCGGCCTCGTACGCAGCGCGGGCCTCGGGATCTGGGACAACGGCTGGTACGCCGGCCACCACACCCCCGCCTACAGCGTCCTCTTCCCGCCGCTCGGCGCGGCGCTCGGGGTGCGCCTGGCGGGGGCGCTGGCGGCCGTCGCGGCGGCGGCCCTGTTCGCGCGCCTCGCGCGGCGCCACTGGGC
>JBPCJA010000046.1:0-4843 GCA_051005755.1 Solirubrobacteraceae bacterium
CGGGGGCGCTTGTGACTCGCCCGCGCCTCCCTTCCCTCTCTCGGTTATCCTCGCCCGGTTGTTCGACGCACCGCCAACCCCCCCCCCCCCCCCCAGGACGCCCGCCATCGCGCGCAGCGCGGCGCGGCGAGCCTCGCTTCCGGCCGCGTGCGTGAGCGAGTTGCCGACGCAGAAGACGGCGTCGAACGTGCCCGCCCAGCCCGCGTCGTCGAGCTGCTCCAGGTGCTGGTCGCGGCGCGCAGGTCGGCGCCGTGCTCGGCGGCCAGCCGGCGGGTGCGCTGCACCATCGCGTCGCTGGCATCGGTCGCGACAACCTCGAAGCCGCGTAGAGCGAGGCCCACGGCGAGATGGCCGGTACCGGCCGCGCAGTCCAGGATCCGGCTGCCGGGCTCCAGCTCGTCGAGGACGTCGCCGAACGCCGCGGCGCTGCCCTGGGGCGTCAGCAGCCCCTCCCACACGAGCCAGTCGTAGACCTCTGAGAGCGTGTCGTAGGGCGTGTCAGCCATACGGCGAAGTGTGGTCGACCGCGCCGCCAGACGTGGCGGGCTCCGCGAGACGGCGCGGCGGCGCCCGCGGGAGCGGGGCGCGGACGGCGCGCCGGCAGCTCACCCGCCACGCCGCTCGAGCTGCGCCCGCCAGGCCGCCGCCCGCTCAGCCGTGCCCGCCGGCTGCACCGGCGACAGCCACTCGCTCACGACGCGGATGCCGTGCAGTGCGCTCGTGAGCCACGTCTCGCGGCCCGCCAGCTCGGACGGCAGCGGCGAGCGCACGCGGACGGCGATCCCGCGCTCGCGCGCCAGGGCGAGCAGCAGTCCCCGCGTGATCCCCGGCAGCGTGTGCTCGCCGGGCGTCGTGCACAGCGTGCCGTCCTCCCACCACAGCAGGCTGCTGAGCGCGCCCTCGCGCAGCGCCCCCGCGTCGTCGCAGAGCAGCAGCTCGTCGGCGCCGGCTGCGCGAGCACGCTCGCGCAGGCCGACGAGCAGCGCGAGGTCCGGGCCCTTGCGGCGCGGGCAGCGGCGCGGGTCGCCGGGCGCGCCGACGACGACACGCGCCTCGACAGCCGGCGGAGGGGCGGCGCGGACGCGCAGCGCGAGGCCGCCGTCGCCGAGCTCGACGCGCGGAAACCAGCGTCCGGCCGCCGGCACCGCAGCCGTGACCGCTGCGCGGAAGCGCGCGAGCTCACCGGCGTCGACGCCGTGCGCGCGACACGAGTCGCCGAAGCGTGCCCAGTGCTCGTTGAGGGCGCGCGCAGCGCCGCCGTCGACGAGCCACGAGTCGGCGACGAGCAGCGCGCCGGCGGTCGCCCCGCCGGCGTCCTGGAGTCCCGCCCGGGTCCAGCGCAGGACGGTGTCGTGGTCTGCCAGGGCCAACTGCCTAACCTCTGCCGTCCGGTGACGACGCTGCTGATCGACAACTACGACTCGTACACGTTCAACCTCTATCAGCTCGTCGCCGGCGTCACGGGAGAGGAGCCGGTCGTCGTGCGCAACGACGAGCTGCCGTGGAGCCGGCTGGCGCGCCACCGCTGGGACCGCATCGTCATCTCGCCCGGCCCCGGCAGACCCGAGCGCGAGCGCGACGTCGGCGTCTGCCGCGACGCGCTCGCCCAGGACGAGGTGCCGGTGCTCGGCGTCTGCCTCGGCCACCAGGGGCTCGCCCACGTCCGTGGCGGGAGCGTCGTGCGCGCCGCGGACATCGTCCACGGGCGCATCAGCCGGATCTTCCACCGTGGCGACGGGCTCTTCGCCGGCACCCCGCAAGGCTTCCGCGCGGTGCGCTACCACTCGCTCGTCGTCGAGCCGGCCCTCCCCGCCGAGCTCGAGGCGATCGCGTGGGCCGACGACGGCACGCTCATGGCGATCCGCGACCGGCACCGGCGGGTGTGGGGCGTGCAGTTCCATCCCGAATCGATCGGCACCGAACACGGCGAGCTGCTCGTCTCGAACTTCCTGGCGCTCTCGCCGGCCGGCTGCCGCCGGCCGGTGAGCAGGCCGCCGCCGCTGCGCACGACGGCCGTGCCCCGGGGACGCGCGCCCGCGGCGGCGACCGGCGAGCTGCGAATCCACCATCGCATCGTCGAAGGCACGCCCGACGCCGAAAGCGCCTTCGCCGCGCTCTTCGGCGACCGCGCGCACGCCTTCTGGCTGGACTCGAGCGTCGTCGACCCGAAGCTCTCGCGCTTCTCGTTCATGGGCGCGGCGATGGGCGGCCTCGGCGCGACGGTCCGCTACCGGGTGCAGGGGCGGCGTCTGACGGTCAGCAGCGGCGGCTGCGACCGCGTCCTCGAGGAGACGCTCTTCTCCTACCTCTCGCGCGAGCTCGCGCGGCTGCACATCGCGAGCCCAGAGCTCCCGTTCGACCTCAACGGCGGCTTCGTCGGCTACCTCGGCTACGAGCTGAAGGCCGATTGCGGCGCGGCCGACGCCCATCGGGCGGAGCTGCCCGACGCGTTCCTGCTGCTGGCCGACCGGATCGTCGCGATCGACCACGAGCTCGGGCAGACCCACGTGCTCGCGCTCAGCGACGGCAAGCCGGCCGAGGCCGGCGCCGCCGACCGCTGGATCGACCAGACCGTCGTCGCTCTCGCGCGGCTCCCACTGCTCGGCGAGCCGCCGACGTCCGACCACGAGCAGGCCGCGCTGGAGTTCGAGCTCAGCCGCGGCCGCGACCACTACCTGGCGAACATCGCGACGTGCAAGGCGCTGCTGGAGTCCGGGGAGAGCTACGAGATCTGCCTGACGAACACGATCACGCTGCCCGCGCCTCGCGACACCTTCGGGCTCTACCGCGTCCTGCGCCGCGTCAACCCGGCGCCCTACAGCGCCTACCTGCGCATGGCGGAGGGCGCGGTGCTGAGCTCCTCGCCCGAGCGCTTCCTGCGCGTTCGCCGCGACCGCTCCGTCGAGGCCAAGCCGATCAAGGGCACCGCGCGCCGCGACGCCGACCCCGCCCTCGACGCGCGCGCCCGCGACCGCCTCGCGCGCAGCCCCAAGGAGCGTGCCGAGCACCTCATGATCGTCGACCTCCTGCGCAACGATCTCGGCCGTATCGCCCAGATCGGCAGCGTCCACGTCCCCACGCTCATGGACGTCGAGAGCTACGAGACGGTCCACCAGCTCGTCTCGACGATCCGCGGACGGCTGCGCGCCGACGTCGACATCGTCGACTGCATCCGCGCGACGTTCCCCGGCGGCTCGATGACCGGAGCGCCGAAGCTGCGCACGATGGAGATCATCGACGCGCTCGAGGGCACGCCACGCGGCGTCTACTCCGGCGCGCTCGGCTACCTCGCGCTCAACGGCACGGCCGACCTCAGCATCGTCATCCGCACGCTCGTGGCGACAGCGGCAGGCGCGACGATCGGGTCCGGCGGCGCGATCGTCATGCTCTCCGAGCCCGACGACGAGTACGACGAGATGCTGCTCAAGGCCCAGCCGTTGCTCGACGCCGTGAGCATGAGCCGTCAGCCGGGCTCGCCGGCGACGACGATGCCGTGCTCGTAGGCGAAGACGACCGCTTGGACGCGGTCGCGCAGCGCGAGCTTGGTCAGCACGGCGCCGACGTGGCTCTTCACGGTGGCCTCGCTGATGACGAGCTGCGCCGCGATCTCGCCGTTGGACAGGCCGCGCGCGACGAGCACGAGCATCTCGCGCTCGCGCGGGGTCAGGTCGGCGAGCAGCGCGGCGGGCGGCTCGCGAGGCGCCGCGCGCGCGGCGACGTGCTCGATGAGCCGGCGCGTGATCGACGGCGACAGCAGCGCGTCGCCGGCGTGCACCGTGCGGATGGCGTCCAGCAGCCGCGCGCGAGGCGTCCTTGAGCAGGAATCCGGCGGCGCCCGCGCGCAGGGCGCCGAACACGTGCTCGTCGAGGTCGAAGGTGGTCAGGACGAGCACGCGCGGCGATGGTTCGAGCTCGGCCCGGGCGATGAGCGCCGTCGCCTCGATGCCATCCACGCCCGGCATGCGCACGTCCATGAGGACGACGTCCGGGCGCAGCTCCAGAGCGGCCGCGACCGCGCCGGCGCCATCGCTGGCCTCGCCGACGACCTCCAGGTCGGCGTGCGTGGCCAGCATGAGCCGCAGACCCGTCCGCACGAGCTCCTGGTCGTCCACGAGCAGCAGCCGGATGCTCACCGATCGCCCCCGACCGGGAGTCGCGCCGCGACCCGGAAGCCGCCCGCGGGGCCTCGGACCAGCTGCAGCTCGCCGCCGAGCAGCGCGACGCGCTCGCGCATCCCGACCAGACCGTGACCGGGCCCGCCGGCGCCGTGGGCGTCGGCGGGCACGGCACCGTCGTCCTCGATCTCGACGTCCAGGCCAGCGCCGTGGAAGGTGAGCGTGACGATGACCTGCGTGGCCGCGGCGTGCCGCCGCGCGTTGGTCAGCGCCTCCTGCACGATCCGGTACGCCGACAGCTCGACGCCGTCCGGCAGCGCGGTGGGAGCGCCGAGCACGTCGAGCCGGACGGGAAGGCCCGCGGCGCGGTGCTCGTCGACGAGGCCGGAGACGTCGGCCAGCGACGGCTGCGGGCGCGAGTCGGCGCGGGCGTCGGGATCGCGCAGCAGCGCCAGGATCCGCCGCAGCTCGGCGACGCTCCGCTCGCCGCTGGCCTCGACGCGGGCGAGCGTCTCGTCGCCGCCCGTGCCTCGAGCTCCTCGCGGTAGCGCCGTCGCGTGCGGGCGTAGGCCCCGAGGCCCCAGATCCCGGCGGCGAGCGGACCTGCCGCAAGCGCACCGACCACGACCGACGACGGGCGCCCATCGTCGGCGGTCACCACGGACAGCGCGGTGGCAACGACAACCGTCGGCACGAGCGCTCCCGGCTCTCATACACATCTCCAAACC
>JBPCJA010000047.1:0-9221 GCA_051005755.1 Solirubrobacteraceae bacterium
CGCTGCCGTCCTTCGGGCTGACCTCGAAGATCTCGACGAAGATGCGATCGAGCTTGAAGGCCGCCCTGCCGACGCCGACACGCTTCTGAAACCGGGCGTGCTCGCCGGTTCCGCCGCCCACGGTGACGAAGCCCGTGACCTCGTCGTGCCCGTCGTGGATGCGGAAGTTGATCGTCGCCTCGAATCCCGTCCCGATGCCGCCGATCAGCACCGGGCTTCCGACAAGGTCGAACTCGCGCGGCTGATCCAGCCTGATCGACATGGAGACCTCCCTGGGGTCCGCCCCGCGGAGTTGCTAGACCGCCGAGACCTCTTGCTCGTCAGCGACCCGGAACGAGGAGCCGCAACCGCAGGCCGCGATGACGTTCGGGTTGTTGACCTGGAAGCCGGCGCCCTGCAGCGACTCGACGTAGTCGATGACCGACCCGCGCACGTAGGGCAGGCTCGGCTGGTCGACGTAGACCTTCAGGCCCGCGTACTCGAAGACCTCGTCGCCGTCGCGCTGCTCGTCGAAGGCCAGGTTGTACTGGAAGCCCGAGCAGCCGCCGCCCTTCACGCCCACGCGCAGCCCGGCGGCCGGGACGTCGACGCCCTGGGAGCTGAGGAACTCATGGACCTTCTGGGCACCCTTGTCGGTGATCGTGATCATGTACTGGAACCCCCGGCGTCGTTTCGGGCAATCGGCAATACTTCAGGAAGTGTAGCGACCGTGCGTGTTGTGCTGGACGAGCATCGCACGGTGTCGGGGTTCATGCCCAGGCACATCGAGCAGCCCGCGCCGGCGCGGCGATCGGGTCCAGGGGCCAGCAGCCGGTGCTCGCTAGGCTGTCGGCAGATGCCCAGCGCAGACGAGGTCAAGACCCGCATCGAGGCCGCCATCCCGGGCGCCGAG
The DNA here is from genome assembly GCA_051005755.1 of Solirubrobacteraceae bacterium. GTDB lineage: Bacteria > Actinomycetota > Thermoleophilia > Solirubrobacterales > Solirubrobacteraceae > CADCVQ01. Next base: position 893 of record JBPCJA010000047.1, read on the forward strand.
GCCGACGTGCAGACCGCCGACGAGGTGCACTTCAGCGCCCACGTGCGCGCGTCTGCGTTCGACGGCCTCTCGCGCGTCCAGCAGCACCGGCTCGTCTACGACGTGTTCGAAGGAGAGCTCGGCGGCGCGATCCATGCCCTCGCCCTCAAGACGGAGGTCTCATGAGCGACAACCAGATCCGCGACGCGATCGCCGAGGCGATCGCCGACAACGACATCATCCTCTTCATGAAGGGCACGCCCGACCGGCCGGCGTGCGGCTTCTCGGCTCGCACCGTGGCGATGCTGCAGGCGCTCGAGACCCCCTTCACCGCGGTCGACGTCCTGCCCGACCCGCGCATCCGCCAGGAGCTCTCGGCGCTCTCGAGCTGGCCGACGATCCCGCAGCTCTTCCACAACGGGGAGCTCATCGGCGGCTGCGACATCGTCACCGAGATGTACGAGTCCGGCGAGCTGGCCGCGACGCTCGGCGTCGAGGCGCCGGCCGAGGCGACCACCGAGGCTCCCGCCGGCGCCGGGCCTGCCCCGGCCGCGCCGCTGGGCATCGAGAACCGGCTGGGCTGAGCTCACCTCTCCGCGGGCGGGCTAACGCCGGATCCTCACCCGGACCGTGGTCCTGCCACTGATGCGCAGCTGCGGATCCCGGTAGACCCTGCGCGGAGATTCGCCGCTGAAGGCGGCCGTGACACCGTCGTAGTGCTGGAGGCGTCCGATCGCCGATCGCACCTCGACGAGCGACTGCGGCCCCGGATCGTCTCCGCCATCCTGCTCCTCGAAGACAACATCGAGCTCGCCCGGATCGTCGGGGTCACGGCCGACGTCGGCTGGAGTTCCGAGCAATCGCAGGCTTCGATTCCCGCTCGCCGTGTCGGACGGCACGAGCACGCGGATCGTCCGTGTGCTCGTGACTCCAGTACGGGTGCGCCGCAAGCGCAGCCTGACCTTGACGGCCCGCCCGCGGCGGGCCGCGCCCACGACGTTCGCCCCGACGATGAACGCCTGGCTCATCCCCGAGCGCACGCGGAGCCCGACGTCGACCGCCGTCGGGTGCAGCGTCCCGAAGCGATAGCCGTCGAGGACGCCGACGACCGCGGCCATGTCGTCGGCGACGGCGCCCGCGAGAGCATTGGGCACCTCGCCATCGACGGCGTAGGCGTTGCAGAAGCGCAGCGGCTCGCGTAGTTCGCGCAGCGTGACCCTCACGCACATGTCGCCGCTCTGGCTCGCGGGCGCGCCGGCCAGGATCGCGCCGGCCGACTCGGCCACGGCTGCGGAGCCCGCGAGACCGAGCGCGGAGATGCCCTCCGGCAGGCCGACGTCGCCCTCATCGGCGACCCGCGTCAGGCTGCTCGTCACCCGGCCCGTGCGCAGGTCGCGGGCGGTCACGCGCAGGAGGAAGCTCGGCGGTGGCGCTCCGAACCGGCCGACGACGGCGGATGGGCCGTCCGAGGTGATCGTGCCGATGTCGTTGCCCGGAGAGCCGAGCTTGTACGTCGAGGCGTCGGGCACGGCGATCGGATTGTTGACGACGGTGTGGACGAAGGCGTCCTGGAGGAAGAGCGAGCGCCGGCCGGCGCCGCGGGAGCTTTCCAGCGGGTGCCCGAACATCCAGGCGATCGGACCGTCGACGTAGGCGACCGTCCCGAGTACGCCGATCGAGATGTCGCCGGACGCCACCGCGGCGATGACGGCCGAGCCCGGCACGAGCGGCTGCGGGGCGAACGTCGCGCGCGACCCCGCGGGCGAGCTGAAGAGCACGCGCCCCGCCCTGCGTGCCGCGCGCGCGAAGCTCGCCGCGAGCGACGGGCGCAGGCCTGCGATCGTCAGCGGCGCGGCGAGGCTGCGAGCACCGGCGACGGCGGCTGGCAGCGCCGCCGGCGGATCCGGCAGCTGGGCGAGGATCGCCTCGATCGGCGTCGCCAGCACGGTCCGCCCGCCGAACTCTCCGATCGTGTCCGAGATCGCGCCGATGGTGCGGCTCGAGCCGTCTTCGCCGGGGCACAGGACCGGCGAACCGGAGAAGCCTGGGCCGATGCCCGTCGCGTCGACCGCGGGCCCGGAGACGCGGACGAGGATGCGCGCCGTCTGCGGCCGCTCGCCGATGACGTCGAGGACCTCGACGTCGAAGCTCGACACCTGCGTGCCACGCACGACCGTCAGGCCCGCGCAGCGCGCGCCGACCTGGACGTCGGCCAGCGGCATGATCGGCTCGGCCGCATGAGCAGGGACCGGCGCCGCGAGCGCGACCGCAACAGCGGCGAGAAGCAGGCGGCGCATCCGGGCCGACAGTAGCATCGGCCCATGCCTGGGCCCGCCGCGTCGCTGCCCACCGCTGCCGTCCGCTGGGACGGCCGGCGCCTGCATGTCCTCGACCAGACGCTGCTGCCGGGCCGCGAGCAGACGCTGGAGCTGGCCGGCGCAGCGGACACCGCCGAGGCGATCGCGCGGCTCGCCGTCCGTGGCGCGCCGAACATCGGCATCGCGGCCGCCTACGGGCTGGCGATGGAGGTCGACCGGACCGCCGGCGATGGGGCGCTGGCGGCGGCCGCGGCCCTGTTGCGCGGCGCGCGGCCGACAGCCGTCAACCTCGCCTGGGCGGTCGACCGCGTGCTGGCCGCCGCGCTTGCGGCGCCGCTGGCCGAGCGCCGCATCGCGGCCCGCGCCGAGGCCGAGGCGATCCACGCCGGCGAGGACGCCGCGAGCGCCGCGATCGCGCTGCAGGGCGCCGACCTCCTCGGGGACGCGCGGCGGATCCTCACCCACTGCAACGCCGGTGCGCTCGCATGCGGCGGCACCGGCTCTGCGCTTGCGATCGTGATCGAGCTCGCGCAGCGCGACGAGATCTCGGTGCTCGCCTGCGAGACGCGGCCGCTGCTGCAGGGCGCGCGGCTGACGATCTGGGAGCTGCGAGGCGCCGGCATCCCCCACGAGCTGCTCGTCGACGGCGCGGCCGCGGGGCTCATGCGCCGCGGCGAAGTCGACGCGGTCATCGTGGGCTGCGACCGCGTGGCCGCCAACGGGGACGTCGCGAACAAGGTCGGCACGTACGCCCACGCGCTCGCGGCGCGCGCCGCCGGGATCCCGTTCGTCGTCGCCGGACCGACCTCGACCATCGACATGGCCATCGCCAGCGGCGACGAGATCCTCATCGAGGAGCGCTCGGCCGAGGAGGTGCGCCACGCGGGCGGCGCGCTGCTGACGGCGGCCGACACCCCCTGTCGCAACCCGGCCTTCGACGTCACGCCGGCCGAGCTCGTGACCGCGCTCGTGACCGAGCGCGGGATCGCGTCGCCGCCGACCCGCGCCTCGATCGCGGCGCTGCTCGCGGGGGCGGGCGGGTCGGAGTAGGTGCGGGTCGCGCACTCGCTGACCTCGCGCGACGTCGTCGTCGAGGAGCGGCCCGATCCGGTCGCCGGACCGGGCGAGGTCGTCTGCCGGGTGCTGGCCTGTGGCGTCTGCGGCTCGGACGTCAGCGAGACCTACGTCTCGCGCAAGCTGCCCGGCGTGCTCGGCCACGAGGTCGTCGGCGAGGTGCTGGAGACCGGCGCGGGCGTGGCGGGCATCGGGCCCGGCGACCGCGTCGTCATCCACCACCATGTCCCCTGCGGCGAGTGCCGGCGCTGCCGGCGCGGCCACGAGACGCTGTGCGAGCAGTTCCGTGCGACGGCGCTGGACCCCGGCGGGTTCGCCGAGCGCGTGCGCCTCAACGCGCCGCTCGTGACCGAGCTCCTCGACCTCGGCGCGGTGGACCCCGTCGCCGGCACGTTCGTCGAGCCGCTGGGCTGCGTCCTGCGTGCGCTGGACCGCGCCGGCCTGCGGCCGGGCGACGCGCTGCTCGTCGTCGGCGCCGGCTCCAACGGACTGCTCGCCGTTGCGGCCGCGCACACGCGGGCGGTCGACGCGGTCTGGATCCGCGAGCCGCGCGACGACCGCCGTCGCCGCGCGCAGGGCCTGGGAGCGGCCCACCACACCGACGAGCCGGTCGACGTCGCGTTCGTCACGACCGCCGACGCCGGGGCGATCGCCGGCGCCGCCGCTGCGCTCGCCCCCGGCGGGACGCTCTGCCTCTACGCGACGACGGGGCCCGGGACGTCGCTGGGCCTGGACACCGAGCAGATCTTCCTGCGCGAGATCACCGTCTGCTCGAGCTGGTCGGCCGGCCCGGCCGACATGCGCGGCGCCTACGAGCTCATCGCGAGCGGCCGCATCGACGTCCTCGCGCTCGTCACGCACCGCCTCGAGCTCGACGAGACGGCGCGAGCGCTCGACCTGCAGCGTCGCGGCGAGGCGCTGAAGGCGGTCGTGCTGCCGTGAGGGCGGCGGTCCTGCACGGCCCCGGCGAGCTGCGAGTCGAGGAGATCGCCGAGCCGGAGGGCGAGGTCGTCGTGGCGATCGAGGCGGCGACCGCGTGCGCGACCGACGTCAAGTGCCTGCGTCATGGCCACCTCATCCTCGGGCCCTACCCGGCGCGCTTCGGCCACGAGACCGTCGGCCGCCGCGAGGACAGCGGCGAGCGCGTGCTGGTCGGCGATTCCGTCGCGTGCGGGTCGTGTTCATCGTGCGCGAGCGGCCGGCCGCAGCTCTGCGAGCGGATGACGTGGGTGGTCGGCGGCTTCGCCGAGCGGATCGCGGCGCCGGCGGGCGCGCTGCACGCCGTCCCCGACGGGCTCGAGCCGGCGGGTGCGGCGATGGCCGAGCCGCTGGCGGCCGCAGTCCACGCCGTCGCGCGTTCCGGCGCCGCGGCGGGCGTCGACGCCGCGGTGCTCGGGGGCGGCACGATGGGGCTCATGCTCGCGAGACTGCTCGTGCTCGAGGGCTGTGACGTCACGCTCGCCGACCACCACGCCGAGCGCCGGGCGCAGGCGCGGACGTTCGGAGCCCGGGCCGTGGAGCAGCTCGGGCGCCACGAGCTTGTGCTCGAGGCCGTGGGCCGCCCGGCGGCCTGGCGCGCGGCGATCGCCGCGGCGGCGCCGGGCGCGACGGTCGTGCTCGTCGGCGGCTGCCCGAGCGGGACCGAGGTGACGCTGCCGGCCGCACCGCTGCACTACGCCGAGCTCGACGTCCGCGGTGCGTTTCACCACACGCGCGCGGAGGTCGACCGAGCGCTCGAGCTGCTCGCCGCCGGCGCCGTCGACTGGCGGGCGCTCGCCGGTGAGACGATCGGCCTCCACGCGCTGCACGACGCGCTGCTGCGACCGGCGGCAGGCGAGGCGCGCAAGCTCGTCGTCGACCCGCGCGTGTAGGGTGCCCGCCGCATGGCGGTCGCCGTCGTCACCGACAGCACCCACTACCTTCCGGGCGAGGTCGCCGCGGCGTACGGGCTGCGCGCCGTGCCCCTCTACGTGACGTTCGGCGGCACGCTCGCGCGCGAGAGCGAGATGCCCGACCTGCAGGACTTCTACAAGCGCTTGCGCACCGCGTCGGACCTGCCGACGACGTCGCAGCCGTCGGTCGGCGACTTCCTCGAGTGCTACGAGCCACTACTGCAGTCGGGCCACGACATCGTCTCGATCCACCTCTCCGCCGGCATCTCGGGCACGTACGACTCCGCGCTGCAGGCGCGTGCCCAGCTTGCCGAGCGCGGTTACGACGGGCGCATCGAGGTGCTCGACTCGCGCACGGTCTGCGGGGGACTCGGGCTCGTGCTGCTTGCCGCCGCAGCCCGCGCGCGCGCGGGCGGCAACGTCGACGAGGTCGCCCGGCACGCCCTGGACGCGCGCGCGGGCGTGCGGATCTGGTTCTGCCTCGACACGCTGGAGTACCTGCGCCGGGGCGGGCGGATCGGCGGCGCGCAGGCCTGGCTCGGGGGCGCGCTGAAGATCAAGCCGATCCTCTCGCTGGAGTCGCAGATTGAGCCCGTCGAGCGCGTCCGCACGAGCGGCCGCGCGTTCGAGCGGATGGTCCAGTACATGCGCGAGCTGCACGACGACGGCGCCGACGCCTGGTGCGTGCAGCACATCCAGGCCGCCGACGATGCGCAGCGGCTCGTCGCACGCGGCCGCGACATCTTCGGCTGCGAGCCGCTGTTCGTCGGCGAGGTCGGGCCCGTCATCGGGGCCCACGCAGGGCCGGGCATGGTTGGCATCGGCGCGATGCCGGCCTCGATGCTCGCCTGAGCCGCGTGGCGGACGCCGCCGATTCGCGTCGCAACCTTCATCTGTCAAGATTCCGGTGTGATTCGCGCGCTTGCGTCGATGGTGGTCGTCGTGCTCGGTCTGGCTACGCCGTCGCGCAGTCGTCGAGCGCGAAGCCCGCCACGCTCTGCGCAAAGAAGGCGGGCGGCGCCCTGCGCCTCGCCAGGGACGGGAAGTGCAGGCGCACCGAGACCAAGCTCTCGGTCAACAAAGTCGTGACGGTGCGGGGGCCGGCGGGTGCGGCCGGGCGGCCGGGGGCCGACGGGTCCCCCAGGGCCCCGGGAAGGGACGCCGCACCGGCCGACTTCGCCGGTGAGCCGGCGAGGCTCGTCGCCGGCGCGCCGGGCGGCGGAGGACAGTGCGCGGCGGTCGCTCAGTTCTGCACCGGCGGCAACGGCTGGTTCTGGCGCAACTACGGCAACGGCTATCAGGCGGTCGGCTTCTGGAAGGACCGCGGCGGCGTCGTGCATCTCGAAGGCGTCGCCGAGCTGACGGGCGGGTCGGGCGGAGCGCAGCCCGCCGCCTTCGTCCTGCCCGATGGCTACCGGCCGCCGGCCGACCGCAGGTTCACGATCGTCAGCACGGTGGATACTCCACGCCACGTCGACGTGCAGGCCGACGGCCGTGTGGAGCCGGTCCTCGGGGGCGGCGGCACCGCCCCGCTCGACGGAATCAGCTTCAGGCCCTGACGTACCACGGCGGCCGGTAGGAAGCTGCAGGGCAGGCGGGTCCTGAGCCCGTGCGGGGTCCGTGGGTCGGGCCGTTGGAGCGCCAGGATGTCCTTTGCCGTGCAGTGATCGATTCGATGCGCTGGCGGATAGCTGCGTGGCGCACGCTCTTGCTGACTCGTCTTTGCGGCGCGAGCGATAGACGCTGGCGTTTAGGACGGCGAGGGTCGCCTCGAACTGCTTGCCGCGGAAACCACTCATCTAGACGGCATCTAGACGAACTCGCCACGCGGATGACATCGTGCCGGCGGCCGCGCAGCACGGTGAGCTGACCGGCATGCACAATTGACCCCGCTTGTCCCACCGCCGCGAGCGTGGTCACTACTGCACGACATACGTGCAGACGTGACCCCGGTTCTCGCGCAGCCCTCGGAGAGGTCACTCGTGCATGCGAATTCGACTACATGATTGATGCGTATCCAGTCGAGTCCTTCCAACGCGCCGATCGCGCTCCCCAGCCCCCGGCCGTGGAACTCCGTCGACGGCACCACGCTCGCCTACGAGCGGACGGGCGCCGGCCCGCTGTTGATCCTCGTCGGCGGCACGTTCAACACTCGACACTCGGTGAGCACCCTGGCCCCGCTCCTCGCGCCGCACTCCACGGTCTACGCCTACGACCGGCGGGGGAGGGGCGACAGCAGCGACACGCCGCCGTACGCCGTCGAGCGCGAGGTCGAGGATCTCCATGCGCTCATCGCGGCGGCAGGCGGGTCGGCGCTCGTGTACGGCCACTCCTCCGGAGCGGCCCTCGCCCTGGAGGCGACGGCCCGGGGCCTGCCGATCACGAAGCTCGCGGTCTACGAGCCGCCCTACATGCTCGACGACGACCGCGAGGAGCCACCAAGCGACTATGCCACTCGCATCCAGGCCGCCGTCGACGCCGGTCGCCCGGACGAGGCAGCGGAGATCTTCCTGCAGGACTTCCCGCCCGAGGTCATCGAGGCGATCAAGCAGGCGCCGGCCTGGCCCGGCATGGTCGCCACCGCCCACACCCTGCCCTACGACATCGCCGTCGTCGAAGCAGACGGTTCGATCCCCACGGATCGGCTGGCGACGATCGCGGTGCCGACTCTCGCCATGGACGGCGCCGCCAGCCCCGCCTGGGCCGGCAACGCCGTGGCCGCGGTCGCCGAAGCGGTCCCCGGCGCCCAGCAGGTCACCCTCGACGGCCAGGACCACGCGGTGGCCGACGCCGCCGTCGCCCCGGTCCTGATCGACTTCCTCGGCTGACACAGACCGCGTCCGCCACTCCACGCTGGACGTGCTGCACAGCTCGAAACGACCTGCTACCCGTTGCTCGGCCTCCAGCCGATCGAGGGCTGCGCGGTCGTCCTGAAGGTTCCTAGTGCAGTGTCTCGGTTTTAGTTGGTGATTGCGTCGAGGGCGAGGCGTCCGCGGCGGACCTTCTCGAGGATCGAGTCGGCGGTCGCAGTCCATACGAATGGGGTGGGGTCGGCGTTGTTGGCGT
>JBPCJA010000048.1:0-13398 GCA_051005755.1 Solirubrobacteraceae bacterium
CTCCGTCAGCGCGAAGCGCGCGACGAGCTCGTTTCGCGCGTTCTCGCGGTCGCGCGACGCGCGGATGAGCTCGATGATCGCGTCAAGGTTGTCCAGCGCGATGAGCAGTCCCTTGAGGACGTGCACGCGGCGTTCGAGCACCCGCAGCTCGTGCTGCGTGCGCCGCACGATGACCTCGCGCTGGTGGTGGACGTAGTGGCGGATGACCTCCTGCAGCGAGAGGGTGCGCGGCACGCCCTCCACGAGGGCGACCATGTTCACCCCGAACGTGGTCTGCAGCGCCGTGTGCTTGTAGAGCTGGTTGAGGACGACCTCGGGGATCTCGTCGCGCTTGAGCGTGATCACGACGCGCATCCCGCCACGCTCGGAGGAGTGGTCCTCCAGGTCGGCGATCCCGCTGATCTTCTTCTCGCGCACGAGCTCGGCGATCTTCATCACCAGGCCGTTCTCGCCGCCCTTCTTCACGGCGTAGGGCAGCTCGGTGACGATCAGCGCCTCGCGACCGCGGCCGATGTCCTCCGTGTGCGCCTTGCCGCGCACGCGCACGCGGCCGCGCCCGGTCTCGTAGGCGTCGAGGATGCCCTGGCGGCCGAGGATGATGCCGCCCGTCGGGAAGTCGGGACCCGGCATGTGCGCGATGAGGCGGGCGGCGGCCTCCTCGCGGCTGAGCTTGTCGAGCGCCGGGTCGTCGATGTAGGCGATGACCGCGGAGATGACCTCGCGCAGGTTGTGCGGCGGGATGTTCGTCGCCATGCCGACGGCGATGCCCGACGACCCGTTGACGAGCAGGTTGGGGAAGCGAGCCGGCAGCACGACGGGCTCCTGCTTGCGGCCGTCGTAGTTGGGGACGAAGTCGACCGTGTCGGCGTCGAGGTCGCGCAGCATCTCCATCGCCATGCGCTCCAGGCGCGCCTCGGTGTAGCGCATGGCCGCCGGCGGGTCGTCGTCGACCGAGCCGTAGTTGCCCTGGCCGTCGATGAGCTGGTAGCGCATCGAGAACTCCTGCGCGAGGCGCACGAGGGCGTCGTAGATCGCCGAGTCGCCGTGCGGGTGATAGTTGCCCATGACGTCGCCGACGATCGACGCGCACTTGCGGTAGGGCCGGGTCGGGCCGAGGCCGTTCTCCGACATGGAGAACAGCACGCGACGATGGACGGGCTTCAGGCCGTCGCGCACGTCCGGCAGAGCACGCCCGACGATGACCGACATCGCGTAGTCCAGGTACGCGGAGCGCATCTCGTCCTCGAGCGCGCGCGGCTCGACGTTGCCCCCGCCGAGGATGTCAACGGAGGACATCAGTGCTGCATCTAATGTCGGGGCGCCTGATTTGCCGGGATGCCGGCGCCGCCTGGCAAGGACGCAGGACCGAAGGTGTGCCTCTGGCACATCGAGGTCCGAGGACACAGCCAAGGGGTGATCGGTGCCCGGCAAATCAGGTGGGCCGGCGTGAGATGGAGCACCTCTAGACGTCCAGGTTGGCGACGAGGCGGGCGTTGTCCTCGATGAACTGCCGGCGCGGCTCGACCATGTCGCCCATCAGCGTGGAGAAGATCAGATCGGCCTGCGCGGCGTCCTCGATCCCCACCTGCGCGAGCGTCCGCGTCGCCGGGTCCATCGTGGTGTCGCGTAGCTGCGCGGCATTCATCTCACCCAGTCCCTTGAAGCGCTGCAGGGTGATGCCCTTCTGCGCGACGTGCAGGACCGCCTCGCGCAGCGTGTGGAACGACGCCGCATCCTCGTTGGCGTCCCCCAGCTTGACGGTGAAGGGAGCCTGGCCGGCGAGCTCGCGCAGCTGGCCGTGCACGCGGGTGAAGTTCTTCAGGTCCTGCGCGTCGAACAGCCGGCGCGGGATGAGCAGCTCGCGCGCGAGGCCGGTCTTGTTCTCCACGGCTCGGACGGTGATGTTCACCTCGTCCTGGCGGACGAGCGACGTCTCGTACGGAGCGTCGGCGATCTGCGAGCGCTCGATCAGCTCCAGCGCCCCTGCGCCGGTGTTGATCTGCTCGTCGAGCACGCCCGACTCCTCGAGGAAGATCACGGTGTCCGACCCGTACTCGGCGCGCAGCGTCGAGGACCAGCCCTCGTACTGCTTGAGCAGGCGCGAGAAGCGCTGCCAGCGCGGCTCGGTGAGCTTGAACTGGGTGCCGTGACGGTCGAAGACGAGCGCCTTCTCGAGCTTGTCGGCGCGCAGGATCTGCTCGAGCTCGGAGTCCTTCTCGATGTCGCGCTCGCTGGAGCCCTGCTTGAGCTTGTAGAGCGGCGGCTTGGCGATGTAGACGTAGCCGGCCTCGATGAGCGCGGGCATCTCGCGGTACAGCAGCGTCAGCGCGAGGGTGCGGATGTGTGCGCCGTCGACGTCGGCGTCCGTCATGAGGATGATCTTGTGGTAGCGCGCCTTCTCGATGTCGAACTCGTCGCGGATGCCCGTGCCGATGGCGGTGATGAGCGCCTGGATCTCGAGGTTCTTGAGGACCTTGTCGATGCGGCTCTTCTCGACGTTGAGGATCTTGCCGCGCAGCGGCAGCACGGCCTGCGTGTTGCGGTCGCGGCCCTGCTTGGCCGAGCCACCGGCCGAATCGCCCTCGACGATGAACAACTCGGCGAGCGATGGGTCCTTCACCGAGCAGTCGGCGAGCTTGCCGGGGAGCGTGGAGTTCTCCAGCGCGGACTTGCGGCGGGTGAGGTCGCGGGCCTTGCGCGCGGCGGCGCGGGCTTGTGCGGCGGACACCGCCTTGCGGATGATCGCGTTGGCCTCCGACGGGTTCTCCTCGAGGAAATCGCCGAGGCGGTCGTACACGATCGAGCGCACGAACCCCTCCATGCCGGGGTTGCCGAGCTTCGTCTTCGTCTGGCCCTCGAACTGCGGGTCCGTGAGCTTCGCCGAGATGACGGCGGTCAGGCCCTCGCGCACGTCCTCGCCGGTGAGGTTGTCGTCCTTCTCCTTCAGCAGGCCGCGCGCCTTGGCGTAGCGGTTCAGGACGGTCGTCAGCGCCGAGCGGAAGCCCGACAGGTGCGACCCGCCCTCGTGGGTGTTGATGTTGTTCGCGAAGGAGAAGACCGACTCCTGGTAGGTCGTGTTCCACTGCATCGCGACCTCGACGGCGCCCTCGTCGCTGTCACCTTCGAAGAAGACGACCTTGCGGCCGATGGACTCCTTGTTGGCGTTCAGGTGGCGGACGAAGTCCTCGATGCCGCCGTGGTACTGGAACTCCGCCGACGCGCCCTCGCCGCGCTCGTCGACGAGCGAGATCTTGAGGCTGCGCGTGAGGAAGGCCGTCTCGCGCAGCCGCTGCTCGAGCGTCGTGAAGTCGAGATCGGTCGTCTCGAAGATCGCCGCGTCGGGACGGAAGGTGATCGTCGTACCGGTCGCGTGCGTCGGCGCGTCCCGCTTGAGGTCGTTCTGCGGGATGCCGCGCTCGTAGTCCTGGCTCCAGGCGTAGCCGTCGCGGCGGACCTCGATGTGCAGCTGCTCGGAGAGCGCGTTGACGACCGAGGCACCGACGCCGTGCAGGCCGCCGGAGACCTTGTAGCCGCCGCCGTCGCCGAACTTCCCGCCGGCGTGCAGCACCGTCAGCACCACCTCGACGGCGGGGCGCTGCTCCTTCTCCATGATCGCCACGGGGATGCCGCGGCCGTCGTCGGTGACCGTGACCGAGTTGTCGGGGTGGATCGTGACGGCGACGGTCGAGCAATGGCCGGCGATGGCCTCGTCGACGGAGTTGTCGACGAGCTCGTAGACAAGGTGGTGCAGGCCGCGCACGCCGGTCGACCCGATGTACATGCCAGGCCGCTTGCGGACCGCCTCGAGGCCCTCCAGGACGGTGATGTCCTGCGCGTCATAGGAGCCCGATGAGGTCTTGCCGTCGAGCTTGTTGTCGTCCTTCGCCACTGATCCTCCGAACGTGAAGAAGCCCCGGGTCCGCGTCACGCTCGGACGAGCCGGGGCCGGTACAGCCAGATGCCGCAAGGATAGCACAAGCGGGTCACAAACTCGGCCCCTGCATTGCGCAGAAAGACCTGCAAAATGGGCCAAAACGTGGCATCTGCGCAGCCCGTGGCGCGACCTCCCGGCGAATGGGCGAAAGACCGGTCGCGGGAGCGTCGCGATCAGCGCTTTCCATACGGCGTCGCGCGACGGCGGTCGGTCGCCACGCAGTGAACGGCGCGCACCCGGTCGGCGCCCAGCGCGCGGTTGAGCTCGGCGACGAGCATGGGTCCCATGAGGTCGATCTCCTGCATCCAGACCGCCGACGAGCAGCGCAGCGTCAGCCTGCCTTCCCGCTCGGCCACCGGCTGCGCCTCGCGTGCGATCGCAGCGCCCGCCGCGTCCTCCCAGACGCGCTGCACCTCGGCGAGCAGCGTGGCCGGGGCGAGGCGAGCGGCAAGCGCCTCCACTGCCGGCGCGAGCGGCCGCGGAGCCCGCCGTCTCATCGCGAGCACCAGCGTCGCGGCTCGACGGCGACCCCGGTCGAGCAATGACGCGCTGTCATCGCGAGCACCAGCGTCGCGGCTCGACGGCGGGCTCGGCGGTCATGCAGCGACCGCCTGGCGCAGCACCGTGCCGTTGGCCACCGCAAGGCGCGCCACGCCGGGTTCCTCGGCGCCCGGCACGTGGGCGAGGTCGGTTGTCGTGATGATGCTCTGGCCGGCGGCGGACAGCATCCCCGCCAGCAGCGCCCGGCGCTCGGGGTCCAGCTCGCTCATGACGTCGTCGAGGAGCAGGAGCGGCACGGCGCCGCGCGTGGACGCGAGCGTCTCGCGCTCGGCGAGCAACAGCGTCAGGAGGGCCAGGCGCTGTTCGCCCTGGGACCCGTACGCACGCAACTCGCGTCCGTCGCGCAGGAGCGCCAGGTCGTCGCGGTGCGGCCCGTGGCCGGTGAAGCCGCGCTCGAGGTCGGACACTGTGCGCTCCGCGAGCTCGGCGGCCAGCTCCGCGGCGTCGGCCGCCCGCGAGCGGGGGCGGTAGCGCAGCTCGGCTCCGGCGCCGAGGCCGAGCGCGTCGGCGAGCACGCCGAAGCGGGACGCCAGCAGTCCGACGACGGCCGCGCGGTCGTCGCGCAGCTCGATCCCATGACGGGCGAGCTCGGCGTCCCAGGCCGGCAGCGAGCTGCGCGACGCGTGCCCGCTGCGGATGCCGGCCAGGAGCGCGTTGCGCTGCGCGAGCGCCCGGCTGTACGCGCGCCGGGTCGCGGCCCGCGCCGGCCAGCTCGCGGCGATGACCTGGTCGACGTGCGACCGGCGCAGCGCCGGCGGCCCCTTGACGAGCTCGAGCCGGTCGGGGGCGAAGACGCAGACAAGAGGGCGCGCCTGGACGTCGACGAGCCGCTCGACCGTGACGCCGTCGGCCTGCAGGCGCTTGGCGTCACCGGGAGCGAGGCCGACGGCGAGCGCGTGCGGCCGGCCCTCCTCGTCGCGCAGGTCGACCTCGACGCGCGTCGTGGCGGCGTCGAAGCGAACGACTTCGCGCTCGTTCGACGTCCTGCACGAACGGCCCGTGCAGCCGAAGTACAGCCCCTCGAGGAGGTTCGTCTTGCCGGCGCCGTTGCGCCCGTGCACGACGGTCAACCCTGGGCCCAGCTCGACATCGGCCGCCGCGTAGTTGCGAAAGTCGCGCAGACGCAGACGCGTGACGAGCACGAGGCGCGCCTAGACGTTGAGCCTGATCGGCATGATCAGGTACAGGAAGCCGCTGCCGTCGGCGGACTCGATGAGGCCGGGGCGCAGCGGGCTGATGAGCTTCAGCACGAGGTCGGTGCCCTCCGCGCTCTCGAGACCGTCGCGCAGGAACTCGGGGTTGAAGCCGATCTCGATCGGTTCGCCGGCGAACGGCACCGGCAGCATCTCGCGTGCCTCGCCGACGTCGGGGGTCTGCGCCGAAACCGTCAGCTCGCCTTCGCTGAAGTGCAGGCGCAGCGGCGCGTTCTTCTGGGCCATGAGGCTGATGCGCCGGACGACCTCGGTGAGCTCGCTCGAGGCCAGCGTCAACTCGTGCTCGTAGGCATCGGGCAGCAACTGGCGATAGTTCGGGAACTGACCATCGATGAGCCGGGAAGAGAGAACGTCGCCGCCGATCTCGAAGACGATCTGGTTCGATCGCACCGAGACCGTCAGCGTGTCGGCGGGGGCGGACTGGGCGAGGCGCGCGAGCTCCTGGAGCGCGCGCGCTGGCACGTTGGCCTCGAAGCCTCCCTCCAGGGGCTGCTCGAGCTGCGTCTCCTTCACGCTCAGGCGGTAGGAGTCGGTCGCGACCATGCGCAGCTCGGCGCCCGACGCGGACACGAGGATGCCCGTGAGGATCGGCCGCGTCTCGTCACGCGAGGCCGACCGCGCGACGCGGTTGATCGTTTCGACGAACGCTGCCGCCGGCACGTCGACGACGTTCTCGCCGCCGGGCTCGGGCAACGGCGGGAAGTCCTCGGCCCGCAGCGTACGGATGTGGAACGTCGCCGAGCCGGAGACGACCTCGACGTCCTGCTCGGACGGTCGCAGCTCGAAGCTCGCACGATCCCCCGGCAGCGAGCGTGCGACCTCCAGCATGAGCCGCGCCGGCAGCACCACCGTCCCTTCCCGCTCGACGGTGGCCGGGAGCGGGACGCGCAGGCCGACCTCCATGTCCGTTGCGCGCAGCTCGGCGCCGTCGGCGGCGGCGCTGAGCTGGACGCCGGAGAGCGCCTGGACCGCGCTGCGCGTCGAGGCGACGCGAGAGACGACACCGAGCTGCGCGAGGAGGTCCGCGCATGTCGTCGAGAACTTCACGATGGGCACCTCACAGATGGGATGGAGGTCATAGGGCGTGTGGAAGTGTGCAAAACGTCGAGAACGTGCGGAGGATGCGGGGACGGCCAACCTCCCGGCAGGCGTCCGAATGGGGAGAGTGTGTCAAGTCCGACGGTCGCTTAGCGGGAGTCGGTGAGGCGACGCTCGAGATCGCGTACGAGGGCCTGTGCTGCGGGGTCTCCGGCGATCCGCTCGCCTGCTCGGCGGCAGGCGTACATGACCGTCGTGTGGTTGCGTCCGCCGAAGCTCTGGCCGATTGCGGGCAGCGTCGCGTCGGTGTGCTCGCGCGCGAGGTACATCGCGACCTGCCGCGCCCATGCGAGGCGCGCGTTGCGCGATGCGGAGAGCAGGTCGTCGTGGCTGACGTCGAAGGCCTCGCAGGCGAGCTCTTGGACGCGCTCGATCGTCGGCGGTGCGATGGGCGTGCATGCGTGGGGATAGAGACCGCAGAGCACCTCGTCGGCGAGCGCGGCGTCGATCGGCCGGCCGGTCAGCGAGTGGTAGGCCACGACCCGGATGAGCGCACCCTCGAGCGTGCGGGCGTTGGAGGCGATGCGGTGGGCGATGGCGTGCAGCGCACCTTCGTCGGCGAGCGCGATCTCGTCGTGCTGGACGCGCTTGCGCAGGATCGCCAGGCGCGTGGTGAAGTCCGGCGGCTCGAGCTTGGCGACGAGGCCGGCCTGGAAGCGCTCGAGCAGGCGAGCCTCGAGCGCCGCCATGTCGGCGGGGAGGCGGTCGCACGTCAGCACGAGCTGGCTGCCGGTCTCATGCAGCGCGTTGAACGTGTGGAAGAACTCCTCCTCGGTCTTCGCCTTGCGCTGGAGGAACTGGACGTCGTCGATCAGCAGGACGTCGGTGTCGCGGAAGCGGGCCTTGAAGCCGTCGACGTCGCGCGTCTGCAGCGCCGCGACGAACTCGTTCGTGAAGCGCTCGGCGGTCGTCGAGCGCACGCGCAGGCCACCGCCGTGGGCGAGGACGTAGCTGCCGATCGCGTGCAGGAGATGGGTCTTGCCGAGACCGGGCGCGCCGTAGAGGAAGAGCGGGTTGTAGGCCTGGCCCGGCAGCTCGGCGACCGTGAGCGCGGCGGCGTGCGCGAAGCGGTTGGACGGGCCGATCACGAACTGGTCGAAGGTGAGCTTCGGGTGGAAGTCCTCCTCGGCGGCCGGGCCGCCGGGGGCGAGGCGCTGGGCGCAGGCGCCGGAGTCCTCGAGCGCCGCGTCCGGGGCGACGACGTCGACGAGCGTCCGCGGTCCGAGCACCGCCGCTGCACACCGTTGCAGCACGCGCGCGAAGCGGTCGGCGACCCAGCTGCGGATCTCGTCGGGGGCGGCGACGACCAGCGTGTCGCCCATGAGCGCGAGAGGGGCGAGCGGCGCGAGCCAGATCTCGAAGGTCGAGTCCGGCACGGCGGTGCGCAGCTGCGCCTGGATCAGGGCCCAGTCGTGCGCGAGCTGCGGGGTGAGGGCAGGCGTGATCGGCTCCTTCGGGAGAGGCTGCGTCGAGACGGCGGAGGGCCCCATGACGGGGCCCGGGCGGGAGCCAATATTACAGCGCCCACTGGCGGTCTGAGGGGTCCGCGGGGGGCGGCGCGGGAGAGGCCGCACGTCGCGGGAAAAACCTCCTGCGAGGTCGCGCGAACGGGTCGTCCGCTAGCATCCCGCCTCGTCATGAAGCGGACCTATCAGCCGAAGAAGCGCAAGCGCGCCCGCACCCACGGGTTCCGCCAGCGCATGCAGACGAAGGCCGGCCGGCTGACGCTCAAGCGCCGGCGTGCGAAGGGCCGCAAGCGGCTGACCGTCTGAGGTCCGTCGTGGCGCCCGGCCAGCGGGCCGGACCATCTAGGCTCCGAGTCGTGGACGAGCAATCGCCTCGCGCTTCGACGCCGCGCCGCCCCCGCCGCGGCCGCCTTTCGCGCAGCGCGGAGTTCGAGCGCGCGTACCGGCAGGGTCACTCGCACGCCAACCGACACTTCGTCGTGTACGCGTTCCCGCGCGGAGCCGACGACGAGGCGCGCCTCGGGCTGTCGGTGTCGCGGAAGGTCGGCGGCGCGATCGAGCGCAACCGTGTCAAGCGCCTGGTGCGCGAGGCGTTCGCCGCCGAGGCGGACGTCGTGCCGGCCGGCCACGACGTCGTCGTCGTCGCGCGCCCGGGCGCGCGCGAGCTCGCCGAGCGGGAGGGACTGGAAGGAGTGCGCTGCGCGCTGCGCGAGCTCCTGCAGCGGGCGGGGCGCGCATGAGGCCCGCCGTCCGCATCGTGCAGGCGCCGATCGTCCTCTACCAGCGGGTGATCTCACCGGTGCTGCCCCGGCGCTGCCTCTACGAGCCGACGTGCTCGCGCTACGCGGTCGAGGCGCTGCGGGATTTCGGCATACTTCGCGGGCTCGTGCTGGCGACCTGGCGCGTGCTGCGCTGCAACCCGTTCAGCCACGGCGGCTACGACCCGGTGCAAGCCCAGCGCGTGTTCCGCCCCCGCTCGCCTACTCCGCCCCCGTCATGAACCCACCCGTCTCCCTCTTCGCACCGATCCAGGTCATCGTCGACCTGCTCAAGCCGGTGCTCATCTTCATCCACGACACGCTCGGGGTGAGCTGGGGCTTCTCGATCGTGCTGCTGACGGTGCTCGTGCGCGCGCTCATGGCGCCGCTGATGGTCAAGCAGTTCAGGTCGATGCAGGCGATGGTGCGCGTCGCGCCGCAGCTCAAGGAGCTGCAGGCGAAGTACAAGGACGACAAGCCGCGCCAGCAGCAGGAGGTCATGAAGTTCTACTCGGAGAACAAGATCAACCCGTTTGC
This sequence comes from Solirubrobacteraceae bacterium, assembly GCA_051005755.1. Lineage (GTDB taxonomy): Bacteria > Actinomycetota > Thermoleophilia > Solirubrobacterales > Solirubrobacteraceae > CADCVQ01. The sequence continues at coordinate 9,569 of JBPCJA010000048.1, forward strand.
CTCCTGCCTGCCGCTGGTCGCCCAGCTGCCGTTCTTCATCGGGCTCTTCTACCTGCTGCAGAGCGACCTGCGCAACGAGATCTGCGGGCAGTCGGCGAAGCCGTGCGGGGAGATCCCGGGCTCCAACGGCGCCGAGCAGTTCCTCTTCGTTCCGGACCTCACGGCGAAGGCGACCGGGGTGGTGCTCGTCGTCCTCATCGTCCTGTACATCGGCTCGCAGCTGCTGTCGAGCGTGCTCACGCCGTCGACCGGCGATCGCAACCAGCGGATGCTCATGTACGGCCTGCCGTTCGTCTTCACGCCGTTCATCATCAGCTTCCCGGCCGGCCTCATCGTCTACTGGATCACGACGAACCTGTGGACCGTCGGTCAGGGATACATCCTGCGCAAGAAGATGGGGCCGATGGCGCCGCCGAAGCTGGAACCCGCGGTGGCGGGTGCCGGTGGTGCCGGCGGCGATGCCGGTGGAGGGTTGCTGGGCAAGCTCATGGGCGGGTCGCCGGCGCCGCCGAAGGAGGCGGTGCGGCCTGCTGCGAAGTCGGCGCCGAGCGGACCCCCGCCGCGTCCGCCGCGTAAGAAGAAGAAGCGCTCGGGGAGGCGCCGGTGATGGGCGAGCCCAAGGAACCCGTCGAAGCGGTGCGCGGACTGCTCGAGCGCGTGGTGGAGGGGCTCGGCCTCGATGCGAGCATCGAGGTGACCGACGATGGCGAGATCTGCACGGGCACGGTCCACGGCGACGACCTGGGCCTGTTCATCGGCCGCCACGGTCAGACGATCGACGCCGTCCAGCACCTGGCTCAGCGCGCCGCCGGCGCACGCGCGGGCGAGGGTCGCCGGATCGTCATCGACGCGGAGGGATATCGCGAGCGGCGCGAGGTCATGCTCCAGCGTCAGGCCGATCACGCGGCTGACGACGCCGTGCGTTATGGGCGACCTGTCGCGCTCGATGCCATGACGGCGAGTGAGCGCCGGCTCGTGCACGAGTATCTGCGCGACCACAGCGGGGTGCAGACGTACTCCGAGGGCGACGAGCCCGATCGCCACCTCGTGGTCGCTCCGCTGCCGTAGCCGCCGCGTTTCACGTTTTTCTCCCCGGTGAAACACTGCGCGGATGCTGACCGACGTCGAGCGGGGGCTCATCGCGGGGATCCTCATGAGCGAGGGCTCGTTCGGCGGCGATGGCAAGCAGCCGCACGTCATGCTGCGCAAGCACGTCCGCCACGAGTCGCTCATGCGCTGGCTCGTCGCGCGCTTCCCCCGCTCGCGGCTGTACGGCCCCTACCACCACGGCGATCGCTCGTACTACCAATGGGTCGCGCGTGGGCCAGCGCTCGTCGAGGACGTGCTGCCGGTCCTCGACGAGCTCGTCGTGCCCGAGCTCGACGCGCACGCCGCTTCCCGGCTGGGGGACATGCGCGAGCGCTACGCGCCCTACATCGCGCGATCGCGAGCGCGGGCGCGGGAGGACGGATGAGCCGGGCAACCGTGCGCACCCGGCTCGAGCAGCTCGGCGAGCGCTTCAGCCTGCCGGAGCAGGCGCCGGCGCAGCTCGAACGTCTCCTGGAGCTCGTCGCCTCCGACCCGCTGGCGCCGACGACCGTCCGCGATCCGTCCACGGCGCTCGACACGCACGTCGCCGACGCGCTCGTCGCCCTCGAGCTCGAGCCGGTGCGAGCCGGGGAGCGGATCGCGGACCTCGGCTCGGGCGCGGGCTTCCCGGGTCTCGTGCTGGCGGCGGCGCTGCCGCAGGCCGAGATGACGCTCGTCGAGAGCAGCGGGCGCAAGTGCGCCTTCCTTGAGCGTGCGGCAGGTGCGATGGGGCTCGGGAACGTCGCGGTCGTCGCCGAGCGCGCCGAGTCCTGGAGCGCGGGGCTCGGCGCACAGGACCTCGTCACCGCGCGGGCGCTCGCGCCCCTCAACGTCGTCGTCGAGTACGCCGCGCCGCTGCTGGGCGAGGGCGGTGCCCTCGTCGCATGGAAGGGGCGCCGGCACGGTGCGGAAGAGGCCGACGCCGCGGCTGCGGCGAATCTGACCGGACTCGTACCTGTCGAGATCCTTCCGGTCCAGCCCTGGAGCGGAGCCGAGAATCTGCACCTCCACCTCTACCTGAAGGTTGGTTCGACGCCAAACCGATTCCCTCGACGGCCGGGAATGGCCCGCAAACGCCCACTGCAAGCCTCAGGCTGACGGCCATCCATCACGTTCGTGGCCGAACCACATCCGGCTCCGACCTCCCACAACGGTACCGTTGACGCGATGGGCACCGTGTACGCGATCGCCAACCAAAAGGGCGGTGTCGGCAAGACGACCACGGCGGTGAACGTCGCCGCCTGCATCGCCGAGGCCGGCTTCGCGACGTTGCTCGTCGACATCGACCCGCAGGCCAACGCGACACTCGGACTGGGCGCGCCGAAGGACGGCGAGCCGAACGTCTACGACGTGCTCGCGGGCCGCTGCGATCTCACGAGCGCGATCCGCGACACGGCGATCGAGCGCCTGAAGCTCGTGCCCGCGCATCCCGACCTTGCGGGGGCGAACGTGGAGCTGCCGCGCGAGCTCGGCTCCGAGACGCGGCTGCGCGACGCGCTGGCGGGAGTGCGGGAGCGCTTCGAGTACGTCCTGCTGGACTGCCCCCCGTCGCTCGGCCCGCTCACCGTCAACGCGCTCGTCGCGGCCGACCGGGTCATCGTGCCCGTGCAGACGGAGTACTTCGCGCTCGAGGGGCTCGCCGGCCTGCTCGACACGCTCGCGCTCATCCAGCGCGAGCTCAACCCGCGCCTGACGATCGCCGGCATGCTGCTGACGATGCACGACGCCCGCACGCGCCTGGCGCGCGACGTCGAGCGGGAGGTGCGCGAGCACTTCCCCGCGCTCGTCTTCGAGACGGTCATCCCGCGCAACGTCCGCGTCGGCGAGGCGCCGAGCTACGGGCGCCCGGTCACCCACCACGACCCGCACTGCGCCGGTGCCGATGCGTACTTCGAGCTCGCCAAGGAGGTCGTGCGGGCGGGGGCGGGGACATGAGCGCAGGCGGACGGGGCATGGGCCGCGGCCTGGCGGCGATCCTCTCGGTGTCGACCGCGCCGGCCGACGACCACGACCTGCGCTCGCTGCCCGTGGACCTCATCACGCCGAGCCCGAAGCAGCCGCGTCGCACCTTCGACGAGGCAGCACTGGAGGCGCTCGCCGGCTCGCTGCGCGAGCGCGGCGTGCTGCAGCCGGTGCTCGTGCGCCCGATCGCGGGTGGCACATACGAGCTCGTCGCCGGCGAGCGGCGCTGGCGAGCGGCGCGGCTCGCGGGCCTGGGGGCGATCCCGGCCCTCGTGCGCGACCGCGATGACGGCGAGGCGCTCGAGACGGCGCTCATCGAGAACATGGCGCGCGAGGACCTCAACCCGGTCGAGGAGGCGCGCGCCTGTGCCGCCCTCACCGAAGAGCTCGGTCTCTCCCGAGAAGAGGTGGGACAGCGAGTGGGACGCAGCCGCGTCGCCGTCTCCAACCTGATCCGCCTCCTCGACCTACCGGACGAGACCCTGGAGCTCATCCAGGCCGGCGAGCTCAGCGAAGGCCACGGCCGGGCCTTGCTGACGGCTCGCGACCAATCCGATCGCCGGGGGCTGGCCCGGGCCGCCGTAGAGGGACGCTGGTCCGTGCGCGAGCTCGAGGCACGCGCCCGTGCCGCCTCCGCGACGCGCGACGCGGCAGCACCCGGGAGGCGACGCTCGCCGCTACGACATCCCGATCAGGAAGCGGCCAGCGCCGAGACCAACAATGCCCTGTATTCGGCGCCCGGGCGCGAGGTCGAGGTCACTGCCACGGCCGGCGGCTAC
>JBPCJA010000049.1:0-18581 GCA_051005755.1 Solirubrobacteraceae bacterium
GCCCGAAGGCCCGGTACCGTTCGACTGGCCGGTCATCATCGACTCCTCCTCGACAGGCCCGACACGCTCCCACATGCGGACTGATCAGACGAGCGATGTGTGGCGCGAAGTCAGACGCAAACCACCGACCTGGCGGGTCGCGACCTCGCCGGCCGCGTGTTGTTCGCGTCGACGGTGTACATGATCTGCGCGGCCTACTTCGGGCGCACCTACGGCGGGCTCGCGATCCGGTTGCGGCGTCTGGAGTCCGTACTGTCGCGCGAGCGCGACCGGATCGCGGAGGTGTCTGCGGCGGTCACGGTGTTCCGGGCGCTGCTGGCTGACTTCGGCCGCCTCGCGGACGACGTCGAGACGGCAGCGAAGCGGCTGCCGGTCGACGTCGGCGCCGACTCCCTGCACAAGGTCAGGCTCGCGCGCGACGCGCTGACGAGGCTCGATCCCGCGCAGCCCGATCCCGAGGGCGAACCCGGTCTGAGGGTGATGCTCGAGGATCTGGCGGCATTCGCGGTCCCGCGCCGGACGCGGCGGCGCGTCAGCGTCGCGCCCGGCTGCGACGCGGTGCCGGTGCGCATCGCCGAGGGCATCAAGCAGATCGTCATGCGCGCGCTGATCAACGTCGAGCGCCACGCCAAAGCCGCGACCGAGGTCCGCGTCGACGTGCGCGCCAGCGGGTCGGGCCTGCGCTGCACGGTGCAGGACGACGGCGGCGGGACGGCGCCCGAGCGCCACGGCGAGGGCAGCAGGCACTCCGAGGAGTGGGCGGCCGCGATGGGCGGCCGCTTCTTCTACGAGCAGGCCGGGGCAGGCGTGCGCGTCGTCGTCGAGCTGCCGCTGACCGAGGACCCGACGCTCGCAGACGCGCAGGACCACCCGCGGCAGCTGCTCAGCACGCTCGTCAAGACTCAGATCTCGCGAATCCTGCGCGCCTGCCGCTGGGGCGCCGCGCTGGGCATGATCGTGATCAGCGCGCTCGACGTGCCCCACGCCGATCCCGTTCCCAACGCCGTGTCGGCGATCGCCGCCGCGCTCGCCGTCGAGCTCTTCATGTACCGCGCGGGGATGCGGGAGGAGCGTCCCGGCGCGCATCCGGCCTGGCTGGTGGGCGCGGTCCTCGTCGCGATCGCCGCGTCCGGGCTGATCGACCAGACCGACCGCTTTCAGACAAGCGGCTGGGTCGCCGCCGTGCTGCTCGAGGTCGCCTGGCGCAGGGGCTGGCCGCAATGGGCATTGGCCGAGCTGGTCAGGATCCCCGTCGTTCTGCTGACGCTGGGCGTGGAGACGGTCGGCCTCCCGCTCGGCCTCGCCGAGCAGGTGCTGTTCCCGATCGTCACCGGAGTCATGGCCGCCGCCGCCCACGCCCTCGTCGGTCGCACCGAGCAGCTGGAGCGGGCGGTCGGCAGCGCAAGCGCGCGTTGGACGGCGATCACGACCGCGGCCGGCGCGATCGCGGCCCGCCACGACGTCGTCGAGCTGCTCGACGTCGCCCTCGACAAGCTCCGCGGATCGCCCGAGCACGCCGCGCTGACCGCGCGAGTTCACGCGCTCAGCGACGACCTGGTCGCCAGGCACAACGCGCTGACCGAGACCTGCAGCGATGTCGGAGACCTGCTCGAGACCGTCAGGTGGACCCTGGCGGTCGTCATCGCGCCGGTGCCCGTCGGCTTCACCGCCGACGACATCCACTATGCCCAGCCGATCGCCTACGCCGGCGGCAAGATCGAGCGCTTCGGGTGCCGCAACGCGCTGCTTGACTGCGTCGCCAAGTTTGCCGAGGCCACCCTGCAGACCTGCCCGCCGCGTCCCTGGGGCACCCCCGGCCTGTCCCGCCTCAACGTCCTCGCCTACCAGACCGACCCCGACTGGATCGACCTCATCGGAACCCCGATCCCGCCCGGCCGCGACCCACCCACTATCGCCGCCGAGGCCGCGCTGTACGCCGCGACCGCTGGAGTCGAGATCGTCGAGGCACTCGCCGACGGCGGCTTTCACCTGCGGATTCAAGCCGCCAAGACCGTCTGATGACGCTCAGGATCGTCGCCTACGACAGCGCCCCCGACAGCGCCGCCAACCGCGCCTTGCAGCTCGACATGCTGCAACGCCCCGACTGGCTGGTCAGCGCCGAGTCCAGCCGCAACAAGCTGCTCGCCGACATCCGCCGCAGCGATCCTCAGGATCCGATCTGCGCGCTCATCGACCTCGTCCACGACGAGCGCGATCACCGGCACCGCCGCGGCGACCGCATCCTCACCACCATCACCCGCCACCCCGAGCTACGAGCGCGCTGCATCCCGCTCGCGCTCACCCACTACGCCGGCCAGCTTGACATCAACGAGGCAGCGTGGTTCGCCGGCGCCCGCGCGCTGATCAGCAGCCATGCGCTGCGCGGCGGCGAGCACCATCACCCGGTCCGCGCGCTGATCGACGACCTCGCAGCCAAGCACCCCCGCCAGAGCGACGTTCAGCGCGCACCGTCGCCGCTGCCGACCGTTCCGCCCAGCCCCGCCACGCAGCCCCAGCCGGGCGTCCTGACCGCCCCTGCGAAGTTCGAGCTCTGGTTCGGCAGGGCGCTCCAACACTGGGAGCTGCCGATGCTCGAAGCGATCGCCGACCACGGCGACGATCAGACAGCGATCGTGGAGCGCATGCTCGCGCTCGACCCCCAGCGCGTCGCGCGCCAGGTCACCGAAGGCGCGTGGCGAAACCGCCACACGAACACGTGCAGGATGCTGCGCAAGCGCGGCGGCACACCCCAGGACGTGGCGCTTGCGTTCCTCAGCTACATCGGAGCGCCGCCGCTGACCAGCACGTCACAGTGGCAGCTGCCGGACTTCGAGTACTTTCAGAGAGCCGCAACCCAAGCCCGGGACGACGTCGCCGCGTGGGCGGCGTTCATCAGCGACGCCGACAAGCGCCAGCTGGACCGCATCGCACACGGCGACGCGGCGAAGGACCCACCAGCGCCAAAGGCGCGACAGCGCCTAAGGGACGCGTGTGACACGGCGGTGCGCGCCGCCTGCGCGGCCGGACGCGCGCCCAGCCCCGCGGCTGTGCAAGCGCTGCTGGACCTCGGCGCGAACGCCATGCAGGCCGTTGTCGACGCCGAAATCGACTACGACCACCACCCGGCCGTCGAGATCGCGCACAGGCTGCGCCTCCTGCAGACGACGCTAACCCCCTACAGCGACCGCGCCGCGCTCAAGCTGCGCCTGACCGCTGACCCCGACCGCACTCTCAGGCTCGACGGCCATACTGCCGACGACTGGGAGACGCTTGACCCCCCGCCAGCCCACACCCCCGACGCAGCCGTGCTGCTGCGCAAGGTTCAGCCGTAGGCCCACCCCCACGACAAGGTCGCGTCCATCGCGTTGCGATCAGGCACGTTGCCCCGTTCGTCCATGGCCACGCTACGAGGAATCGCCGAGCACAGTCGGTGCCGCGGCGATGTCGGCCCGGAAGGTTGCGACGTGAACACGCCCCGTCCGGTAGCGCGCCCGCACGCGAATTCGAGCACGCCCCGAAAGCGTGGCCAAGGAGTAGTACCGCAGCCTGGGTGTCGACAGCCGGTTGAACGTCTCGCCGGCGCGAGTGCGGGGTCTGGCCTTGAAGGTCATGAGCTTCTCGCCATTGAGGGTGGCGAGCACTTGGAATGAGCGCAGGCCGCGACGGGGCAACCCGGAGTAGGGGCAGCGCTGTGGCCGCCCGTCGAGTCGTGCTCCGTGGACCTTCGCGTCGTATCGCTGATCACCGACGACGCGCCCGCCCGGCCCAGTGAACGCCAAGTGGAGCTGGTAATCACGCTCGCACAGCTTCGGCGAGATCTTCACCGTCCCGTGCGAGATCATGGAAGGCGTGAGGTTGCCGCGGATGTCGAGCACGTTGTTGCCGTCAGGTCCGCTGACGAGCATCTGAAAGCTGCTGATCTGCCCTTGCGGGGACACAGCCGGTGCTCCGGCCAGGAGTGTCGTTGCGCCGACGACGGCCAACGTCGCCGTTAGAGCGATGGCTCTCGACCCTCCAACGAGCACCCGACTCTTGCTGGCCTCAATGCGCCAGTAATCCGACTGGCTCTTTCGTCTCTCGAACTTCACGATTGGTGCTCCTTCGTTGGTCGACGTGAGCTGATGGTCGTCGTCCACGACCTCAGGAAAGTGTCTTGCGGTCTGCCCCACGCAGCCCGCCAGAGAGGACAACAGGGGCGCTCGCAACCGCACGGCAAGGAGGATCGGAGCCATGACATGGCCGACGTGCTGTAGGCCGAGACGCACCGCGCGCGATCCCGGCGTCGTCGTTCGTGCAGCGTGCAGCAGGGGCCATTAGTAGTCATGGGACTCGAGCGCTCGGACTATCTCGGCCATCGGGTGGGGCTGGCTGCGGTCCTCGCGTAGCGGAGCGCCGCAGTTCGGGCGCGCGTTGTGGCTGAGGAGATCGGTTGCCCCGCTGCCGCCGGCGATCATCCCATCGTGCATGAAGCCATCATGGCCGATCGGTTGTGGGACGATCACATTGCGAGTGAACTGAATCCCCAGCACGGTGAACGTGCGCTGCTCGAATCGGGCAGCCGGATACGCGACCTTGTGGCAGGCGCCGAAGTACATGTTGCGCGAGCGATCGGCGGATGTGCCGACAGCGCGGTCGGCTGCAACGTTTTGATCGGCGTCTGAGCCAAGCGCTGTCCAGTCCGTGCCCTGCGCGCCCTGCGGATTCCAGGCGCGTGCCTCAAGGGTCCTCAGCAGCGACGAGCCGGCCCTCATCTGGCTGCACTGGCGATTGGGACGGAAGGCGGCACACCATAGGAGTGGCGCCGGGCGCGCTCCTCCGTGAGGTGTCGCCAGCGTGATCGCGTCGTCGATCAGCAGCGTTGGTGGGAAGGCCGGGTTCTCGGCGTCGACCTCTCCGAGCGCGTACCGCGTGATCAGTCCTCCCATGGAATGGGCGACGATGTCGACGGGCGCGTCGAATGTCGAGTAGTTGTCGTAGATGAACCACGCGAGGTGGTACGCGATGTGCTCGATGTTTGCGTTCGCGGTGTGGCCGCCGGCCCCTCCGGAGTGGGTGCCGTAGGCGTCGAAGTAGCTCTGTCCATGCGAGCCGGTGGCGTCGTTGATCGAGCGGTCGCAATTGGCGTCCTGCTCGTAGTACGAGATCGTCAGCAGCGGACGATCGGCGAAGCCCTGGTCGCGCAGAAAACGCTTCAGGTCGTCCCAGGTCGTCGCACAGTCAACGCCGGAGGGCGGCGTTACCTCGGCGCCATGGACCATCAGGACCGGGCTAGGCTGTCCCATAGCCATGGCAGGCGCCTGCTCGGGGGCTGCCAGTGATGCGGCGACGATCGCGCCGGTGACGATCATGCGGATGGTCCTCGTCATGGATGCTCCTCAGCCTTTCGTGTAGACGGTGGGCTCGGTGTACTTGGTGAGGCCGTGACGTCATTCTCGGCATGGTCCACCGAGACGGCGAGCGTCAAAACCGTCCCCCTAGGTTTTGGTGTGGCGCTTGCAGGCGCTTTTGAACTGCGGTCCCCGGTCGGGAACACTTCGTTCGTGGCTTCCTGGCCGCCCCCAGCGCCCTTCACGGTGTCCGATGCCGAGACTCTGGTCCGAGTTCGCAGTCGCCGGATCGTCGTGGCGGGCTTGGCGTTGGCCGCCGCGATCGCCATGGTGTCGGCCGGCCGCGCCGTGATCGAGTCACCTCCGGACCTGGTCGTCCGCCGCTTCCTCGCCGGGGCGCTTGTGGTCGCGATAGCTGTCGCTGCGCTCGCGCAGCGACAGCGCGTCGTTCCCGGGATCGAACGCGATGACCGGTGGCTGATGGCGTGGTCGGCACTCATTGTGCTCGCGTTTGTCATCGGCGGGCCCGGTGAGGAGATGCTGCTGTCCGCTGCGCTCGGCCCGATCGGGCTAGCCGGGCTCGTGGGCCGGCTGCGAAGCGCCCTGCTCTGCGCTCTTATCATCGATGTCGGCTACGTCGGCGAGCTCGCGCTCGAGGGGCACAGCGCGTTTCGCGTGTTGCAATATGCTGCGGCGAACTGCGCTTTCGTTCTGATGACCGTGGCGATCTTCGCGTTGCCTGTCCGACTCGCCGTCACCATGAGCGAGAACGTCGCCGAGATCGTCGGGCAATGGCGGCTTGACCCGTCGCGCGCGCCGCGAGTCGTGCGTACCGCCAGGTATCTGGCGCTCCCCTCGCCACCACTTCTCACCGAGCAGGAACTGCGCGTCGTCAAGCTGATCGGTCAGGGTCTGTACTACGCAGCGATCGCGCGTGCGGAACAGCGGACGCTCGGGCGCTCGTGCTCAGAGCGGACCATCCGCAAGATAGTCGCTCGGATCAAGAAGAAGACCGGAGCAACGACCCGTGCCGAGATCGTCTTTCTCGTGGATCTGGAATCTCCGCGCTGACGCTCCCTGAGCGTTACAACGCCGCTGTTGGTCCCGGCGAGCCGATCAGCGGTGCGGAGATTGCTGGTGTCGTCGACTGGCTGCGCTTCAGCCTCTTCCGCCTTGGCCTGCTCGGAGGCCTCGCGCTTATCGGAGCTGCGATTGGACTATCGGTTCTTCAAACGGGCTCCGACGTCGACACGACGTTGTTGGCCGGGGCGGTCATGTCTGTGCTGCTGTTGCTGGCTTGCGTCGACCAAGTGCGGGCGTGGCGCGCGGTAAGTCGGTGGCCTGCGTTGACGCTGGTGGTTGGGCCCTTGAACGCCGTCGCTGGACTGCTCGGCGACCGCTCGGCGTTCTTCTACCCCTCGCTTGTGTGGGTCGCCATCGCGGCTATCGCCGGCGGTTGGCGGTGGGCCGCGGCCTGTGCGTCCATGCTGACTGCCGCTACCACAGCGGTCGCGCTTCTCACCGGGGCGTCTCTGCGCGCAGCGTTCGTCGAGCTGCTCACCACGCTGCCGCCGAGGCTCCTGCTCGCGGTAGCCCTGGCCGGGCTAGCCGAAGGGCTGGCGCAGATCGTGTGGGTCCGCGCGCTCGCCCCGACCCAGCGTGGCGCCCCGGGAGAGCACGTATTTGCGGCGGATGCGTCAGGCGACCATTCGCCGGCCGCGCCATCCGTTAGGTCTTCAGACGTGGTGCTCGACGCGGAGGAGGTCGGCTCGTCTGTCGACGACGACGGCTACCCCTCCGAGACGTCCGAAGCATCCGAAGCCCGAGCTGCCGCTCTATACGCCTTGACGGTCCCAGAGAAGGAGGTCATTGCTCGTCTCGCCGACGGACTGAGTCTCGCCCAAGCCGCGGATGCGCTGGGCATCACCTACCGGGCTGCGAGAGCACGTATCGAACGCGCTCGTGCGCGGATTGACGCCAACACCACACCGGAGCTTGTTCAATGGGCGGTTCAACACGGCTGCGTCCCGCGCCCCCGCCCCCGCGAGGACCCCGGATAGCTCCCTCGAGCTCGGCGAGCGCGAGCGCACGATCATCGGCGCGTTACGGCCTCGACGGCTGGGAGCGCACGCTGCGTGAGCTCGGCGAGGACCTCGGGGTAGCCGAGCGTGCACGTCAGCTCGAGGAGGCCTCGCTCGGCAAGCTGCGCGGGGCGCTTCTCTGGTCCTAACGCCGGCGCCGCAGCAGCTCGGGCGCGCGCGGCACTCGTGCCTCGCGCAGCGCCGCGCGCGCGGCCGCGTAGCCGGGAACGCCGTGGACCGCGCCCCCCGGAAACGCCGACGCGCTGCCGAGGAACAGCCCCCGCACGGGCGTGCTGTAGGGGCTCAGCGACGGCATGGGGCGGAAGATGAGCTGGTCCAGGCCATAGCTGCCGCCGCCGACGTCGCCGCCGACGAGGTTCTCGTTTCGCTGCTGCAGGTCGCCCGGCGCCATGACGTGGCGCGCCAGCACCGTCTCCCGGAAGCCGGGGGCGAAGCGCTCGACCTGGCGCTCGACGACATCGGCGAAGCGCTCGCGCTCGGCGCTCCAGTCGACGCCGGCGGGGACGTGCGTGTAGGCCCACGCCGTGTGCTTGCCTTCTGGCGCTCGGGTCGGATCGGCGATCGACTGCTGACCGGACAGCAGGAACGGGTGTTCCGGCAACCGGCGGCGGGCGACGTCGAGCAGCGCCTCGTGCACCTGCGCGGTCGTGCCCCCGACGTGCACGGTGCCCGCCCGCCGCGCGTCTTCGCTCTCCCAGGGGATGGGGGTGTCCAGCGCCCAGTCGAGCTTCACCGTCTCGGGCCCGTAGCGGAAGCGCATCGCGCGGCGCGTGTAGGCGTCGCCGAGCGCGTCGCCGGCGAGGCGCAGCAGGCCGTGCGGCGTCGTCGTCGCGATGACCGTTCGCGTGGCGATCGTCGAGCCGTCGGCGAGGGCCACGCCCGTCACGCGGCGGCGCGGGGCGTGCACCCGCTCGGCGCGCGCGCCGACCCGCGTGACGCCGCCGAGCTCCTGCAGGCAGCCCGCGAGCGCGTCGGCGATCCGTCCCGCGCCGCCCTCGGGGCTCGGCCAGCCCTCGCCGTGGCCCATGAGGTTGAGCCAGACGGCCGCGATCGCGCTGCCCGCGCCGGCCAGCGGCGCGTCGCCGTGCAGCGAGGACCCGTAGAGCCAGGCGGCGCTCTCGCCCTCGAAGAGCTCGCCCGCGAGCGCCTCGGCGGACAGGAGCAGCAGCCGCGCGAACTCGAGCGAGCCCTGGAGCTTGAACGCGGCGACGAGGCGCGCCGGGCCGCCGGCGGGGGGAAAGCCGGACAGCATCGTCGCTCGCACCGCCTCGAAGTGGCGCAGGTAGGGCTCGACGAGGGTCTTCCAGCGGCGGCCGTCGCCGGCGGCGAGCTCCTCGAGGCTGGCCACCGTGCGCGAGAGGTCGCGATCGAGCACGGCGGCCCGCCCCTCCGGCAGCGGGTGGACCATCGCGAGCTCGGGATGGATCCAGCGCAACCCATGGCGCTTGAGCCCGAGCTCGGCGAACACCGGCGAGGCGATCGTGGCCGGGTGCACGGCGGAGAAGACGTCGTGGTGGAACCCGGGCAGCGTCAGCTCCTCGGTCGCCGTCGACCCGCCGAGCACGGGCGCGGCCTCGATGACGAGCACCGAGCGCCCGCCGCGGGCGAGCGTGATCGCGGCGACCAGGCCGTTGGGCCCGGCGCCGACGACGACGGCGTCGTAGCGCTCGGTCACGACCCGGCCGTGCGCCGCGCGATCTGGTGCAGCATGCTCGACTCCGGCCGTTCGTCGCCCCAGAAGGCCTCCTGCGCCCTGCGCCCGAGCGTGCGGTAGGCCTGCTCGAGCGTGACCGGCATGTCGTCCCACGTCCCGGCGGCGCGCAGGTAGGCCCGACCGTCGAGCTCGTACATGAGCAGGCGGTTGCGACCGCGCCCCATGAAGTGCCCCTCGTGGGTGTCGAGGCACACCGCCATCAGCGGCGTGCAGCCGTCCGGGAACGCCGGCGGCTGGTCGCGCCCGAAGCGGACCATGAGCTCGCTCAGGCGCGCCGCGTAGGCCAGGAGCGCCTCCTCGTCGTCGTCGCGGGAGAGCAGGCGGCTGACGCTGACGTAGCCGCGCAGGATCGCCGGGGTGCGGGGGGTGAGCGCGCTGATGACCTCGATCTCGAAGGTCTGGCCGAGCAGGCCGCCGCTGCGGACCGGGGTGAAGCAGCCGATGTCGCTGGCGTAGTCGGGCCACGTCTGCGGTCGCAGGAGCGCGGCGATCGTGCGTTGCGGCGAATCGATCGGCACGGGGTTGTACGTGTGCCAGACCTGCTCGTTGCGCGGGCGGGAGGGGGGCGTCGGCTCGCCGAGCTTCGCGTGGCGCAGGCGGTACTCGGGCTTGTAGCCGTCGCGCTCGGCGAGGGTCTCGAAGGCGATGCCGTAATGGCGCCGCGCGTCGTCGAGGTAGGCCTCCGCAAACCACGGGCCGAAGAGCCGTTCCGCTCCGGTGAAGAGCTCCTCGCGGGTGAGCGTGCCGCGCGGGCTGTCGGCGCAGTTGCGCACGCGCTCGCGGCCGAAGGCGCGATGGAAGGCCACGACGTCGGGTGCGTGCAGGCGGCGATGGCCGAGCCGGTGCCAGCGCGTCGTGAGGAGCGCGAAGGCGACCCGCAGGTCGTCGACTTCGCGCAGCTCGGGAATGCGCGCGTAGTAGGCGGCGTTGAGGACGTCCGTCACCCACCCGACCGCGTCGGGGGCGCTGATCGACGTCCCGCTCATCCGCGCGACCCAGACCGGCGGCGAGCGCCATGCACGCCGGGCGACGACCGCCGCGCCCACGAGGCCGAGCGCGGTGCTCGCTCCCTGGCCGACGTGCTTGACGTCCATGGTCCGCCAGGCTATGCGTTCGCGCTCGCGGACGTCAGCCCAGCGCCCGTGCCAGCGCCTCGTCGACCGGGTCCTCGCCGGCGCCGAGGTAGAGCGTCCGGCGCACCGAGCGGGGCTCGTGCAGGACGGCATGGAGCACCGCCGCGACGTCCTCGCGGGCACGGACGCACGAAACGGCTCGGTCGCGATCCGCACGCGCCCGCTGCCCGGGTCGTCCTGCAGCCGCCCCGGGCGCACGATCGTCCAGGCGCGGTCGCTGGCCGCCAGCGCGAGGTCGGCCTCGGCCTTCGCCCGCAGGTAGACGCTGAAGACGTCCTCGCCGGCGGGCGGATCCTCGGCGCCGACGGTGCTGACCATGACGTAGCGCTCGACCCCCACCGCGTGCGCCGCCTCGAGGAGCTTCAGCGCGCCGTCGCGATCGACCGTCCACTTGCGCTCGGGGCCGCTGCCGGGTCCGGCGCCGGCGGCGAAGACCGTCGCGTCGGCGCCCGCGACCGCGCTCGCGATCTCGGCGGGGGTCGCCCGCTCGAGGTCGCAGACGACCGGCTCGCCCCCGTCGGCCCGCACGTCGCCGGCGTGGTCGGGGTTGCGGATGAGGCCGCGGACGCGATCGCCGTGCGCCGCGAACAGCCGGGTCAGTCGCCTGCCGATCTTGCCGTGGCCGCCGGCGATCGCGACGTCCATCTGCGCGGCAGCGCGCGCTTGAGGATGCTCGCGGCCACGAGCGCCCGCATGCCCCAGAAGACGAGGTTGATCCCGACGAGCAGCCCGATCGCCCACGCCGCAGAGCTCGGCAGGTGGGCGGCGATGAGGACCGCGAGGACGATCGCGACGACACCGTTGAACAGCAGCCAGCCGGCGCCGGGCAGGCCGCGCAGCCGGTAGGCGCCGTAGATCTCGAGCCCGCCGGTGCCGACGAACCAGATCACGAGCAGGAGCGTCAGGGTGAGCGCTCCGTTGAGCGGAAAGATGACGACGTAGAGGCCGATGAGGAGCGTCAGCACGGCCTGTGCCACACGCGACCAGTTGCGCGTGGGTGCGTGCTGCGTGACCGCGTGCCATGCCATGACGGCACCCGCGAACACGAGGATCCAGCCGATGAGGAGCGTGGTCGTGATCGTGGCGAAGATGGGCACGATGATCGCGGCGGTCCCGCTGAGGATCCCGAGGATTCCGGTCGCGAGCAGCCACCTGCGCGCTGTGCGCATGTCCTGCTCGGGCAGGTGTACGTCCGCGAACCACACCGCCATGCTGGCCGGGGCGTCGGCGGTCTGAAGTCGTTCCGTCCAGTGCTGGGCCATGCGTCTCGCTCCCCGTCGGTCGTTGTCGCCCCTCCCGATAGGCCGGGCCGGCGCGAAGCAAAGGGCGGCGGCCAGGCGGCGCACGTTGGGCCGCGTCGCGCGCAGATCCGTCATTTGTCCGATGGCCGCCGGCGGCGCGCCGCGATACAAGTGGGTCCATGCTGCCCGGCTGCCACCGGACCACCGGCCGCGGCGCGACGCTGCGCATCGGTTGCATCCCAGCTCGCGCTGCAGCGCATGCAGTCGTTCGTCGGCGCGCTGTATGCCTTCGATCCCAGCCTCCAGACGCAGGTCACGCACCTGCGCAGCGCCGCGCAGCGCGAGCGCCTCGCTGCCGGCGAGTTGGACTTCGGGATGCTCCACGGCCGCGACAACGGGGACGCGATCGCGGTCGAGCCGCTCTTCCGCGGCGAGCCGCTCACGGCCATCGTGCCCGTCGGGCACCGTCTGGTCGACCGTGCCGTCGTGGGCGTCGGGGATCTGCGCGGCGAGGTGCTGCTGACGTTCCGGCGCGCCGCGGACCCGGCGCTGCACGATCCGGCACGCTTCCTGTCCGGTCGTCGTCGCGCGCTACCCCGGACGCGACGCGGGTCGGCGCTAGCCGAGCTATGCCCGCGCGGGCGCGAGCGCGCTGACGTATTCGTCGGGCAGCTGGACGGTGACGTCGAAGAACTCGTCGTCGCCGACCGCCTCGCGCAGCGTCATGACGACCGCACGCGCATGGGCGACGGCGTGTGGCGCAGGGACGTCCTCACGCTCGGCGATGCGCTGCACGAAGGCCTCGAACGTCATGCGCCTCGCAACGCCGCCGCTGTCGGCGTTGCCACGCCGCAGCGGCTCGTGCAGCGGTACGTCAAGGCGCGCGACGAGATCGTCGACCTCGCCGCCGGCGATCCGCTCGGCGAGCGTCTCAAGCACCGCAGCGGTCGCGCGGCGGGCGCGGTCGGCATCGATCCCGGCCCGCTCGGCGACGCGCTGCCAGAACGTCTCGACCGGCATGACCTCGATGTCCGGACCGCGCGCGAGCAGCGGCGCAAAGTCGCTTGGCAACTCGGATATCACGTCATCGAACTCGTCTGGCCCGACGGCCTGTGCCAGCACCGCCAGCACGACGCGCGCATGTCGCTCTGCGGTCGCGACGTCCGTCCCCTCGCGCGCGGCGACGCGACGCACGAACTCGTCGACGCCGAAGGGCTGCGAGCGCTCGGGGCACCGAGCCAGGGCGCGAGCTCCGGTGCCAAGCGGGCGGCGAGGTCGCGTGCCTCACCGGCCGAGATGCGCTCTGCGAGCGTCGACAGCGTCGCCTCGACGGCGCGCTCGGCCTCCGCGCGCTCGATCCGGGCGGACTGCGCGACGAGTGCGATGAAGCGTTCGCGGTCCATGCATGCGGCGGTATGCCGCCGGACCCGCGACGCAACATCGTCCGTGCGTCCACCTGTGACCGATCGCACATCAACCGTGTCCGGATTCCCGCCGATAGGTCCTCTGAGACACAGAGGACCACATGACCTACTACTGCTCCAACTGCGTCGTGAACTGGTGGCCCTACCAAGCCACAGGCGGCTGCTGCCCGCTCTGCGGCGGGGGGACGAGCCGCCGCCAGGAACCCGCCAGCGACGACGCCGACGAGCTGCACCGCGCCGCACGTGCGGAGGCCGAGCGCCGCGAGAACTACGCGCGCTTCGAGACCTACTACGCCGAGCGCGAGCAGGACCGCCGCGCTGCGTGAGTGACGAAGGCCGCCCGGCGGTCGTGGCGAGCGCGCGGCATTTGGCGAGTTCTTCGGGGTGGACGCTGGAAACTCGCCACTGTGCGGGCGTGGAGCGGCGGGAGTGCAATCCCGCAGGTCGTCCGGCGCGGGGGCGCCTCAACCGCGCGGTTGCGGCGGCGTGACGGCGGCCTACCGGGAAGTGGCGTGATCGTCGGCAGCCCCGTGTCATCTCGCCTCCTGCGCCGCAATGCGTGGACGATCCGCAGCGGGAGCAGGCCGACCGGTGCGCGCCGGCGAGCTCGCGGCGGTCCTCGAGATCGAACGCGCGGGCGTAGAACTCAGCGTCGGCGACGGTGTCGTAGCGCTTGGAGCCCCCCGCGCCGCAGCCGCGCTCGCAGTCCCATCGCATCGTCGCGCCGTCGCTTGTGAAGCGATAGCGGTGACCGAGAGCGCGGCAGCGAAGCATCGGCTCTCTCGGTAGGCCGCCGCACGCCATGTCCAGCATCGCCGCCGATTCCAGGACGATTCGGACGGACGTCCCGGCGCGCCTGGACCGGCTCCCCTGGACGAGCTTCCACCGCCGCGTCGTCATCGGCCTCGGGACGGTCTGGATCCTCGACGGCCTGGAGGTGACGTGGCGGGGACGGTCGAGGGTACCGTGACCTCACTCGGACTCCTCTACACGATCCTCGCGCAGGGCGCGGACGAGATCATGATCCCGAACGCCGTCGTCATGAACGTCGCGATCGTCCCGCTGCGCGAGCCCGCCGGGGTGGACGTCCGCGCGCGTCTGCGCGTCGGCGTCACGCCCGCGCAGGTCGAGGACGTGCTGCGCGAGACGCTGCGGACGCCTCTGCGTGGAGGGCCACGCGTCCAGCTCGAGGAGATCGATGCCGACGAGGTCGTCGTGCGCATCGCCCACGCCGCAGCAGCCCGCCGACGGCCCGCGTCTGGCGAGCGAGGTGCTAGTGGGCCGCCCGCAAACGTTGCACCTGAAACCGCGGGCGCCGATCACCGCCAGGCGGCGTCCTCGGATCTCGATGTGGCAGGGCCACACCTTCGATCCTGCGTCCTTGCCTGACGGCGCCGGCATCCCGCCGTTTCAGGCACAACGTTCCTGGACGACCCACTCGAGGCGCTCGTCCCGTATGCGGCCGGCGACGACGAGGAGCGCCGCTCGACGTAGTACACGTAGCCGAGCCCGGCGTTCAGCCCACGACCGGCAGGACGGGCACGCACCGGACCGGCCGCGCATGCTCCGGATCCAGCGCGTTGAGCATGTGCCCGGCGGTGTTGCGCTCGGCGACGATCGACAAGTGGTCCGAGAAGTCGAGCTTGCAGCCGGCCTGTACGACGATGTTCGTCGCGTTGGCGGCGTTGAGCATCCCGCTCGTGTACGGCACGACGAGCTTGTCGTAGCGCGTGACGATGTTCGTGTACGTCACGCCGCGGACGGCGGCCCCGTCGGCCCCGCTGTTGAGCTTGGCGATGAAGGGCGAGTTGTCGAGCAACTGGATGCACGCCCGGCAGTGGCTGTCGAGCGGCGCCGTGACGCCGAGCCGCCGCGCGAGCGGCTCCAGGCGCGCGAGCCCGGCGACGTTCGTGCCGCGGTAGAGCCCGGCGATGCCGACGAAGCGACCGATCTTCGCCGCGCCGCCGAGGAACTTCGCGTAGTAGTCGGACATGATGGTGCCCTCGGAATGCCCGACGATGTCGACCTCGCGCGCGCCGGTCGCGGCGAGGACGCGGTCGACGAACGTCGACAGCGTCTGTGCGCTGAGCTCGATCGCCGTCAGGCCGCCGCGCTGGTCGAGCGGGAAGCCGAGCTCGGGCGCGGTCCCGTACGTCAGGGCGAAGACGCAGTAGCCGTTATTCTTCAGCAGCGGCGACATCGCCGGCCAGTTGTCGGTCATGTTGCCGATGAGCCCGTGGACGAGGACGACCGGACGCGGATGGGCGGCGGTTGGCCGGCAGGAGAAGTCGTTGGCGCCGGGCGGCGGCGCGCCGGGGTGCAGCGCGGCTGCGGCGACGCCGGCAAGGAGGGTGTAGTGGACGGGCAGCGGGCGCTGCGCGGCGCCGGCGCTCGGCGGGAGGACGGCGACGAGCGCGAGCGCCATGACGGCGGCGCCGCACAGGCGAGAGAGCCGAGGCACGCAGCGCAGTCTATGGGCCGTCGACGTTCAGTGGAAGGCGGCGCGGCGTGGCGGCTACAGCAGCGCCTCGTAGTAGGCGCGCGGGAGCTGGGTGCAGGATGTCGGAGAACTCCTTGTCGGGCAGCGCGTCGCGCAGCGTTGCGAAGACGGCGCCGGCATCGTCGAGTGCGTGCTCGTGGGAGACCCCCTCGCGCTCGGCGATGCGCCCGACGAACTCGTCCAGCGACATCCGCTGGGCCTTGCCGCCGCTGCGCTGCCTGCCGCGTTCGAGCGTCGCGCGGGCGGCGCGCTCGGCGTCGATCCACGAGATGCCGGCCTTCTGCTGGACCGTCGTGATGAAGCGCTCGTAGCGCCAGATCTCGTCGTAGGTGAACTCGTGCGCGGTCGGAGCTTTCTGCATCGCTGCGATCTCAACTAGGGGCTCGCCGGCGTCAACACTGCGACCGACGTCACGGCACGCGAGACGGTCATCGCGGGCATATGACAACCCGAGCCGCTCGCTGGGAACATCTTCGGTCATGGGCGACCGGAGCAAGCGACTTGCCCTTGTCGCCGCCATCATGGGCTCGTTCGTCGCTGGACTGGACGCCACCGCGGTGAACGTCGCGCTGCCGGCGATCCGCGTCGACCTCGGCGGCGGGCTCGCCGGCCAGCAGTGGGTCTCCAACGCCTATCTGCTCACGCTGGGTTCCCTGATCCTCGTCGGCGGGTCGCTCGGCGACGTCTTCGGGGAGCGGCGGGTGTTCTTCGTGGGAGTCGCAGGCTTCGGGCTCGTGTCGGGCTTGTGCGCGATCGCGCCGAGCATCGAGCTGCTGATCGCGGGCCGCGCGTTGCAGGGCGCGTTCGGGGCGCTGCTGACCCCGAGCGCGCTGGCGATCATCATCGCCGCATTCCCCGCCGCCGAGCGCGGGGCGGCGATCGGCGCGTGGACGGCGTGGTCCGGGATCGCCACCGTCATCGGTCCGCTGGCCGGCGGCTACCTCGTCGACGCGGTCTCCTGGCGGCTGATCTTCGCCATCAACGTCCCGTTCGTGGTGCTGACCCTGCTGCTGATCTCGCTTGCCGTCCCCGCCCGCGAGCGCGGCACCGCACATGCCCGCGTCGATTGGCTGGGCGCCGGGCTCACCTTCGTGGGGCTGGCGGGGCCCGTGCTGGCGCTCATCCGCCAGCCCGTCGTCGGCTGGAGCAGCCCTGAGGTCTGGGGTCCCGGGCTGGGAGGACTGGCGCTGCTCGGCGCCTTCCTGGTCTACGAGCGGCACACCGCCGAGCCGATGCTGCCGCTGAGCCTCTTCAGGCGGCGCAACTTCGCCGTCGGCAACGTGCAGACATTCGCCATGTACGCCGGGCTGAGCGTCACCTTCTTCTTCCTCGTGCTCTTCCTCCAGGAGGTCGCCGGCTACGGCGCGCTGCAGGCCGGGCTTGCCCTGATGCCCGCCACGCTCGTCATGTTCGCGCTGTCCAAGCGCGCCGGGCGGCTCGCCGATCGCTTCGGGCCGCGCCTGTTCATGGGCTTCGGCCCGCTGACCGCCGCCTTTGGCCTCGCGCTCATGCTGCGCATCGACGCCGGTCTGGACTACCTCACCGACCTGCTGCCCGCCCTCCTGATCTTCTCGATCGGGCTCGCCTGCACCGTCGCGCCGCTCACCGCGACCGTCCTCTCGGATGCCGACGAGTCCAACGCCGGCATCGCCTCGGGGGTCAACAACGCGATCGCCCGGGTCGCCGGTCTGCTCGCCGTCGCGGCCGTCGGCGCGGTCGTCTCGGCAGTTCAGCTCCGCACTCGACCAGCGGCTCGACACGCGCCGTCTCTCGTCACCCGCCCGGACCGCCGTCGCGCAGGCACGCAGGCAGACACTCGCCCGCGTCGATCCCGCGCGCGCCGGCGCCGACATCTCGCGTGCCGTGCAATCCGCGTCGGTTCACGCCTTCCACGTCGGAATCGGCATCTCGTCGACGCTTGTGGCGCTGGGCGGGCTGCTCGGCATCGCCGGGATTCGCAATCCCGGCCGCGCCGTGCGCTGCGAGGATTGCGCCGGCGGCCAGTTCGCCGGCCAGCCGCTCGACGCCGCACGGGCACACGCATCGTGAGCCGGCTCTCGTCATCTAGACGATGTGGACGGTCTGCCCACCGGCATGAGACGTGCCAGCCGGCGGATGTTCGGTGTCCCCATCTCACCCGGTGAACCGGGGCCTCACCGCCGCCTTGGAGCAGCGCCGGTAGACGAGGTGCAGCGTGCGGGACCGCGTGCCGCTGCCGGCCATGAAGCGGACCCTCGCGGTGACCCGGTGCACCCTGAGGCTCTGCCCGAGCGGGTCGACGCGCAGCGAGAACACGGTCCGCCCGGGCTTCGCCTTGACCGTCCGCCGTAGCCTGCCGTCGACGAGGAACATGACCTGGGCGATCCCGCGCCCGCTGACGCGGGCCCTGAACGGACCGGCGACGCAGCCGCGTGGGCCGCTCAGCCGAGCGGCGGTGCCGCCAGTTCCCGAGGTCCCGGTCGTGCTGTCCGCGCCTGGGGTGCCGCTCGTGCTGCCGGGCCTCGGCGTGCCGCCAGGCGGCGTCGAGGTCTGGGTCGCGCATGCTGCCTTGGTGACGGTGTTCGTGTCCAGGGTGACCGCACCATTTCGGGCCAGCGCTCTGCCGTTCAGCGTCGCGCCGGTCGTCAGCGAGATGGAGGTCAGCGCCAGGACGTTTCCGGCAAACGCGCTGCTCGAGCCGATGGTCGCCGAGCTGCCGACCTGCCAGAACACGTTGCAGGCCTGCGCGCCGCCGATGAGAAGGACGCGGCTGGCGGAGCCGACGGTCAGCGTCGATCCGGCTTGGAAGACGAACACGGCGTTGGGATCGCCCCGGGCGTCGAGGGTCAGCGCGCCGCTGAGGCCGAGTGAGCTCGCCGAGGTGTACACCCCAGGCGTCAGCGTGCTGCCGGCCAGGTCCGCGGAGATCGTGGCAGTCGAGCTGCGCCCCGCTGCGTTGTTGTAGGCGGTGGCCCTGGGCCTGCAAGGCGACAGCGTCAGCGGCGTGGATCGTACCGGCGGTCACCGTTCCCGGCGGTACGTATTCAGGGGGTCTGGACGTGTGAGCAGGCTTTTCGGGGTCGGGCGCGTAGTTATGGAGCGTGGCGCGGCCGGACGAGCTTGGCGAGTTGAGGGCGGAGAACGCATCGTTGCGTGATCAG
>JBPCJA010000050.1:0-7470 GCA_051005755.1 Solirubrobacteraceae bacterium
CGCCGCCGCCGGCGCGCTGATCGGCCTGCGCGCCTACCGCGCGGCCGGCATCCGGCTCGCGGGCGACGTGGTCGTCGTGCGCGAGACACGACTCGCGCGCCGCACGCTGCTCGCGCGCCTCCACCGCCTCCAGCAGCACGCGGTCGCGCGCACCCCGCTGCAGCGGCGCGCCGCGCTCGCCGACGTCAGCGTCACCGTCGGCTCGGGCGGCGGCGGCAAGGCGCGCCACCTCGAGTCGGCGACGGCCGAGGCGGCGTTCGCTGCGCTGCGTCAGCGCGCGCTCGTGCGCGCGAATGGCCCTTGACTGCGCCCAGCGCCGCGGGTATGAGAGCCACGGTGCGGTCCATCTCAGGACCGTGAATCTCGAAGGGAGCGACATATGGCTGAGAACACGTGCCGTCACGAGGGGTGCACGTGCGAAGCCCGGGACGACGGCTACTGCTCGGACTACTGCGCGAGCCACGGCGGTCACGAGAGCCACGTGGCGCACGAGTGCCACTGCGGCCACGCCGGCTGCGACCCTGACGCCACGGTGAAGTAGCAAACCCGGTACCCGCGCGGCGCCCCGCGGCCTGAACATGCGGGCGCCGGCTGGTGCGCGGCTACGCGCTGGTCTGGCCAGGGCTGAGGGATCGGGGCAAGGATCGGGGTGGCGCCCCGATGCGCTCCGAGACGGGCGGCACCACAGTGCTCTCCATCACGACCGCCAGGAGGCACACATGTCTGTCTTGTCAGCGAACGCCACGCGGTTGCCCGCCGGCGTCTGGGTTCTCGACCGCGTCCATTCGACCGTCGGCTTCTCCGTGAAGTTCATGGCCGTCTCCACGTTCAAGAGCCGCTTCGACGACTTCCGCGCCGACCTGGCTGTCGAGGAGGACGGTTCGGCGCTGCTCGTCGGCGCGGTCCGGTCGGACTCGATCGCCATTCAGGACCCCGAGTTCGCCGCCCACCTCGCCGCGTCGGACTTCTTCGACAGCGAGCAATATCCGGAGTTGCGCTTCGAGTCGACGCTGGTGCGCCGCGACGGTCCGGTGGTGGAGCTCGACGGTCTGCTGACCATCAAGGGGCACACCCTCCCAGTCGCCGCGGCCGGAACGGTCATCGACGCGCACGAGGATCCGTTCGGCAAGGCGCGGATGTGCCTGGAGCTGGAGACGCACCTCGACCGCAGGCAGTTCGGTCTGGAGTGGAACATGCCGCTGCCGAAGGGCGGCTTCGCGCTCGGCAACGAGGTCACGCTCCAGGTCGACCTCCAGTTCGCGAGGGCCTAGCCATGTCGATCCGCGTACTCGCCATCTCGGGCAGCCTGCGGCGGGGCTCCCACAACACGAAGCTCCTGCGGGCGGCGGCGACGCTGATGCCGCCCGGCAGCGAGCTCGCGCTGTGGGACACGCTCAAGGGCGTCCCGCCGTTCGACGAGGACGACGAGGCCGAACCGCCCCACACCGTGGTGGCCGGTCTGCGCCAGTCGGTCGGGCGCGCCGACGCCGTCCTGCTCGCAACCCCCGAGTACAACCACTCGGTTCCGGGGCAGCTGAAGAACGCGCTGGACTGGCTCTCTCGTCCCCTGGCCACCAACCCCATGCAGCGCAAGCCCGCGGCGGTCATCGGCGCCAGTAGCGGCATCTTCGGCGCAGTCTGGGCGCAAGCCGAGACACGGCGGATCCTCGACGCGCTCGGGGCACGCGTGCTCGACCGCGAGCTGCCGGTCGGGACCGCCGCCGAGCAGTTCGATGCCGACGGGCGCCTGCTCGACCACGGACTCGCGGCGCAGCTGCGCGAGCTTCTCGAGGACCTGGTCGACGGCGCTCGCCTGGGAGCCGCACGGGCCGCGTGAGCCAAGCTTTGCCAGCGCCGCGTCCCGCCGGTAAGTTGGGAGGGCGTGGAACCCGCGGTCGCCGGTCGAGTGCTGCTCGAGCGGGAGCATGAGCTGGAGCTCCTGCGAGCGATGTTGGCCGAGGCCGAGGCCGGCAGCGGCGCTGTAGCGTTCGTCGAAGGGCCGGCGGGCCAGGGCAAGACCGCGCTGCTGCGTGCGCTGCGCCGCGAGGCGACAGACGCGGGCGTCCGGGTATTCAGCGCGATCGGCGCCGAGCTGGAGCGCGACTTTGCCTTCGGGGTGGTACGCCAGCTCTTCGAGCCCGAGCTGCACGTCGCCGACGGCGCCCGCCGGGCGCGCTTGTTCCGCGACGCCGCGGAGCTCGCCCGGCCGGTCCTGGTGTCCGGCGGCGTTTCCGAGGCCGTCACGGACGTGTCGCATGCTCGCCTGCACGGGTTGTTCTGGCTCGTGGTGAACCTCGCTGAGGAGCAGCCCGCGCTGATCGTCGTCGACGACGCCCACTGGGGCGACGCGCCCAGCCTGCGATTCCTCGACATGCTCGCGCGGCGCGTCGAGGACCTCCCGGTGCTCATGGCAATCGCCGCACGACCCGACGAGCCGGGCGACGAGCCGGGCGCCGAGACGCAGCTCCTGGACTCGCTCGCCTCGGCGCCGACCGGCCGGCTGCTGCGGCCCGGCGTGCTCAGCCGCGACGCGGTCGGGCAACTTCTCCGCGCCCGGCTCGGCGAGGGCGCGACGGACCCCCTCGTCGAGGCCTGCTTCGAGACGACCGGCGGCAACGCGCTGCTCGTGACCGAGCTGCTGGGTGCGCTCGAACGCCAGGGAGTCACGGGCGTGTCGGCGGACCTCGACCGCGTCCGCCGGGCGGTGCCGGCCTCGATCAGCCGCACGGTCGTCGCGCGCCTGCGGCGGCTCGCCCCGGCGGCGCTCGCGCTGGCGCGCGGCCTTGCGGTGCTGGGGGATCGCAGCCAGCTGACCAGGGTCGCGGCGCTGGCCGGGATCACCCCCGAGCAGGCCTCGGAGCAGCATGCCGTGCTGGCCCGCGCCGGGCTCCTGGAGCGGGAGGCGCTGCGCTTCGTTCATCCGATGCTGCTCGCCGCCGTCCATGCCGATCTCGTCGGCGGGGAGCGTTCGCTGTGGCACCGTCGCGCTGCGCGCCTCCTCGCCGACGACGGCGCCCGCGAGGAGGAGATCGCCGTCCACCTCCTGCATGCGGAGCCGGCGGGCGACCCATGGGCCGCCCGCGTCCTCGTCGACGCCGGCCGGCGAGCGCGCTACGAGGGCGCACCCGACGTGGCACAGCGGCTCCTCGCACGGGCGCTCGCCGAGCCGCCCGGGGACGACGACGCCCCGAACGTCATGCTCGAGCTCGGACTGGCGGGGGCCGCCCTGGGTAGCAAGGACGCGCTCGGCGATCTCGAGCGAGCGGCGGCGACCGGCGCGCCCCTCGTCGCCGCCCGAGCCGAGAAGGCCCGCGCGGGCGTGCTGCTCATGAGCGTCCGCCCCAGGAGGCTGTCCACGCGCTCGAGCGCGCCGTGGCATTGCTCGAAGATGAGGACCCGGCCACGGTTGCCGAGCTTGAAGACGACCTGTTGTACGCGCGGCACTACGCAGGTCTTCCACTCGACGAGCAGCTGCCATTGTTCGAGCAGGCCGCGCGCGAGGGACGAGCGTCGGCGCTCGCGCACCTCGCGATGATCGAGGCGCTTCGCGGGGCGCCCGCGCATGCCGTCGTCGAGCTGGCGAACCGCGCCCTGGCCGACGGCGAGCTCATCCGTAACCGGGTCGATCAGCCACCGGTCCAGCACGCGATCATGGCCCTCCAGATGGTCGATGCCGCCGACGAGGCCGCCGCGGCGATCGAGCTCGCCGCCGAGGCCGCCCGCAAGACCGGCTCGCGCTACGCCGCCGCCTGCGTCGCCGGACCGCGCACCAACTGGGAGCACGACTTCGGCGACCTGCGACGCGCCGAGGACGAGGCGCGGCTCGTCATCGATGTCTTCCGTTCCACCGCGGGGCCCGGCGGCGCCGACGACGCGGGCGTGCTCGCGCTCGCGACGGCGCTGCTGGACCGCGGCCGCCTCGACGAGGCCGAACGCGCCCTCGCAGACCTCCCGGCCGACTGGGGCCCCGACGCACGCAACCGCTGGCTGCGCGGCGCGTCGCAGCGGGCGCGGCTGCGCCTCGCGCAGGGGCGCCCCGAGGCGGCGCTGAGCGAGCTGCGCGAGCAGCTGCGCGACGACGAGGAGCGCGGGCGGGCGATCACCGCGCGCGACCTCATCCGCGCGACGCTGGTCGCCGTGCTGGCCGAGCTCGGCCGCCGCGAGGAGGCGCTGGCACTCGCCGACGAGCAGCTCAAGGTGGCGCGGCGCCGCGGCCTGGCGACGGCGGAGGCCCGCCTGCTCGTGGCTCGCGCCCGCGCGTTCGATGGATCCGATCGGATCGCCGCCCTTCAGGAGGCCGTCGAGGCCGCCCAGCGCTCCCCGTCCCGGCTCGTCCAGGCCCAGGCGCTCGGCGACCTGGGCGCGACGCTGCGCCGCGCGGGTCAGCGAGTCGCGGCACGCCAGCCGCTACGACAGGCACGCGAGCTGGCGCACCGCTGCGGAGCGACCGGACTCGAGGCGGCAGCACACGAGGAGCTCGTGATCGCGGGCGCACGACCCACGCGCCTCGCGCTCTCCGGCGTCGACGCGCTGACCGCCTCGGAGCGGCGTGTCGCCGAATTGGCAGCACGTGGGCTGCGCAACCGCCAGATCGCCGAAACCCTGTTCGTGACGCTCAAGACCGTCGAAACCCACCTGGCCCACGCCTATGCAAAGCTCGACATCCAGGGACGCTCGCAGCTCAGGGACGCGCTCGGCGCCCCCGCACCATGAGCGGCTTCCTCTCTCGCGGCTTCAGCGGCCGGCGCCGGCTCCCCCCGGAGCTGGCCGCGCGCGTGCCGCCCGGCCAGTACGTCGAGCAGGGCTTCCCGGTGCTGACCGCGGGCCCGACCCCGAAGATCGAGCCGGACGAGTGGGGCTTGCGGATCGATGGGATGGTGGGCGAACCGCGCGAATGGGCGGCGGCGGAGTTCCGTGAGCTGCCGTCGGAGACCGTGCCATGCGACATCCACTGCGTGACGAAATGGTCGAAGCTCGGGACGAGCTTCGAGGGCGTGTCGCTGGACGTCCTGCTCGCGGACGTCGAGCCGCTCGGCGCGTACGCGATGGCCTACTCGTACGGCGGCTACACGACCAACCTGGCGATCGCGGACCTCACGGGCGGCAAGGCCTGGGTCGTGAGCGAGCACGAGGGCGAGTCGCTGCCGCGCGAGCACGGTGGTCCCGCGCGGCTGCTGGTGCCACACCTGTACTTCTGGAAGAGCGCCAAGTGGGTCGCCGGACTGCGGATCATGGATCACGACGAACCCGGCTTCTGGGAAGCCAATGGCTACCACAACCGCGGGGACCCGTGGAAGGAGGAGCGCTATTGGAACGACTGATGCCCGTCGCGCCGCGCGCTCCCGGTCGCTGGCAGGTCGCCACCGTCGCGTCGATCGAGGTCCAGACGCCGCGCGTGAAGTCCTATCGCCTCCAGCTGCCGATGTGGATGCCCCACCTCCCCGGCCAGCACTACGACGTCCGGCTCACCGCCCCTGACGGCTACGTGGCGCAGCGCTCGTACTCCGTCGCGTCCTCGCCGCTGGACGAGCGCGAGATCGAGCTGACGATCGACTGCCTCGCCGACGGCGAGGTCTCCCCCTACTTCCACGAGGTCGTGGAGCCGGGCGACCAGGTCGAGGTCCGCGGGCCGTTCGCCTCGTACTTCGTCTGGCGCGGGACCGAGCCCGCGCCGGTCGTACTGGTCGGCGGCGGCTCCGGCATCGTGCCACTGATGGCGATGCTGCGTCACCGCCGTCGCACGATGCCCGAGACGCCGATGCGCCTCGTCTACTCGGTACGGACCGCCGAGGACGTCCTCTTCGCCGACGAGCTCGGCGACGACGCGCTCCTCACGTTCACACGCGAGCCGCCGCTGGGCTGGACCGGCCACACCGGGCGCCTCGACGCCGGTCTGATCGGGGAAGCGGCAGCGGGCGCCATGACCGCCTACATCTGCGGCTCCAACGGCTTCGTCGAGACGGCCAGCCAGCTGCTGCTCGACGCCGGGCTCAAGCGGGAATGGATCCGCACCGAGCGGTTCGGCCCGACGGGATAGGCGAGCATGTCCACCATGACGTGGTGCCTGGCGTCCGCCGGCCTGGCCCCCGAGGACATCGATGTGGTGGCCTACTCCTACGACCCCGCGCTTGCGCCGCCGGTCGCCGGCGACATCGTCGAGGAGCACTGGGAGGGGCTGCGCACGCTGTTCGTACGACGCGCTCCACTGTTCTTGAGGACGGCGCTCCCGGGGCTGGACCCTGCGCGCGTGCATTTCGTGGCGCATCACCTGGCACACGCGGCCTCGGCGCACATGGCATCGCCGTATGACTCGTCGGCCGTTCTGGTGACCGACGGCCGCCTCGAGCGTGCGTCGTCGCTGGCCGGGCGCTATCGCGGCGGCGATCTGGAGGTGCTCGCCGTCCAGGAGCTACCGCATTCGCTGGGCCTGGTCTACGAGGAGCTGACGGCCCATCTCGGCTTCCGGCGCTCCAGCGACGAGTACAAGGTCATGGCGATGGCGTCCTACGAGCAGCCGCGGTTCCTCGACGCCTTCCGCCGGCTGCTGCGCTGCAACGGTGACGGCGGCTTCGTCGCCGAGCCGGTCGACTGGGGACGCTTCGCGCCGGCGCTGGCGCGCGGCGACGAGGACTGGACCTCCGATCACGCCGCGCTAGCGGCGACGGTCCAGACGCGCCTCGAGGAGGTCCTGTTCGAGCTCTGTGGCTGGCTGCACGAACGCGCGCCTCCTGCGCGAGGGCCCGTTCGAGGAGATCTGGGTGCAGCCCGCGGCGGGCGACAGCGGCACCGCGCTGGGCGCCGCCATGCATGTCGCGCACGAGCTCGGCGACGACGTGCAGCCGACGGGCAGCGCGGCGCTCGGACGCGGCTGGGACGACGACGAGCTGGCCGGCTGGCTGAAACGCGCCGACGTGCGCTACGAGCGCCCCGCCGACGTCGCCGACGTCGACGTCGCGGTGGCCACGGGCTTCCGGCGTCCGGACGAGCTCGCCGCGGACGGCGTCACTCGTCGTAGCTGCGTGTGACGGCGGTGTCGCCAGCTGGAGTTGCTCGTCGAGCGGCGCGCAGGCGCTGTGGCGGCGCGACGCGCTTGAGGTCTTCGAGTGCGGCGCGCGACGGGCGGCGACGCAGCGCCCGCGAGGCGCAGCTCGTCAAAGGCGAGCCGGACGTAGCCTGCCAGTCGATGACCGGCATGACGAGGCGAACCTCCCCGGTGGCGTCGAAGTGGCGTCCGGTCGGCAACTCGCGGGTGGCGAGGGAGCGCAGGCAGTCGGCAACGACCCGCTGATCGCTGGCCACGTCTTCGTCGACATGTCGACGCGGGTTATCGCAGGCGCTGTAGCGAGCTCGGGTTTCGCAGTTTTGAGGGTGTGAGCGGTGGCCTGGTCGGGCGCGCGAGCGTGACCGGTCTGGGGGGCTGAGCGGGCAGGACGCCGGCTGATGGGCAGGAGCATCGGCGGCTTCCGCGAA
>JBPCJA010000051.1:0-10210 GCA_051005755.1 Solirubrobacteraceae bacterium
GGGGAAGATGCGCCTTCCCTGCCGTGTTGCTCGCGGGGTGGGGTTTTCTGCGGGGTGGCTCCTCTCCCCCCCCCCCCCCCCCGCAACTGGGAGCGGATCCGCGAGCGAGGATCGGGCCTGAAGGTCGGCGACCAGCTCGTCGAGCGCGACGGCCGTCGTGGCCTGGTGATCTACGTATGGACGCTCGCCGACGGCTGGGAGCAGCGCCACGAGCTCGACGTCGCGGTTGCCCTCATCGGCGACGACGGGGCCGTCACGACGCGGGGCGAGCGCCTCTCGTTCTGGCCCTTCCGCCACGAGACCCTGCGCGAGGACCTGCTGGCGGCCGGCCTCCAGGCCGCGGCGAGCACGTACGAGCCGGATGTGACGGCCTACCTCGTCACGGCGCGGCGGGTGGCCTGAGAGTCAGCCGCCGCGTTGGCGCACGGCGTCACGCAATTGCTCGACCTCGCGCAGGAGCTCGCGCTGGCGGCGGATGACGTCGTCGAGGCGGCGGCCGACGTCGTCGCGCGCGCCGCCGGTCGCGGGCGTCGTGCTCGTGGCGCCAGGCGCGCCCTGGTCGGGTGGGGCAGCCGGGGGCGCGGAGGCGTCGGTGCCGGGCGCGGCGGCGCCGGGTGGCACAACGCCGGTCTCGATGTAGCGCAGCGTCTTCTCCTCGGCCTGCGGGTCGCGGTCGTTGTCGAAGATCGCGACGAGCTTGTTCGTCTGGGCGTCGACGACGACGGTCTTCGAAACCGCATTGGCGGAGTTCGGGATGATCGAGGCGAGGTAGACGACGCGACCTGCGACGAAGACCGGGCGCGGCTCGACGACGCGGAAGTTGCCCGATCCTCCCGCTCCGTCGCCGAAGTCGACGCCGGGGATCGCGACGGTCCGCACGGTCTGCAGCGCGCGCCGGTTGCCGCTCAGCGATGTGCTCCGCGGCACGCGCCAGATCCGTGTGCGCCCGGTGATGGCGTCGGTCAGGAAGATCGCGCTCGCGGCGAACGCGCGGCCGTAGGGCTCGGCGACCGTCACCCACTGCGGCCCGAGGCCGGCGGGGCCGAAGTCGACGAGATACGGCTGGCGGTTGGTCTCGGTGTCCTCGATCCGCGTCTGGTCCTCGTGGACGAACCACGCGTTCCAGACACCCCGCTTGTACTGGAAGGCCTCCTGGATCCGGCGCGCCTGCGTGTCCGGGAAGATCCGGCCGCTGCGTGCGAGCTCGGGACGGCGCGCCGCCTCCTCGGGCTCGAGATCCTCGATCGTCCCGTCGGGCGAGACGACGAAGACGCCGCCGAGCACGGGCCGGCGGATGAGGATCCCCTTGTACTCGAGGTAGGGCACGACGATTCGCACGCCGCGCGGCGTCGGGATCCCGACGGGCTCCTCGAGTCGGATGAGGAAGCGCCGCTTCAGCAGGCGCCAGCGCAGGTTGTCGGTGATCTGCAGGCCGGGGGCGACCTGCAGCTGGGCGTCGATCGGGCGCAGCGAGCGCGCCGTGTTCTCGGCGTCGAGCACGACGAGCCCCTGGCTCTTCTTGCTGAAGATCCGAAAGGCGCCCTGCGGCGTGCGCAGCGCGGTCCAGACGAGGCCACGGTCGGTGTTGACGATGCGGAAGTTCGTCAGCGTCTCGGTGGGGGAGTTGAAGCCGCTGGAGGCGTTCTGCTCGGCGACCTCGCGCGGAACGAGGCGTACCACCCCGCCCGGCGGCAGGCCGTCGATGGCCTCGTACGTCGTCGCGTTGACGATCGCGCGGCCGACGAGCGGCCCGTTGAACCCCGCGCCGAGGACGAACAGCACGAACGCCAGCGCGGGGAAGGCGAAGAGCCACGTCGGCGGGCGCACGCCCGTGCGCAGGTCGTCGAGCGTCTTCCAGCTGCGCTGCGAGCGGCGCAGGAGCAGTCCGCCCGCGCACAGCAGCGCCAGCGGCGGCAGCCAGACCAGCGGCTCCGTCCAGAAGAACAGGGCCAGGCCGTGCCAGAGCGGACGGATGAGCCAGAGCACGACCGCAGCGACGATCGCGACGGCGATCGGACCGAGGTGCAGCTGGTTGATCTGCGGGCGACGCACGCGCGCGACTCTAGATGGGATGGCGCAACCGCGCGCCTGCTCCAGGGACAGGCCCTTGGTGGGGACGTCGCGCGGAACGGGTGACTATTCTCGCGCCCATGCTGGCCCGCCGTCCGCCGTGGCTGCGAGAGCTGCTCTGGGTCCTTGCCACGGCGCTGGCGGCGACGCTCGTGACGATCGCCGATCTCAAGTTGTGGAGGATGTCCGCGAGCGTTCCGGTCTTCGGCGCCGCCAACGATGCGTCGTTCTTCCTGGCGTCCGTCAAGGACGTCGTCGAGCACGGCTGGTTCACGCACAATCCGGATCTCGCGGCGCCCTTCGGGCAGTCGAACCTCGATTTCGCCGCGTCGTTCGGCGACACCGCGCACTATGCCCTCATCCGGGCGCTGGCGATCGTCTTCCACGACCCGGTCGTCGTCTTCAACGCCTTCTTTCTCCTGTGCTTCCCGCTCGCGGCCGTGACCGCCTACCTCGTCCTGCGCGACCTCGGCGCCGCGGCGCCGGTCGCCCTCGTGATGGGCGTGCTGTTCGCGTTCTTGCCCTACCACGTCTTCCGCCACCAGAACCACATCTTCCTGGCGGCCTACTACGCCGTGCCCCTGGGGGTCTGGCTCGTCGTCGCGCTGGCGGAGGGGCGCACGCTGCTGGACCGCCAACGCAGGCTGCGCACCGCGACGACGCTCGCCGTCTGCGCCGTCGTGGCCTCCGCCTCGAACTACTACGCGGTCTTCACGATGCTCGCGCTCGTGCTCGTCGTGCCGCTCGCGGCGCTCGCGTGGCGTTCGCGGGGGATGGCGATCCAGGGCCTGCTCGTGCTCGCCGCGGTCGGCACGGTGTTCGCGCTGTGCCACGCGCCGCCGGTCGTCTACGCGATGGAGCACGGCCGCAACGAGGCGATCGCACAGCGCTCGGCGGGCGAGAGCGAGCTCTTCGGGTTGAAGCTCACGCAGATGGTCATCCCGCGCCCGAACCACCGGGTTGGGTTCCTCGCGCGCCGCGGCGAGCTGTACGCGGCCGGGAACCCGCTGCGCTCGGAGGGGTTCTCGCCGTCGCTGGGCATCGTCGCGACGCTTGGCCTGGCCGGCGCGCTGCTCGTGCTGCTCACGACGGGGCTGGGCAGCCGGACGGTCTCGCTGCGTCGCCGGCGCGTCTCGCTCGCCGGCGCGGTCGCGCTCGCCTGCTTTTTCGTGGGGACGGTCGGCGGCATCTCGGCGCTCGTCGCCTTCGAGCTCACGCCCCAGGTGCGTGGCTGGAACCGCATCTCGCTCTTCATCGCCTTCGCGTCGCTGCTCGCCGTGGCGCTGGCGCTGACCGCGCTCGGCGAACGGCTGCGGGCCCGCGGCCGCCCGCCGTGGTTCTTCGGCGGGCTCGTGGCCGTCGTCGCCGGGCTCGGGATCCTCGACCAGACGACGGCGCACGACGAGCCGGCCTATGCCTCCAACAGGCTGAGCTGGCGTGCCGAGGACGCGTTCGTGCGGGGGATGGAGGATCGCCTGCCGCCCGGGACCGCGGTGCTGCAACTGCCCTACGTGCCCTATCCCGAGAGCGGGCCGGTCAACGGCATGCTCGACTACGACCTCTTCAAGGGCTACCTGCACTCCACGCGTCTGCGCTGGAGCTACGGTGCGACGAAGGGCCGCCCGGCCGACTGGCAGGACGACGCGCAGGCGCTCGCACCGCAAGAGCTCGCGGTGGCATCGACGACGGCCGGCTTCGGCGCCGTGTACGTCGATCGCGCCGGCTTCGCCGACAACGGCGCGGCGGTCGTCGACGCGCTCACGAAGCTCACCGGCGCCGGTCCGGCGGGCGCCTCGGCCGACGGGCGGCTGCAGTTCTTCGACCTGCGCGCCGTGGCGGCGCGCCTTGCGGCGAACACGACGCCGAGCGAGCGCGGCGACGTGCGCGACGCGCTCGTCCGTCCGGTGGCCGTGACGTACGGGTCCGGCTTCTCCTACCAGGAGGCGACGGCCGGGGTGCCGTTTCGCTGGGCGCCGGTGGACGCGCATCTGCGCCTCGACAACCCGCTGGACAAGCCGCGGCGCGTGCGCCTGACCGCGGGCCTCTTCGGCGGCGGGCCGCAGCCGTCGACCGTGACGATGCGCTTCCCCGACGGCCGCCGGCAGACCGTGACCGCGACGGCCAAGGGGATGAACGTCGCCCTCGCGTTCGTCATCCCGCCGGGCGGGGGGACGCTGCGCCTGCACACCGACGGCCCGGCCGCGCCCAACCCGCCCGGCAACGTCCGCGACCTGCGCCTGCGCGTCGTCGACCCGCGGCTGCGCGAGGTGCCGCTCGCGCCCGAGCGACTCGCCCGCCTCGTCGCGGACGCGAGCGGCTAGTACACCCGTCCACAAGTTCTGCGGGTTTTCCGGGCGCCCGATCCGTGCCTGACGGCCGCCGGCGCCCGCCCCCGTGCCACCAGCACGAAGGCGGGCGCCATCGGCCGTCAGATCCCGGCCGGGCATCCCGGAAAACTCCACAGAACTTCCGGCCGGGTGTACTAGGCGCGCGAGGAACGCCCCGCCTCACCAAAGTGGCGAGTTCTTCGGCACAGGCGCGAGGAAGGCGCCAAACGGCGTGTGTCCCTCCTGCTGAACACCCGCCCGCCCGCTCGCTCGCGTCACGCACCCAGCGCGCGGCGTACCTCGGCGGCCACGCGGGCGACGTCGTCCTCGGTCAGCCCGACCCACAGCGGCAGCCGCACGAGCCGCGCGGCGGCGGCGTCAGTGACGTCCATCGGCCCGTGCACGCGCCCGTAGCGCCGGCCCGCCGGCGCCGAGTGCAGCGGCACGTAGTGGAAGTAGGCGCCGATGCCGGCGGCGGCGAGCGCGGCGATGACGCCGTCGCGCGTCGCGCGGTCGGCGAGCAGCAGGCGATAGAGGTGCGCGTTGTGCTGCGCGCGCTCGGGGACGACCGCGCGCCGGACGAGCCCCGCCCGCTCGAGCGGCTCGAACGCGGCGTGGTAGGCGTCCCAGATCGCCATCCGCGCGGCGGTGATCGCCGCCACGCGCTCGAGCTGCTCGGCGAGCAGCGCGGCCGTGATGTCCGACATGAGAAAGGACGAGCCGACGTCGACCCACGTGTAGTGATCGACCTCGCCGCGGGCATAGCACCGGCGGTTCGTGCCCTTCTCCTGGAGCACCTCCGCGCGCTCGGTCAGGCGCTCGTCGTTGATCAGGAGCGCGCCGCCCTCGCCGCAGGAGATGTTCTTCGTCTCGTGGAAGGAGAGTGCCCCGAGGTCGCCGATCGTGCCCAGCGCGCGCCCGTCGACCGACGCGCCGATGCCCTGCGCGGCGTCCTCGACGAGCAGCAGCCCGCGATCGGCGGCCAGCGCGCCGAGGGCGGCCATGTCGCAGCCCACGCCGCCGTAGTGCACGGCGACCACGACCCGCGTGCGGTCCGTGACGGCGTTGGCGGCGCGCTGCGGGTCGATGTTCAGCGTGTCCGGATCGACGTCGACGAAGACCGGGGTCGCGCCGCGCAGCACGAACGCGTTGGCCGTCGAGACGAAGGTGAAGGACGGCAGGACGACCTCGTCGCCGGGGCCGACGCCCGCCAGCAGCGCGGCCATCTCCAGCGCGCCGCTGCAGGAGTGCGTCAGCAGCACCCGCCGCGCCCCCGTCAGCTCGCCGAGCAGCTCCTCGCAGCGCGTCGTCTGCGGGCCGTTGCCGCCGGTCCAGCCACCGTCGATCGCCGCGGCGATGCGGGCGGCCTCGTGGCCGGTGCGGTAGGCCCGGTTGAACGGCAGGCGCGGCGCCGTCATCGCGCCGCGCCGGCCAGGACGTAGACGTGCTCGCGCCCGCCGGGCGCCGGCTCGGCGTGCAGGACAGCCGGGCCGAAGCGCTCCATGAGGGCACGCAGCGACGCGGCGTCGAAGCGCTGGCGCTGCGCGCCGTCCGCGGTCGCCGCGCCGCCGGCTGCCAGCCGCGCCACGACGCCGAGCCGGCTGGACGCGAGGTTGCGCACCGGCTCGGAGACGACGACCCGATCGCGCGCCGCCGCTCGCATCCGCTCGATCATCGCCGCCGCCCGCGCCTCGGGCAGGAAGTGGTAGAGGCTCGCCTGCATGACGACGACGTCGGCGGTCGGCAGGTCCGCGGTCGCGACGTCCGCTCGGCGCGCATCGACGCCGCGCCGGCGCAGGCGATCGACGAAGGCGGTGCTGGCGTCGAGGCCGACGTAGGAGCCCGTCCGCCCGCGCAGCTCGCGCTCATACAGCCGCGCGGGCCCGCAGCACAGCTCGAGCACGCTGGCGCCGTCCGGCACGTGCGCCGCGACCGCCGCGTCGCGTGCTCCGTAGTAGCGTCCGTACAGAACGTGCATCGCGAGGCCGTAGCCCCACGCGCTGCGGTAGATGAGGCTCTCGGGCAGAGGCGCGAGGATAGCCACCGTCGGGTCTGCCGTGATCGAGCTCAGCGTCGTCATCCCCGTCTACAACTGCTCCGGCTGCCTGTCGGAGCTGCACGCCCGGCTGACCGCGAGCCTGCGCGAGGTCACACCCGACTACGAGATCGTCCTCGTCGACGATCGCTCGACCGATGGGGCGTGGAACATCCTGCGCGAGCTCGCCCGCAACGACCCGCGCCTGCGGGTCGTGCGCCTGAGCCGCAACTTCGGCCAGCACGCGGCGATCACCGCGGGGCTCGCGCGCTCGACGGGCGCCTGGACCGTCGTCATGGACTGCGACCTGCAGGAGCCGCCCGAGGAGATCCCGCGGCTGTACGCCAAGGCGCAGGAGGGCTATGAGATCGTCCGCGCCGTGCGCGACGGCCGCCGGCATTCGGCCTTCCGCCGCTTCTCCGCGACGCTCTACCGGCGGATGCTCAGCGAGGGCGAGGGCGAGATCGAGTTCTCGACCCTGTCGATCATCTCGCGCAAGGTCGTCGACACGTTCCTGCTCCTGCGCGACCGTGACCGCGAGTACCAGCTCGTCCTCGACTGGCTCGGCTTCAGCCAGGCGAGCATCAGCTTCGCCCACGCCGAGCGCCAGGGCGAATCGCCGAGCACCTACGGGCTGCGCCAGCTCGTGAGCGTCGCGCTCGACGGGATGTTCTTTCGCACGACGGTCCTGCTGCGCTGGATCGTCTTCGCCGGCTTCTGCATCGCCGGCATCGGGGGGCTCATGGCCGCCTACGCCGTCTTCTCGCGCTACGTGGAGGACACGCCGCCGGGCTACACGAGCATCGTCGTCCTCCTGCTGCTGCTCAGCGGCTTCATCATCATCGCGCTCGGCGTCGTCGGCCTCTACATCGGGCGGATCTTCGACCAGGTCAAGGGCCGCCCGCTGTTCGTCGTCGACGAGCAGATCGACGGCGAGCAGCTGCGCGGACACGGGGACTAGCCAGGCGTGGACGACGCGCTGGAGCGCTGGACCTTCGAAGCCGAGGAGCGCCACTGGTGGTACCGGGGCCGCCGGCGGGTCCTCGCGGCGGTGCTCGACCGGCTCACGCTGCCCGCGGACGTCCGCATCCTCGACGCCGGCTGCGGCTCCGGGCGCAACATGGTCGACCTCGCGCGGCGCGGGACGGTCGCGGGGGTCGAGCTCGCGTCGTCGTCGCTCGACGTTGCCCGCGCGCGCGGAGTGGGCGAGGTCCGGCCAGGATCGCTCGCGGAGCCGCTGCCGTTCGCCGCCGCCGCCTTCGATCTGGCGGTGGCGCTCGACGTGCTCGAGCACCTGCGCGACGACGGTCCGGCGTGGCGCGAGCTCGCGCGCGTCGTCGCGCCCGGCGGCCACCTCGTCGTCACCGTCCCGCAGTACGCGTGGCTCTGGGGCGAGCACGACGTCGTCTCCCACCACCACCGCCGCTACACACGCGCGCTGCTCGTCGCCCGCGCGGCACAGGCCGGCTGGAGCGCCGAGCGCCTGACCGCGTTCAACACCGCGCTGCTGCCCGCGATCGCCGCAGCGCGGTTCGTGCAGCGGCTGCGCCGCAGCGCGCAGCCGGCGGACGACCTCGCCCGCACGCCGAGCGGCGCCGTCAACGAGGTGCTCGAGCGCGTGCTCGCAGCGGAGGCGGCATGGATCCGGCGCGGGCGCGACCTGCCGGCGGGCGTGTCGCTGCTGGCGGTGCTGCGGCGGGCCTGAGCCTGGATCCAGGTCTGAGGCCGCGCGCGTCCGGGTTCGTGCTCGCGTCCGGGTTCGTGCTCGCGCCCGAGCCGCGCCCGCGTCCGCGCTCCGCCGCAGCGGCGGTGAGCGCGCGCCCGTCGACCCACGCCTTCCAGGCCGCCTGCTCCCGTGCCGCGACTCGTGCCGCGTCGGGGCCGAAGAGCTGTGCGCGCACGAAGACGAACACCTGGTCGCCGGGTCCGCCGGCGGCGACGAAGCCGACGCCGCGCGCCGGCTCGTCGAGGAGGAGCATGATCATCCGCCCGCCGGCCTCCTCGACCGTGCCTGCGAACGCCGGGGCGCCCGGTGCGGTCGTGGCGACGCGCTCGCCGGCCCGTGGCTCGGCCGGGACGCCCAGCGCGCTGGTGAGCTCGTCCCAGATCGCGTCCGGGTCGCCGCTCGCCATGCCACCCGCGTTGATCGACGCGACGGGCTCGCCGCGGAAATGCGTGAGGTAGAGGCGCAGCGAGTGCAGCGCCTGCCGCCACCCCGCGCTGAACGACTCGATCGCGCGGTCCCACACCTCGTCGTCGGCGAAGCCGCTCATCACCAGTCGCACGACGCAGGTCCCGCCGTTGCGCGCCTCGACGAGGAACTCGGTCGCCGTGACGTGCGAGGCGTGCTCGCCGTCGGGCAGCCAGCCGCCCTCCTCGTAGGCGAAGCGATGTGGGCGGTCGTAGGCGATCACGGTGCCGGACGTCTCCATGTCGGCCTCGTGGTGGTGGACGACCGAGCCGCCGACACGGCCCTCGACCTCCGCGGGCATGAACCACGCGGTGATGCCCGGACCGGTGGCGATGGCCTCCCAGGCCTGCTCGGGCGTTGCGGGCACCTCGACCTCGACCTCGATACGGCGCTCGGCATTCATGTCTCCTCCTTCTTCGGGACGGGATGGGCGGCGACGACGAGCCGGTGCGGCAGGCCGTCGTCGTGGTGGTATCTCGCGGCCAGCTGCGCGACCGTGCGCGTCAGCTCCTCGGCAAACCTCGCTCGATCCTCGGGCGTGGCGAAGCCGATCTCCGTGTCGATCGCCAACGTGGCGACACGGCGGTCCTCGGCCTCGGCGCGGCGCGCCAGCGCGCCGACCTCGCGCACGATCCGTGCGGCCACCGCGACGAGGTAGCGCGCCGACAGCCGGTCGCTCACGCGGGTCGGATCCGGCGCGCTGCTGCCGAGGGCGGCGGGCGAGACGACGTAGGAGGCTGCCGTTGCGACGAGCAAGCGCTCGGTCAGGCCGCCGTGCTTGCGCTCCTCTGCGACCGCCACGAGGCCGTGCGCCTCGAGGGCACGCAGGTGGTAGTTGACCTTCTGGCGCGCGAGGCCGACACGCTGGGCGAGCGCCGCGGCAGACGCCGGCTCGCGCAGCTCGGCGAGGATTCGCGCACGCAGCGGGTCGAGCGCGACGGCCGCCGCGGCGGGGTCCTCGATGACCTCGACAGCGAACATGATGCGCCTGACCGTAGCCTTGACAACTTATCTTGTCAAGGGGCCTCGTGAGCTGGGGCGGGAGCTCTGAGTGCTGCGGGGTGCTCAGGCCCTCGACGAGCTCGCCGGCTCGTGGCGAGGACGCCGAGCGGTTCAGCGGTTCATCCGTACCCGGCCTGGGGAATGCTGCTTTAGAGTAAATATCGGCTTCGATTACCTAGGTGACGCGGACTCATCTCTGCGCGAAGGGTCAGCGTGACGCTCGGTGTTCGTGAACGGCATCGATGAGGGAGGGCACGGACGCGAGGTCCACGCGGGCGCGGCCTGTGCACGTGGCCTGCATGAGCGTGCACAACTGACGCATCGAGCGCGGCGGGCTCTCCGGGCGTCAGTTGTGCATGACATACGTGCACAACTGACGCATCGAGCGCCGCGGGCCCTCCAGGCGTCAGTTGTGCATGCTCGAGGACACCCCGCAGGCTGAACCCACCCTCTCTCAAATGGTACGTATTCAGGGGGTCTGGACGTGTGAGCAGGCTTTTCGGGGTCGGGCGCGTAGTTATGGAGCGTGGCGCGGCCGGACGAGCTTGGCGAGTTGAGGGCGGAGAACGCATCGTTGCGTGATCA